>NZ_JAMXBK010000021.1:0-242665 GCF_023913815.1 Pseudarthrobacter cellobiosi
TGGCCACCATCGACCGCCACGTCAACGGCTACATCGACAACGCCCGAATGAAAAACGCTGCCTAAAACTCAAGATCAGTGTCAAAGTTTGGAACACCAAGGAACGCTAGAAAACAAATGGGCAAGCCCTTCGTGGAAGCACCGCCGGAAGGTTTGTGGTGGGCGGACGACATCCAGGACTTCATCCACGGAAACCGAGACAAACTGAACTGGCGGATGATGATCGTCTTTGAACCGGGCTGGCTGACGGCGGCGATGTTTGAAGGATGCCGTCGATAAGGCGAAAGCAAGCATGGGTGAACCGCCGGCCAGCCTGCGGAGCGAAAGCTTTCACGAAGGCCTGCGCCCAGATCATGCACGTGGGGCCGAACAGCGGGGAGGTGCCGACCCTTGCCAGGCTGCACAGTAAGTTCCTGCCCGCCCATAACCTGGTTCCAAACGGGAACCACCAGGAGATCTACCTGGACGACCCCAAGTGAGTGGCTTCGGGGAAGCTAAGGACTGTGCTGCGTCAGCCAGTACGTCCATCGGGATAGGCCCCGACACGCTCAACGACCAGCATCCCTTCGGCTGAGGATGTCATTCATAGCCGGGACGTAGCCTCGGCGTCGTGAACGTACTCGATCTGTCCCACCATGGCTTTACTGTGCTCACCAGGTACGACCGCTCCTGGTACAGCCGCTCCGGCGGGACCGCCGTCGGATAACTGGTGAAAGTGCCGCTTTCACAATTGGCTCTGATCCACGCAAGCAGGCCTCAATACCAGAAGATCGGCAGCCAGTCGCGGTTGTGCGCGTGCACGAGTGCGAGGAACAGCACGAAGTCGAAGACCAAGTGCACCGTCACAACATAGGTGAACGACTTGGTCAGCTTGAAGGTGTATCCCTGCAGCAGCGCGAACGGGAACGTCAGGAGCGGTCCCCAGGCCATGTAGCCGATCTCCCACAGGAAAGACGAGAAGACCACGGCCTGCAGGATGTTGGCGAGCCAGTCCGGGAAGTGCCGCCGCAGGAGCGTGAAGGTGGTGCAGATGAAGAACAGCTCGTCCCAAATTCCAACAGCGTTCACGCCGAGAAAAAGGCGCCAGAAGATGGTGGGGTCGGACGCGTCCGGCCAGTTCTGATACACCTCCGTGCGTATCAGGTACACAGGCAGGATCAGGTAGCCGAGTGCTACAACAGCGATCAGGTACAGCTTCGCTGACAAAGGCCATTTGCGGCCCGTGTTTACCGGAAATTTGATGATCTTCTCGCGGTAGACGAACCGCGACACCAGCCACGGCACCAGCACGGCCAACGCGAGGGCACCACCCATCAGGGTCATGTGCGGGATGCTCAAATCCGCGTTCAGCGGAACCAGGCTGATGATCACCATTCCCGCCGCAATCAGCGCGAGGTGCCGCACGAATTCGCGGTCGATCAGTGCGGCCGTGACCAGGCTCAAAACCAGCACGCTGTAGCCCACGAGGTCATTCTCGACGCCGAATAGCAACACCCCGGACGCCGAGAGCAGGACCGCTGGCACCAACTTCCAAGTGAGCGCGGTACGGGGTGGCTGCGTCGAGACTAAGGTCACAACACAAGCATGTCAGCGACTGCGGCTTCTGGGAAAGATGGCCGCGCCCGGTCAACGCCTGGGCGAGGCCCCCCAGGCTCTGTTTCCCCTGCCCACACACGGTTTTCCGGAGTACGATGTGGGCGTCGGCAGGATTCCTGCGACTCCTTGCCGCCAGGCCGGTTCTCCATCTGAAGAGCCGGCAGTTTGCGTGAAAGGGAGACCAATGACTACCGCTTCACACCCCGCTCAACACCACATGATGGGGTTGACGCTTCACAACACCGCCATAGGCACTGGTGCCGTTTTCCTGCTGGTTGGAGTCCTCGGGTTTATCCCGGGAATCACCACCAATTACGGCGCCATGACCTTTGCCGGACATGAGTCCGGGGCCATGCTGCTTGGAGTCTTCCAAGTGTCCATCCTGCACAACATCGTCCATCTGCTGTTTGGCGCGGCCGGCATTGCGATGGCCCGGACAAACTCGATGGCCCGCTGGTTCTTCCTTGGCGGCGGCGTTGTGTACCTGCTGCTGTGGATCTACGGCCTGGTCATCGACATGAACGCGGCCGCCAACTTCGTCCCGTTCAACACCGCCGACAATTGGCTGCACCTGGTTCTGGGCGTTGGCATGGTGGGCCTGGGCCTCTGGCTCGGCCGGGATGCCATGGAGAAGATGAAGGGAAGCCCTATGTAGCGCCTCCACGGTTCGTGGAAAACCGACGACGGCGGCCGTCCCCCGGGGCGTGAAATCCTCGGGACGGTCGCCGTGAGTCCCCTCGGCGTCGGCGGCTGCTGACGCAGCCCTAACACAGCCGAGCAGTACCGGGTGATCCTGAGGTGACGCAGTGAATGACGCATCGAACAGTGGACGGCCCGAAGGTGAACCGGTCTCCCTCTGGGTCGCTACCGCCGGAACCACCGATTATCCCGTCCTGCGCGGGGATCTGGAGGTGGACGTCGCGGTTATCGGGGCGGGCATCGCCGGGCTGACCGCCGCGTTGGCGCTCAAACGCACCGGCCAGACCGTCGCGGTCATCGACGCCGCCCGCGTCGGAACCGGCGTCACCGGCCACACCACCGGCAAGGTCACCTCCCTTCACCGCCTTGCCTACACGGACCTTGCACGCAAACACGGCGACGAAACCGCCCGCACGTACGGGCAGGCCAACCAGTCCGCAGTCGAACACGTCGCGCAGCTGGTGGCCGAGGAAGCCATCGACTGTGACTTCCGCCGCGTCGCCAACTACACCTACGCCGAAACCGATAACGCGCTCGACCTCGTGCGCGGCGAAGCCAACCTTGCGGCCCGGCTCGGCCTTCCCGCAGCCTTCACCACCGAGGTGCCGCTGCCCTTCCCGGTCAAGGGTGCGGCCCGATTCGATGGGCAGGCGCAAATCCATGCCGTGAAATACCTTCAGGGTCTGGCCCGCGTGGTCGATGGTGAGGGCAGCTTCGTCTTCGAGCAGACCCGGGCGGAGCGAATCCACGACGGCTCCCCGGCCGTCGTCGATACCGGACACGGCACCGTCCGGGCCCGCGACATCATCGTCGCCACGAATGTGCCGTTCAGCGGCCAGGGCCTCTTCTACCTGCGGTGTCATCCGCACCGTTCCTATCTTGTCGCCGGACGCGTGGACACCCCACCGCTGGACGCCACGTTCATCAGCGTCGACGAACCGATGCGGTCCATTCTGACCGCCAGCGTCAACGGTACAAGCTACGTGCTTACCGGCGGCGAAGGCCACCGCGTATCGGAGCCCGGCGACACGGCCGAGCGGTACAACAGACTCGCAGCCTTCGCCCACGACCGCCTCGGCGTGGACAAGGTCGCCTACCGCTGGTCAACACAGGACGGCATCCCGCTCGACGGGCTGCCCTACGCCGGTCTCATGTCCCCCACTGCCAAACACGTGTACGTGATCACCGGTCTGCGCAAATGGGGCCTGTCCAACGGAACCGCCGCCGCTCTCATTCTCACTGACACCCTCAGCGGCCGGGAGAACCCCTGGGCCTCGGTGTTCAACAGCAACCGGATTACCCCGGCAGCCAGCGCGCGACGGTTCATGAAGGAGAACATCAAGACCGTGGCAACTGTCCTGGCCGGCAAACTCCGCGGCCGGCCCGGCCACACGGAGCTGTCGCCGGGTGAGGGGACAGTCATGACAGTCAACGGCGAGAGCACGGCCGTCTACAAAGACGCGGACGGGCAGGTCCACGCCGTCTCCGCCACTTGTACCCATCTGGGCTGCACCGTCGGCTTCAACACCGCCGACGCCACCTGGGACTGCCCCTGCCACGGCTCGCGATTCAGCACCGACGGCACCGTCATCCAAGGGCCGGCCGCCAAAAACCTCCCACCCGCACCGATGCCCTGACGACCCACTATCCGCTGCCGGACCGTACCTTGGGCTTGGTACGCACCAGGCCCGCAGCGGCCAGTAGCGCTCCGGCTCCTTCAGCCACGGCGCTGAGCGACTTCTCAAAAAACCACACAGGCTCATACATGGCAGGGAAGGGTCCGAAGGCCGGGATATCCACATACCGGTACAACACCACGGCCACGAATGCGCTCAGGGCCACCACCAGGGCCAGGGCAAAGGAGGCTCTGCTGCCGCGGAACAGAACCCACAGCGCCGTCAGCACCGCCGCCGCCGATTCGAGATAGAACAAGTTGCCTTGTCCGATTCCGCCAGGTGAGGCCGCCTGGTAGCCGGGGGCCAGATAAATATGGACCCCGGCATCGATGAACAAAGCCAGTGCTGTCAGTACCCTCAGTGCCACGTTCATTTGACTATCAGCGTCCCGCGCATATTGGGGTGATACGTGCAAAAGTAGGGGTAGGACCCGGGTGCCGACGGCGCTGTGAACGTGGCCGTCCCGCCGCTTCCCCGCACATCCACGTCAAATGCCTGGCCCTGGTCCGCGGTGACGGTATGGCCCGCTGAATCCATGTTGGTGACCGTGACAATTGTGCCCGGCGCAACGGTCAGCGGCGCGCCATACTCGAAGTCCTTGATGGTGATAACTGGCGCTCCAGGGGTGACCGCTCCCGTCGTCGCTGTCCCCGGCCCGGGGGACGCCGCGGGACTTCCGGCGCCGGAGCCGCAACCGCCCAAAAGGAGCGCCGCCATCAGCAGCACTGTGGCCTTGGCCTGAATCGCTCTCACGGTGACCGTCCTCGACTCCGGAAACCAGGGCCGGCCAGGCCCGGCCTGTCCTTATTATTGTGCGCGCATCAGACGGAAATGGCGCCTGCGGTTCGGTGAAGGGCGGCCGACGGCGGTGCTGCCGCAGGCGGCGCCTGGCAGCCGCCGCAGCGACGGAGGCAGCCGAGCGGGACTAGCGAATAGCCGACAGCCTACTGCTGTAGACATCGCGCCGATGACCAACGGTGACAACAACCACCAGCAGCACATCGTCCTGGATTGTATAAATGATCCGATAGTCGCCAACCCGGACCCGAAATCCCGGACGTCCACGCAAGGCGATGGCCTTGGGCGGTCGCGGATCGGACCCGAGGAGTGCGATGGCGCCGTGGATACGATCGCGGTCGTTCGGATGGATCTGTCTGAGGGCCCGAAGGGCCGCAGGGCGCAGCTCAATCCGATAGCTGGTCATACCCAGCCAAGATCGACTTTCACCTGGGCCCAGGGGATATTTTCGCCCTCTTCGGCCATCGCCTCGTCGAACGCTGCGATATCTTCGACTTCTTCCAAGGCGTCGAGCATCTGCTCGTAGCGCTCCGGGGACACGAGAACGGCTGCCCTTCGCCCCCGGCGCTCAATGAATACCGGCTCCGATTCAGCCACTCTGACGAGTTCCGGCAGATGGGAACGCGCGTCGGTGATGTTGATGGTGGACATTCTTCAAATGTACACCTGTGGTCACCAAGCGTACATGTAAGCCCTTGGGTCGCCGCCTTCGACCAGACGGACAGCGCTTCGAATCTGGCTGTCAGTGACCCGGCGTCAGCCCGGGGTGAGGACGCAGAACTCGTTACCCTCAGTGTCGGCGAGGCATACCCATGGCACATCGCCCTGGCGGACGTCGGCGCCCGTGGCGCCCAGCGCCCGCAGCCTGGCCACTTCTGCCGCTTGATCATCACCCGGGTACGGCATCACGTCGAGATGGACACGGTTCCACACCGTCTCCACGCCAGACGTGCGAAGTAATTCCAGATACGGCCCGACGCCCTTGGCCGAACGCAGCCTCGCATGGTCGTCGTTCACCTCGTGCACGGTCCAGTCCGTGGCCTCGCCCCAGAACCGGGCCAGGGCCCGCGGATCCGCGCAGTTGACCACCACCGTGGCAATCGGCCCGGTGTCCCGGTAGATCGGTCGCGGCTCCAGCACACAGAACACATTGCCCTCCGGGTCGGCTAGGACTGTCCACGGCACATCACCCTGGCCCACATCCGCGAGCGTCGCACCGAGCTCCAACAGCCGCGCGACCAGCTCCGCGTGATGGGCCGCAGAGGTGGTGGCCAGATCGAGGTGCGCGCGGTACTTCACTGTCTCGGGGTCCGGGACGGTGACGACATCGATGCAGACGGCGGCGGGGTCCGGCCAGGCAAAGCCCACGGGCTCAACATTTGTCACTCCGGGTCCCTCGCTGGAAACACCCCAGCCGAGCGCCTCCGCCCAAAACCGGCCGAGGGCCGAGTCATCCCGAGCCTTGAAATTCACCTGAACAAGTCGCAGCGCCATAGCACCCGACCCTATACCCACGTAAATACCCGACACCGGAGGCACGCCCTTGCCCGGGCCATTATCGCGGAGTCTTTACTCCAATGCGTCGTCGAGTCAACAATGGCTCTTACAACGGCCTCCGCTGGCTTGGCAGCGCGCCGCCCAACCGACTGCCGCCCCACCGGGCTGCCCTACACAGGAGCGCTGACATGAACGATCCGACAGCCACATCCCAGACAACCTCGGCGGTATCTGATCGCGCCGCCCGGCTGGCGTCGATCCCCTCCTTTCAGCGGGTTAGCGCCTACATCCGGGAGTACAGTGCCCGCGGGACCGGGCAGGTGCCGGGCTGCGACTTCACCTTCGGCAATCCGCACCAGATGCCGGCTGACCGCTACGTCAATACGCTGCGGGACGCGCTGACTCCTCAGAATGATCAGTGGTTCGCCTACCAGACCAACGGCGAAGCCGCCCGGGAAGCAGCCGCTCAATCCCTTCACAGGCTGCTGGATGTGCCCTTCCGGACGGAGGATATTTACCTCACCACCGGTGGCTTCGCCGCCATCGCCCTTGCGCTGAAGACCGTCGCAGATCCCGGCGACGAGATCATTTACAGCCTGCCGCCCTGGTTCCTATACGAGCCGCTGATCCTTGAAGCCGGGCTCGTACCGGTGAAGGTGAAAATCAACACAACCACGTTCGACCTGGACCTCGATGCGATCGAGGCCGCCATCACGGAACGCACCCGGGCCGTGATCGTCAACTCGCCCAACAATCCCACGGGGCGGATTTATCCACCCGAATTACTGGTCCGGCTGGCCGAACTGCTGGAGGCGGCCTCGGCCAGGCTTAGACGGCGGATCTACCTAATCTCGGACGAGGCCTACAACCGGATCGTGTTCGACGGCTTGCGATTCCACAGCCCTGTGGAGTTCTACCCGCACACGCTTCTGGCCTACTCCTACGGCAAGACCCATCTCTCCCCAGGCCAGCGCGTCGGCTACCTGGCGTTGCCGCCCACCATGCCGCAGCGGGATGAGATGGAACCGGCTATCACTGGCCTGCAGGTGGCGATGGGCTGGGTGTATCCGAACGCCCTGCTGCAGCACGCGCTTCCCGAACTGGAGAAGTTCACCATCGACGTCGGCCAGTTGCAGCGGCGCCGGGACCGTCTCGTCGATGTGCTCGGCGGCATGGGGTACCGCGTCCGGCGGCCGGAAGGCACGTTCTACCTGTATGTCACGTCCCCCATTTCGGACGATGAGGCGTTCACCAACTCACTTGCCCGCCGGGATGTCTTCGTGTTGCCGGGCGTGCTGTTCGAGACGCCAGGCTTCTTCCGGATCTCCCTGACAGCCAACGAGGACATGATCGAACGCAGTTTGCCGGCGTTCGAAGCGGCGATGAGGGAAAGCAGCCCGTGATTCAATCACGTCGCCGCCCCGGGCGCCATGTCGAACGCGACACACCCTCGGACTGGTCGCCCGGCAGGACGTCACCGGAGCCCAGCTGGTTGTCGGCAAACATGCTGAGGTCAGCTTTGCGGCCGCTTTCATCTTTGGCTGAGAAGTAGAAGGGATTCGAGCTAGCCTTCCCCGCCTAGGTCTCCCACAGTACGTCCAGGAGCAGGTAGGTTCCGTTCTTCGGCGTTGACGCAAACGCAGTCGTGGTCACCGTGTCCGTCCGCACGGCGGAGACGATCGTGATTCTGGCGACGTTGCCGTTATGCATTTCACGGTGAAGGGTGTCCCCACCGCCGGTCCCGTGGGAGCCGCCGGTGCGGGGCGGCCGATGGCGGTGTCAGCGCGGAGGCGCAGATGCGGGCCTCGCGAACAAGCAAACGTTAGCCTGACCGGAGAGCGCGAAGGGTCCCGCACGTATCAGCGTGGGGGACCCTCCTCATATGGGCTCAACAACCAACAGGGGGTGGACTAGAAGTCCCAGTCGTCGTCCTCTGTGTTCACCGCTTTGCCGATGACGTACGACGAACCGGACCCGGAGAAGAAGTCGTGGTTCTCGTCGGCGTTCGGGGACAGGGCCGAGAGGATGGCCGGGTTCACGTCGGTGACGGAAGCCGGGAACATGGCCTCGTAGCCCAGGTTCATCAGTGCTTTGTTGGCGTTGTAGTGCAGGAACTTCTTGACGTCCTCGGCCAGGCCAACGGAATCGTAGAGGTCGTGAGTGTACTGGACCTCGTTCTCGTACAGCTCGAAGAGCAGTTCGAACGTGTAGTCCTTGATCTCCTGCTTGCGCTCCTCGGAGAGGCCCTCAAGGCCCTTCTGGAACTTGTAGCCGATGTAGTAGCCGTGGACGGCTTCGTCGCGGATGATCAGGCGGATCAGGTCGGCCGTGTTCGTCAGCTTGGCCCGTGAGGACCAGTACATGGGCAAGTAGAAGCCCGAGTAGAACAGGAAGGACTCCAGCAGCGTGGAGGCCACCTTGCGCTTCAGCGGATCGTCGCCCTGGTAGTAGTCCATGACGATCTGGGCCTTCTTCTGAAGGTTCACGTTCTCAGTAGACCAGCGGAATGCCTCGTCAATCTCCTTGGTGGAGGCCAGCGTGGAGAAGATCGAGGAGTAGCTCTTGGCGTGCACAGACTCCATGAACGCGATGTTCGTGTAGACGGCTTCCTCGTGCGGGGTGATAGCGTCCGGAATCAGCGAGACGGCGCCGACGGTGCCCTGGATGGTGTCCAGCAGGGTCAGGCCGGTGAACACGCGCATGGTGAGCTGCTGCTCGTCGGGGGTCAGCGTGGCCCACGACTGGACGTCGTTGGACAGCGGGATCTTCTCCGGCAGCCAGAAGTTGTTGACCAGACGGTTCCAGACGTCTACGTCCTTATCGTCCTGGATGCGGTTCCAGTTGATCGCTTCGACGTGGCTAAGCAGCTTGACCTTCTCGGTCATGTCATCCCCTAAAAGTTGGGTTATTCTTTGAAGTTAAGCGTACGATGGCGGGCGGGCGCCCGCCGTCGTACCGTCCAGATTTAGTTGAAGATTAAAGCATGCAGCTGACGCAGTTGTCCACCTCAGTTCCCTCCAGTGCGAGCTGGCGGAGACGGATGTAGTAGATGGTCTTGATGCCCTTCTTCCAGGCGTAGATCTGGGCCCGGTTGATATCGCGCGTGGTGGCAGTGTCCTTGAAGAACAGCGTCAGGGACAGGCCCTGGTCCACGTGCTGGGTGGCGGCGGCGTAGGTGTCGATGACCTTCTCGTAGCCGAGCTCGTACGCGTCCTGGTAGTACTCCAGGTTGTCGTTCGTCAGGTACGGCGCCGGGTAGTACACGCGGCCCAGCTTGCCTTCCTTGCGGATCTCGATCTTGGACGCCACCGGGTGGATCGAGGAGGTGGAGTTGTTGATGTAGGAGATCGAGCCCGTCGGCGGGACGGCCTGCAGGTTCTGGTTGTAGATGCCGTGCTCCATAACGGAGGCCTTCAGCTCCCGCCAGTCATCCTGGGTGGGGATGTGGATGTTCTTGAACAGCTCCGCAACCTTCTCGGTCTGCGGCACCCACTCCTGCTCCGTGTACTTGTCGAAGAACTCGCCCGAGGCGTACTTGGACTTCTCGAAGCCGCCGAAGGTCTGTCCGGTCTCGATGGACAGCAGGTTGGAGGCGCGGACCGCGTGGTACACCACCGAGTAGAAGTAGATATTGGTAAAGTCCAGGCCCTCTTCGGAACCGTAGTGGACCCGCTCGCGGGCCAGGTAGCCGTGCAGGTTCATCTGGCCCAGGCCGATGGCGTGGGACTGGTCGTTGCCGCGGGCGATCGAGGGCACCGAGGTGATGTTGGACATGTCCGAGACCGCCGAGAGGGACCGGATGGCCGTCTCGATGGTCAGGCCGAAGTCCGGGCTGTCCATCGCCTTGGCGATGTTCAGCGAACCCAGGTTGCAGGAAATGTCCTTGCCGGTCTCATCGTAGGACAGGTCATCGTGGTACGTGGTGGGCTGCGAAACCTGGAGAATCTCCGAGCACAGGTTGGACATGATGATTTTGCCGTCGATCGGGTTTTCCCGGTTCACGGTGTCCTCGAACATGATGTACGGGTAGCCGGATTCGAACTGGATCTCGGCGAGGGTCTGGAAGAACTCGCGCGCCTTGATCTTGGTCTTCTTGATCCGGGAATCGTCCACCATCTCGTAGTACTTCTCGGTGACCGAGACGTCGGAGAACGGCATGCCGTAGACGCGTTCGACGTCGTACGGGGAGAACAGGTACATGTCCTCGTCCTTTTTGGCCAGCTCGAACGTGATGTCCGGGATGACAACGCCCAGCGAGAGGGTCTTGATGCGGATCTTCTCATCCGCGTTCTCGCGCTTGGTGTCCAGGAAGCGGTAGATATCCGGGTGGTGCGCATGCAGGTACACGGCGCCGGCACCCTGGCGGGCACCGAGCTGGTTGGCGTAGGAGAAGCTGTCCTCGAGGAGCTTCATCACGGGGATAACGCCGGAGGACTGGTTCTCGATCTGCTTGATCGGGGCGCCGACTTCGCGGATGTTGGTCAGCGCGAACGCCACACCGCCGCCGCGCTTGGACAGCTGCAGCGCCGAGTTGATGGACCGGCCGATCGATTCCATGTTGTCTTCGATGCGGAGCAGGAAGCAGGAGACCAGCTCGCCGCGCTGCTTCTTGCCGGCGTTCAGGAACGTGGGCGTGGCCGGCTGGAAGCGGCCTTCGATGATCTCGTCCACCATCTGCAGGGCGAGCTTCTCGTCACCGCGGGCCAGGTGCAGGGCCACCATGCAGACGCGGTCCTCGTAGCGCTCCAGGAATCGATTGCCGTCGAACGTCTTCAGCGTGTAGGACGTGTAGAACTTGAACGCGCCCAGGAAGGTTTCGAAACGGAACTTCTTCTTGTACGCGCGGTTGTAGAGCTCGCGGATGAAGTTCATCGTGTACTGGTCAAGGGTTTCGCGCTCGTAGTACTGGTTCTTCACCAGGTAGTCGAGCTTCTCTTCCAGGTCATGGAAAAAGACGGTGTTGTTGTTCACGTGCTGCAGGAAGTACTGGTGCGCAGCCTCGCGGTCGGCCTCGAACTGAATCTCTCCGTTGGGGCCGTACAGGTTCAGCATGGCGTTGAGCTCGTGATAGCCCAGCCCCTTATAGGCAGCCGGCATCTCGGGCTTTTCGACGGCGGCACTCCGCTTTTCGGCAGCGGCGGTGCCCTGGCCTTCGGCCCTGGTTACTTCTGTTTCTGCGACAGTCGTGTCCAAAACGTGTCCAATCCATTGTGTACGCGGGCAACGTCTTCTGGCGTGCCCATAAGTTCAAATCTGTAAAGCCTGGGGACCTTGCATTTGGCGGCAATGATGTCCGCGGCCATGCAGTAGTTGTCCCCGAAGTTTGTGTTGCCTGCACCGATAACCCCGCGGATCAGTTGCCTGTTCTGCGGGTCATTCAGAAAGCGGATCACCTGCTTGGGCACGGAGCCCTCTCCCCCGGTGCCCCCATAGGTCGGCACTACCAGCACGTATGGCCGGGTGGCGAGAAGGGGTGCATCCTTTGCATGGAGCGGGATCCGTGCCCGCTCGCGTCCGAGTTTCGCGACGAAGCGGCTGGTGTTCTCGGAAGTGGAGGAAAAATAGATGAGCTGACTCTGCGTGGTGACAGGCTGCAACCGGGCCACTTGTTGGGTCCCGGCCGCTGTCAGTACTGCCACGGGAGTCACCTCATGTGTTTGTCGAAACTTTGCCGGCTGGCGGGAAATGAAGGGCCTTAGGCCACGGAGGAAACGGCAGACAGCGCCAGTTCCTCGATCTTGTCCGGGCGGAAGCCTGACCAGTGGTCCTGGTCCGTGACTACAACAGGTGCCTGCATGTAGCCCAGCGCCTTCAGGCGCTCGAGGGCATCGGCGTCCTGGGAGATGTCAACGCTCTGGTAAGTGATGCCCTTTTTGTCCAGCGCACGGTAGGTTGCGTTGCACTGCACACACGCAGGTTTGGTGTAAACCGTAACGGTCATGGTCCTGTCCCCTTTTATCGAAATCTTCGCTCGTCTTTGTCCCGCCCAAGCTAGTACGTCGATACTACATGTAGTGCAGACGGCTCTTCGGAACCCCAAGATGATGTATTACAAGTATGTCATTTAATGCACTTTTAATCCACAGGCAAGCGCCCTCAAAATGTCCGGAATCCCGCCATTTTTGCGGACGTAATCCACACCCTGTGGAGTACTTAGCCACAATTAACCCCCCAGCGTGTCGCGTGTTTGGCGGCGTGTCGCGCGTGGCTCGAACAGGCCAAACCGGAGTCTTAGCTCCGTACCGTGGGCAGCGACGCCAAGAGGCCCATGGCGCGGTCGAGCAGGTCATCCATGCTTCCCCGGGCCGCTCCGGCCACAGCCTGCCTCGCCACGGCATCCGCACGGACCGTGTCCCCGGACTCCAGCGCCGCGCTGGCCTCTGCCAGGAGGATCTCAACCTGTACCCAGGCGTACGAATCAGTGACCCGGCTGCAGAGGATCCCCGCGTTCTTCATCCACTCCAGTGCAGTATCGGCGTTGCCTTCCAGCAAATGCGTGAGCCCGATGGTCTTCGCAGCAAGGCCTTCCCAGCAGGGGTCCTGCAGCTGGCGTGCGAGCGCGAAGGTTGCCTCCGCCTGCTCCCGGACCACCCCGGGCCGTTCTCCATCGGACAGACGGGCATGGGCCAGCCACGCTTCCGGCCAGGGCCGGAATGCCGTCCAGCGTTCGCGGCGGGCCAGTTCGCAGGATTGCCGGGCCCATTCTCCGGCCTCGTCCACGCGGCCCAGGAGAAACAGGCTTCGTGCCCCCAGTCCCAGGTTCCAGGCTTCACGTCTGACGGAACCGGCACTCCGGCTCAGCTCGACGGCGGCAGCGAACTGGTCGGCACCTGCTTCAAGCTTGCCCCAGTCGCTGAGGTTCATGGCTTCAAACCCGGCGATCGCCGCGTCGAGGGACGGATCCCCGGTTGCCAGCCCGCGGGCAGTTTCCAGGTATCCGGCGGCACTGGCCCGCCGTCCGGCGAGGATGTCAACATATGCCAGCTCCGACAGCGCCTTTGCCGCTACCGGCTCCGCGCCGGCGGCAGACGCCAGGTCTACGGCGGCGGCAAGAATGATGGAGCCTTCGTCGTCGTAGCCTCGAATTGAGTGGACGAGCGCCGCGCCGAGCTCGGTCAGGCAGCGGCTCAGCAGTTCCTTGTCGCCGGATAACTCGGCTGCGGCGGACGCTCCGCGCAGGCATTCGATCCCGGCGTCGGCAGCGCCGGCTGACAGGGCGGCAAGCCCGGCCTCGCACAGGGACTGGGCGGACGCGCGGGCTGAAACACCGGGTACCGGCGCCGCGACGGCGGGCCGTGCGGCCGCGCGGAGGGCCGCGGTGGGCCTTGTTCCGAGCTCGGCGGCGAACATTGCTTCGCTGGCGTCGGCCTGCCGGAGGGCAGCGTCCACATCACCGGATGAGGCCAGCGCCTTGACCAGCAGGATGTGCGGCCCTTCTTCGAAGGGCGCCCGTGCCACCATGGCCCGGGAAAGTTCCACGGCCCGGGCGGACTGCCGGGCAGAAAGCGCCCGAAGAGCGGCCTGCCTCAGGGCGCTGAGCACCTCACTGTCCACCCTCTGGCGCTCCACCAGGAGCCAGGACTCAAACCCTGGCGATCCCTTGACGTCGATCCCTTCCAGGAAGTGCCCTTCGGGAATCTCCGTTTCCAGCACGCCCCGCGAGAGTTCGGCCACGTCCACAGCTGTATCCGGACCGAGCCCGTGCGAGACAGGGTTGCCCCGGAAAGCTTCGGCCAGGCCCGTTTTCCGACGCAGTTCAGCCAGCGTCCACCGCAGTGCCCCCATGGGATCGTCGGCGTCAGAAAACAGCTCATCCACGAGAACCTGGCGGGAAACCGGCCCCGATGACCGGACCAGCCTCCCCAATACGGCCCAGCTCTTGTGGCCTCTGGGCCCGGGAATCGGCTGGCCGTCGCGTTCAAGACCCAATCTGCCGATCAACCGAAGGCGCAGCACAAGCACAATGTAGCAACGCTCAGGCAGCCAGCACCAGAGCGGGTGCCGGATTGAGCTGCGCCAGGAGTTCAGCCTGGGCGGGCGCACCCAACTCACGCACCAACACACCGTGAACGATGCCAAATGCCCGCAGCCGGGCTACCTCCGAACCGTCCCAGTCATTGAGCGCGGCCGCCGCGCCCGGCGCAAACGGCTGGACCGCGGATGCCATCATCTCCAGGGTCCGGCGATCCCTCTGGGTGCCCTCAGCCACGATACGGTCGGCTGTGAGGGTGATGAAGGTATTCAGTTCTGCTGTGGTGTTCCAATTAGTTTCCATAACTGGAGTTTCCAGCGCCGGCGTGTGACCGTGCGTGTGACCACCTGAAAATTAAAGCTGAGCCTCCCTGCGGTCCAGCACAATCTGCTGCACGTCCAGGTAGCCGGACTGGAAACCCGCCCGTGAATAGCACAGGTAGAACAGCCACATCCGCTGGAACACGGCGTCGAACCCCAGCCCGCCCACCTCCAGTGAGCGGTCCATGAACCGCCCCTCCCAGAGGCGCAGGGTCGCGGCGTAGTGATCGCCCAGGCCCATCCGTTCCCGCACGCGGAGTGTGGTGTGCTGCTGGGTCACGCTTTCGATGGCCCGCACTGAGGGAAGGAAGCCACCGGGGAAAATGTACTTGTGCACCCAGGTGTACGCGTTGCGGGTAGCCAGCATGCGGCCGTGCGGCATGGTGATGGCTTGGATGGCCACCTTCCCACCCGGGGCCAGCACGCGGTCGATGGTCTGGAAGTAGATGGGCCAGTACTCATAACCAACCGCCTCGACCATTTCCACTGACACAACAGCGTCGAATTCGCCCTCCACTGCCCGGTAGTCCTGCAGCGCCACGGTCACCCGGTCTGCGTAGCCGGCGGCCGCAATCCTTTCCTGCGCCAGCGCCCGCTGCTCGCTGGAGAGCGTCACGCTGTAGACAGTGGCACCCCGGGCTGCTGCCCGGAGGGCCAGCTCACCCCAGCCGGTGCCGATCTCCAGCAGCCGCGTGCCGGATCCGACGCCGGCCTTGTCCAGCAGCCTGTCGATCTTGGCTTGCTGGGCTTTCGCCAAGGCATCCCACGGGACCGAATCCAGTGCACCGTCGCTCAGCGGGAAAAGCGCCGAGGAGTAGCTCATGGTGGTGTCCAGGAAGTTGGAGAAGAGCTCGTTGGAGAGGTCGTAGTGCCGCGAGATGTTGCTGCGGGTGTTGTGCTCTTCATTGCGTTCCTGCCGCGGCGTCCGCGGCAGGTACAGGGTCCGCAGCCTCTGCAGCGGCGCAGGGATCAGCGTGTCCACGGACGCGGCGAAGACCTCCAGCACACCGGCGAGGTCTGACGCTTCCCAGTCCCCCGCCATAAAAGACTCGCCCAGCCCGATCAGGCCGTTGTCACCGATCCGCACTTCGAACGCTGCCGGCCTGAGCATGGTCATCACCGGCGCGTCCGGGCCGCCGGCGCCCAGCACCGAACCGTCCGGGTAGGCAATGCGCAGGGGCAGCCGACGTACGGCCGCCTTGAACAACAGGCCGGCGGCCTTGCCCGCCACCCGCGCCTTAGTGCCCGACGGCGCGTGGGCAACGCCGGGCCACACTTCCGGATCGATGGTGGCCGGCGACGCCGGTACCCCGGCAGCGGTCCTTTCCGTCACCGGGTGCCGTGCGGCTGACTTCGCGGCGGAGACCTCCGCAGTCGCGGCTGTTCCGTTTTCATCGGTCATGGTCATTGGACTGCCTCCTGTGAGGGGTGATGTGGTTTCTTGATGACTGGCAGGCGTCGCGCCCAGAGTTTGATGCCCTGGATCCGGATCAGTGCCGATACCAGCAGCGGCGCGGCCGGGACGGCAACGGCCGCTGCCAGGATGTTCCTGACGGTGCCGGGGCGCCGTTCCCCGTCCATAGTTGCGGCGAACGGCCGCTGCCCTTCCCGCTCCAGGACGATGGAGACGGACAGCCGTTGCTCCGGTGCGGGCAGCTTCATCCGGTAGTGCCCGTCAACGTCATTGAACGGTGACACGTAGAAGGCCTTGGGCACGCTGGCCCGGCCGGAAGGATCCGTTTCCAGGAGGTAGCAGTGGCGTTCGCCGTAGGTGTTGTGGACCTCGGCGATGACACACTGCAGCTCCCCGGACATCCGGTAGCACCAGAAGAGGGTGAGCGGGTTGAAGACGTGGCCGAAGACCCGGGCGCTGGTCAGCATCCGGATGGTCCCGCCGTCGGGCTCTATCCCCCGGGTCCGCAGGAACCGTTCCACGTTGCTGCGGATGGTGGCGTCGGGATCGCCCAGGTGGTCGGCGGCCCGGAAGACAGCCAGCGGCCGCATGAGCCGGGGCAGAACGGGGAGCCGGTCCACGTCCACAAACCAGCTGTAGCTCCGGTAGGTGAAAGCATTCTTCAGCGGGCTCTGGCGCACGTGGGAAATGGACGTGCGGTAGATGGCTGCGGTTGAGCTCATGCGCGCTCCGAGGCTGGGAGCAGTTCGGGCTCGGGCGCCTGAGTCGAGGGCCCGTCCCAGGTGCGTCCCAGGCTCGCGGCGGCACGGACACCTGCCAGGGCGCCGTCCTCATGGAACCCCCAGCCCAGGTAGGCGCCGGCGTAGGCGATGCGGTCATCGCTCAGTGCCGCAATGCGCTGCTGTGCCCGCAGTGATTCGGGGGTGTACTGGGGGTGTTCGTAGACCAAATGTTCCAGGACCCGTGCCTCCGCGATGAGCTCGGACTCCCCCAGGCTCACCAGGTACGGCTGGCCATCGGCTGGCTCCAGGCGCTGCAGCCGGGTGAGGTCGTAGCTGACCAGCACCTTATCCGGGCGGGCTTCGCAGTCCGGGAGCCGGTAGTTCCAGGACGCCCTGGCATTGTCCGCGGCGGGCAGGACGGCCGGGTCGCGGTGGAAAACGGTGTGGTTGACGGAGTACGGCATCTGGCCGAGGGCTTCTTTTTCGGCCGGCGTGGCGTCTGGGAGGATGCTCAGGGCCTGAGCCGGATGTGTGGCAATGACCACTGCCTCGAAGTCATCGACTCCCTGATCGGTGTCCACTTCCACACCCAGGGCGTGCCGCCGGATACCGGTGACGGGGGTGCCGAGCCGGATGTCAGGGAGCGTCGCGGCGAGTTTCTCCACGTACCTCCCCGAACCGCCGGTGACGGTCCGCCACTGCGGCGAACCCTTGACGCCCAGCATTCCGTGGTGGCCCAGGAACGTGAAGAGGTAGCGCGCCGGATAGGACAGCGCAGTGGTGGGATCGCATGACCAGACTGCGCTGACCACCGGCGTCATGAAATGGGAGATGAAGTACTGGCTGAAGCGTTCCTTTGCCAGGAATTCACCGAGGGTGAGCTCCGCGCCGCCCGCACCAGGGCCGGCGTCGGACGCCGGAGCCGACTCAATCAGCGCCCGGGCCCTGCGGTAGAACCGCATGATCTCCAGCAGCATCAGCAGGTAGCGTCCGCGCAGCAGGCTGGACGGGCGGGCGATGATCCCGCGACCGCCCCCACGGGCCCCGGCGTATTCCAGGCCACAGCCGTCACAGCGGACGGACATACTCATTTCGGAGTCCTGCGTCTCCACGCCCAGCTCGGCGAACAACCGCAGCAGGGTGGGATAGGTTCGCTCGTTGTGGACGATGAAGCCGGTGTCGATGCCGAGGACGGATCCATCGGGCTGCGTGACATTGTGGGTGTGGGCATGGCCGCCCAGCCTGCTGTCCGCCTCGAAAAGGGTGACGTTGTCTTGCCGGTTCAGGACATAAGCGGCCGTCAGGCCGGCCACTCCGCTGCCCACGACCGCGATGCGCCGTCCCTGCGGCTTGAAGGTCGAGTTCCCTGCCAAAGACACTGTTCTGCTCCCCTGCTCGGACTGCATGTGCGCTTGCTCGGTGCAAACTCTATAGGGGCAGTTCGACGCCGTGGGGCCGGTGGATGACTGAGTTTGCCGTAAATCTTTGTGCCACAATGAAGCGGGCCTCCCAGAACCGGCGCAACGCGGTACCCAGGCGGCCCTGACCGAAGGACAGCGTTGGTAAATCCCGTTCATCTGAAGACTCTCCTCGAAGTTACCCGGCTGGGATCCTTCGCGGCCGCAGCGGCACGCCTGGGGTACACGGCGTCGGCGGTCTCGCAGCAGATGTCCGCCCTGGAACGGGAAACGGGCGTGGTCCTGTTCCAGCGCTCGGCCCGCAGCGTGGTCCCCACGGAAGCGGCGGTGGTGATGACCCGGCACGCCGCGAAGGTGCTGACGGACATCGAAGCCCTGATGGCGGCAGCCTCCAAAACACACAGCAGCACCAGCCAGGAACTGCGGCTGGGAATCTTTCCCAGCCTGGCCACCTACGTCCTCCCGCGCATCCTGAAGAATCCGGCGTGGAAGGACCTGGGGATCGACCTCAAAGTGTCGGTGGCCGAGCCGGCCCAGACCATCCAGGGACTACGCACCGGCGGAGAGCTCGATGTGGCGTTGGTCTTCCAGGTGGGCCAGTCCGGGCTCGCCTGGCCGCACACCATCAACCGGCAGTGGATCGGCGACGACAACTTCCGTGTGGTGCTGCCCGCGGGCTGGGGATTCCGCACGGACGCCAAGGTGGCGGCGGACCATCTGTCCGAGCTGCCCTGGATCATGCACCACCCCGGGAGCCCCGATGCCGTGGTGATCGAACGGCTCTTTGCCAGCTGCAACCTGCATCCGCGCGTGGTGGCCCACAGCGACGATTTCCATGCCAGCCTCGAAATGGCGGCCGCCGGACTGGGCGCTGCGCTGGTGCCCGAGCTCGCATTGCGGAACCGGCCGGCCGGCGTTGTAGTGCTGGACGTTCCCGAGATCCGGCTGGCCCGGAACGTGTTTGCACTGCTCATCAACGAGAAGAAGACCGCCCGGGTGCAGCTGTTTGTGGACCTGCTCGCCGAGACGATGGCCGCTGCGGGGTCCTCAGGCAATTAGCCCGGAATGCTGGAAAGCGCAGCACTTGGGGTCTATGTTGAAGGTATGAACAGGGTAGCGAGCCAGCACTTTGGAGAAATCGAGCTCAACCACGGCAGGGATCACAACATCGCCGCCAAACATGAGCTGGGTGGCCAGGTACTGGAACTCGACCTGAACATCAACGCACACGACCACTTTGACGAAGCGGCCATGCACAAGGTGGACTACCGGCTGCGGTTCCTCCCCGAGCTGGTGGATGAGGTCAGGCAGATGATCGCCGACGAACTGGAGCAGGAAGGCACCAGCCCCCAGGAATACCTTCACTTCCACTGCAGCGCCCTCAAGGACGAGCACCTGCAGAAAGTCTTCGGCGTGGAGGAACGCAGCCAGCTCACCAACGACGTCTTCCTCAAAGCGCTCAAACTCGGCCACGTGGGCATTTTCCCCGGCCAGCCCGAGCGCTACTTTGTTATGGACTTCACCCTGGGCTCACACTTCACGGACGAGGTCCTGGTGGTAGCCGCCGACGAAGACGGCGTGGTGGACGACGAAATCCTCTGGGAGTCCTGAATCGATTGCTCCACAAGGGCCCTATTGAGCCCTGAAAAGGGCAGTTACGCAGCAATCGATGGTTAAAGTACGACGGCGGCCGGTCACCTTTCGGTGACCGGCCGCCGTCGTTAATGCGGGTGGGCTACTTCGCGGACTCCAGCAGGCCGGCGCGGACCGTCTTGGTGGCCTTGACCAGGTTGCGCAGGGACTCTTCGGTCTCGGCGTAGCCGCGGGTCTTCAGGCCGCAGTCCGGGTTGACCCAGAGCTGGCGGGACGGGACGTGCTTGACGGCGGTGGCCAGGAGTTCGGTGACCTCGGCTTCGCCCGGAACACGCGGCGAGTGGATGTCGTAGACGCCCGGACCAACGCCGCGGCCGAAGCCGTGGGACTCGAGGTCGTGAACAACCTCCATGCGCGACCGTGCCGCTTCGATGGACGTGACGTCTGCGTCGAGGCCGTCAATGGCGTCGATGATCACGCCGAACTCCGAGTAGCAGAGGTGGGTGTGGATCTGCGTGGCGTCGGCCGCACCGGCGGTGGCCAGGCGGAAGGAATCCACTGACCACTTCAGGTAGGTGGCGTGGTCTGCCTTGCGCAGCGGCAGGAGCTCGCGCAGCGCGGGCTCGTCCACCTGGATGACCTTGATGCCGGCAGCCTCGAGGTCCGCGATTTCGTCGCGGAGGGCCAGGCCAACCTGGTTGGCGGTCTCGCCCAGTGGCTGGTCATCGCGGACGAAGGACCAGGCCAGGATGGTGACCGGACCCGTGAGCATGCCCTTCATCGGCTTGCTGGTCAGCGACTGGGCGTACTCGGCCCAGGCCACCGTGATGGGGGCGCTGCGGGTGACGTCGCCCCAGAGGATGGACGGGCGGGTGCAGCGTGAGCCGTAGGACTGGACCCAGCCATGGACCGTGACGTCGAAGCCTTCGAGGTTCTCGGCGAAGTACTGGACCATGTCGTTGCGCTCAGGCTCGCCATGCACCAGGACGTCGTAGCCGAGCTCTTCCTGCAGCTCAACAACGCGCTTGATCTCGTCCTTCATGAGCTGCTCGTACTGCTCGTTGGTAAGGTCACCCTTGTTGTTGCGGGCTCGCGCCGAGCGGATCTCGGACGTCTGCGGGAAGGAGCCGATGGTGGTGGTGGGCAGCGGCGGGAGGTGCAGGGCCTCTTCCTGGGCGGCTTCCCGTACTGCGTAGGCGGAGCGGCTGAAGTCCGCTGCGGTCAGGGCCTCGGTGCGGGCCCTGACGTCGTCGCGGCGGACGCCTTCGGCGATGGCGCGGGCTGCGATGACGGCGGATGCCTCGTCGATGGCAGCCTTGGCGGAGGCCGGGTCGGCCAAGTAGGACGCGAGGGTCTTGACTTCCACGGCCTTCTGGTCGGCGAACGCGAGCCAGCTGCGCAGGTCCTCGGAGAGCTGGCCTTCTTCGGTGACGTCGTGCGGGACGTGCTGGGTGGAGGTGGAGGTGCTGACGGCGATCCGGCCGGCGGCAGCCTTCAGTTCGTCCAGCTTGGCGGCGGCGACGGCCAGGTCGTTGCGCCAGATGTTGTGGCCGTCAACGACGCCGGCAACCAGGGTCTTGTTGCCGAGGCCGGCCAGGGCCGCTGCGGACGGGACCGCGCCCTTGAAGGCGTCGATGTGCAGGGCGTCGATGTTGGTGGCGGCAAGTGTGCCCAGCTGGCCATCGAGGGCGCCGTACGGGGTGGAGACGAGGATCTGCGGGCGGTTGGCCGCACCGGAGAGGACTTCGTAAGTGCGGGCAACGGCTGCTTCGATTTCGGCGGCCGGGGTGTCCTGGTCAACAACCAGGGCGGGCTCGTCCAGCTGGATCCAGCTGGCGCCTGCGGCGGCGAGCTTATCGAGCAGCTGCACGTAGACCGGCAGGACGTCTTCGAGGCGGGACAGCGGAGCGAAGCCTGCCTGGGCTTCATCCGAAGCCTTGGAGAGCAGCAAGTAGGTGACCGGGCCAACGATGTACGGGCGGGTCTCGATCCCGTTGGCCAGGGCGAACTCGAATTCCTCAACGATGCGGTTGGAGGCGAGGGTGAACTCGGTCTCCGGGCCAATCTCCGGAACGAGGTAGTGGTAGTTCGTGTCGAACCACTTGGTCATTTCCAGCGGCTGCTGGTCCTTGTTGCCACGGGCCAGGGTGAAGTAGCCGTCGATGTCAAGCTGGCCTTCGGCGTTGAGGAGCTTGCCGAAGCGGGCCGGGACAGCGCCGAGGTGGGCGGTGGCGTCCAGGACCTGGTCGTAGTAGGAGAACGTGCCCGGAACAGCGGCGGCTTCGGTGAGGCCCAGTTCCTGCAGGCGCTTGGCGATGGTCAGCTGGATGCCCTTGGCGGCGGCGTCCAGGGCATCAGCGTCGATCTTGCCGGCCCAGTAGGCTTCGATGGCCTTCTTGAGCTCGCGGCGGCGGCCGATGCGCGGGTAGCCGAGGAGTGACGCGGCCGGGAACGGGGTGGTGTTCTGTTCAGTCATGGGAGATTCCTTGAGTGTTAGTGGAAACTGTGAATGGTCTGGCGGATGTTGGAAGGTCAGCTGGCGAGCTGGCGCTGGGCTGAGGCGTCGGCACGGACAGCGGCGCTGCGGCGGCCAACTGAACGGGACTGGCGCGGAAGTGCCAGTTTGTCCAGCACCTCCAGCGCGCTCTGGTGTTCGTTGAAGGTGTAGATGTGGATGCCCGGCGCTCCGGCCTCGAGGGCCGCGTTGGCCAGGTCCACCGTGGCCCGGACACCGATCCGGAGTCGTTCGCCGTCGCTGTCCGCGGCGGCCAGGCGGGCGAGGAGTTCCGGTGCCGGTTCAACGCCGGTCAGTTCCCCGAGCCGTGTGACCCGGCGCAGGCTGGTGAGCGGCATAACGCCCGGGATGATGGGGATGGTGACCCCTGCCCGGCGTGCGCGGCTGATGAGGTTCGCGTATTGCTCGGTATGGAAGAAGACCTGGGTGATGGCAAAGTCGGCGCCGGAGCGCTGCTTGGCGAGCAGCACCTCGACGTCGTGGGCTTCACTGGGTGATTCCGGGTGCCGGGTGGGGTACGCGGCGACGCCCACGGCGATCTTGCCTGCACACAGCAGGGCCGACCGCCGCTGTTCAACCCGCCGGATAAGTTCGATCAGGTCCTGCGCATACCGCAGTGACCCTGCGGCGAGCGGTGCACCGTCCTTCGGCTGGTCGCCCCGGAGGGCCAGGATGCCCCGGACGCCGGTGTCCAGGAGGTCGCCGATAATCTCCGCCAGTTCCTCCGGCGTGTTGCCCACGCAGGTGAGGTGGGCGAGGGGCCGGAGCGTGGTTTCCAGGAGGAGCCTGTTGATGAGTTCGACGGCGGTGTCCCGGTTCGAGCCACTGGCACCGTAAGTGACGGAGACATAGTCCGGCTCGGTGGTTTCCAGTTCCCGGATGGTGGTCCAGAGCGACTCGGCCGCGGCCGGCGAGCGGGGCGGGAAGAGCTCGTACGAGAGCGCCACGGGGGCAGTCTCGGTGAGGTTCGGATGCGTTTCAATAAGGCTTGGCGGTGACATTTGCGTCCTTGGCTTTGGGCCATTGCCGGCTACCGGTCAGCAAATGTGACGGTGAAGCCGAGAATGAATTTGAGTTTGGGAACACGGAAGACTCCACAGGGACGCAGCCGCGACTGTTACGCCTGTAATGAAGTTGTCCGTGAGCAAATGTCAGGCCCACATGGGGGCACCCACACCCTCCACAATCGGAGGATCGCTGACACGTTACCTCGGTAACTTGTATAGAACTCTAGGAGCCCGCGGGGCACCCTTCAAGTCCACTGCCGAATTAAGACGCAGCTTTACGGCGTGTTTCGCATTGGTGCAGAATTTTCTTCGCCATATTGGTCAACGAATTCATGGGGCATACTGCAGACCCGCCGCTGCCTTGGCCTGTTACCAGGGCCGGTCAACACCCGGCCCGAAGCCATCGTCCCGGAGGTACTCGTCCCGCTCCTGCCCGGAATTCCGCTCGCTTTGGGCTTCCCTGGCGCTGTCCCTGAGCTGCTCAAGCTGGCTCTGCCGGCCCGGATCCGCCGGAGGCTCGTCCTGCCCAAGCTCTTCCGGCGGTTGCGGGGTGGTGTTGTCCGCAGCCGCTGCATCGGCCTTTTGCTGCAGCCGCTCCGCCGCCTGTTCCAGTTTCTCCGCCGCATCGGCGTCCGTGCCTGAATCCGCACTGGCTGCTCGGGCGTCAAAGCAACCCTCCGGAGCAGCCTCCACTACCGCAACGCCTTCGGCGAACAGCCGGGCCGCCGCCGTCGGATCTTCTGTTTTGGCCTCGGCGTCACCGAGGCGTTCGATGGTGAGGGCCAGGTTGACCCGGACAACGCACTCGTCGGCCGTGCCCGCCAGGGACAGTGCTTCCTCGAAGCGTTGGCGGGCGGCAGCGAAGTCCCCGGCGAGGAACAGGCCGTCACCCTCGGCGAACGGCGCCTTGTGCGGTTCGATGAAATTGGCGGTCCTCAGTCCGCCCGCAGCATCCGCCACGCCGCCGGAGTCCCCGGCCGCGAAGGACCGGGCAGCAGTGTCGGCGAGAATGCCCACGCTGAGCAACTTAGCGGACAGGCACAGGACCAGGAGTGCGGGCAGCATAGACCACCACAACAGCCGACGGCGGCGCTCCCGCCGGTCCCGTGAGGTCACCGGCGGTGCCGGTTCCTGGGGTGCCGGTTCCTGCGGTGCCGGTTTGGGCGCTGGCCGCATCATGTTCGAGTTCCCGGTCCGGGCCGGAGCTGCCGCCACTGGCGCAGCACCAGGACGGTTTCGCGGAGTGCCAGCAGGAACGCCCCGGCGGCGAGGAGCCAGTACAGCTCCGTCCGCCCGCCCCCGACGCCGTCCGCCGGCACCCGTTGGAGTTCCCCTGGATCAGCGGCCTGCATCATCGGCGCCACCGGGTCTCCGGCCGAACGGTGGACATACGGAATCCCCAGCTGCCCGGCAATGCCCCGCAGCCGGCCTTCGTCGATGACCGATAAAGCATCCTTGCCGGTTCCGGACGACCGGTCTTGGATGTAGCCGGCGCCAGCGTCCTGCCCCGACCCCTGGCCCGTGTTTTCCTTCATCCGGCCGCCGTCCGCCGTGCCGTAGCCGAGCACCGCGCCGCCGTCCACCAGGCCGCCGTCGAGCCTTATCGCTTCCGGTGCCTTGGCGCTGGTCTGTTCACCGTCTCCCAGGTAATAGACCAGGCGCGGCCGTTCGGGATGGCTGTCCCGCGCGGCGCGCAGCCGCTCCGCCAGCAAGGTTCCGGCGGCTGTGACGCTGCTGCCCTTGGAGAATGCGGTGACCTGGGGCCGCAGGACGGACACGCTGGTGTCCAGGGCGGTGGTGTCGGTGGTGAGGGGCATCCTGACAATGGCGTTGCTGTCGAACGTCAGGAACGAAAAGCGGGCTCCGGCCAGTTCACCTGCGATGGCCATGATGTCCTGCCGCACCCCGTCCAGCCGGGGCGAGCCGTCGCCGTAGTCTTCGGCAGCGATGCTGCTGCTGGTGTCCACCACGAAGAAAACGTTGACATCCGCCGCCTCGGCTTGGGAACTCCCGCCGGGGACACCCGGCCGGAGCGCCGCAGCCAGGAGCAGCAGCACCAGGGCGCTCCTGAACAGCCAGTCGCGGCGCATACCGGCCGAGCTCTGGCGCGCCGCGTGGACGAGTCGCCAGACCAGAAACAGCACGGTCGCGGCGATGAGCGGGGCCATAACCCACCAGGGCAGGATCGGTTGCAGAGTCATGGCCGGAGCCTCCACGATGCGCCCGCCAGAACCAGGGCGGACAGGAGTGCCAGCGCGAGGGGCAGATCGGGCCGGTCCGAGACAACCGCCCGGGGTGCTCCCTTCATGGCCGTGGCTTCGGTTTCCTGCACGGATCGGACGATGTCCGCCACAGCCTCCGGGCTGTCCAGTTGGTGGTACGCCCCACCGCTGGCTTCGGCCGCTGTGCGCAGCCTCGCTCCGGGCTGGCCTGGGCCGGTTCCGTAGTCAAAGTCGCCGGGGTTCAGGGCGTAAATGCGCACATCGCGCTCCTTGGCCAGGGCGGCCGCCTGTTCCAGGGTGAAGATGGGATCGCCGGACAGGTAGTTGTCCGTTGCCAGGACGATGGACCGCGAGCGCCGCTGACCGGCGTCAGGTGTGCCGGTCTCCGCTCTGCGTGCATCCGCGGCGCCGGTGTCCGGGAACCCGTTGACGCAGGATGCCAGGCCGTCGCCGATCAGTGACGATCCGCGGCCGTTCCAGGTGCCGTCCAGGAACCCCGCGCTCCCGGGGCTTCCCTCGAACGCGCGTTGGGCCAGCTGGAGTTGTTCCTGTACATACCCGTAGTCGTCGGTGAGGGGGAAGACCTGGACGGCGCTGCTGTCGAAGACAGTGAGGCCGATCCGTTCGCCGTCGAACTCCTTCGCCAGTTCGGCAAACACCTGCACCACAGCCGCGTCGGCGCTGCTCATGGAGCCCGATGTGTCCAGGCACAGCATGATGTCCCGGTTGCGCTGCAACGGCTGGATGGTAGTCAGTTCCACCGGACGCGCCGCCGCGGCCACCGCGGAGACCAGCAGGGTTGTGGCCGCGAGAGCGGCTACGGCCAGCCATCGGCGGTGCTGGCGGAGGGCCGCCTGGTATTCGGGCAGCGCGGTAAGGCGGTCCGCATTGGCCACCGGCCGCCGTTGAGCGTTTGCGTGTCGGTCCGGGCGGAAGGCGCGCCAACCGGCCAGGGCCGCGATGACCAGCGCAGGCGGGATCAGCCACCAGAACATCAGTTCCATTGCCGCACCGCCTGGCGGGCAGTCTCGGCCGATTGCGCGACCGGCGGAAGGGGTTCCAGGCCGAACTCGCCCGGGTAGATCTTGCGGACGGCCTCGGCCACTGGGGGCAGTGGGTGCCCGTGCAGCTCCGCAAGGGTCATCCTGGGGGCGTCGATACCGGTGACGTCGCGGGCGAACCGGCGGACCAGCAGGCTAAGTTCCTGGTGGGACTCCCGTGCGGTCAGCAGCCCGGCGGCGGCGTCTGCCGTGACGGCGTCGATCCTTTGCAGGTAGGCCTCCTTGAGGCCCGCAAGGTCCGACGGCGGAGTGAACCGGGGCGCCTGCTCCGTCACCTTCGGTTTGCGCGTGCTCAGGAAAACGAACGCGTACCAGCCCAGGACCGCTGCCAGTAGGGCGAGTCCGGTCCACAGCCACGCCTGGCTGTACTGGAGGGGTTCGTAGATGCCCGGGTCAGCCTGCACGCCGGTGCCTTTCCAGGAGGGCGAAGAGTTCCGTCATGACCGCACTGCTGCCGGTCACGTGGCCTTGGGTAATGCCGGCGCGGCGGAGCATGGCCTGCCGGGCCGCGTCCCGTTCCCCTGTTGCCTTGGCATAGGCCGCCGCGATTGCCGGGGATGCTGCCAGGTGTGCTGGCAGCATCGACGAGTCTGCCACGCTGAAGGCGTCCTGGCCGGTGTTTCCTTCCCCGGCCAAGTCAGCGTCCCGGATGGTGAGCCAAAGGACCTCATGCTGGGCACGCAGCCGGCGCAGCAGCTGTTCGGTGTCGGCGCCGGCGGCATGTTCGTCGGACACCACAAACAGCAGGAACCTGCCCTTGACGTTGCGGGCCACGTACTCCAGCTGGTCCTCGATCCTGCTGGGGCCAGAGTCCAGGGAAGTGGACGAGTCAACCTCGCGCAGGAGCCGTTCCAGATGCGGCTCACCGGCTTTGGCCTGGATGGAGCGTGTCCCGTTGCCGTCGCCGCAGACCAGGCCCACTACGTCGCCGTGCCGGTGCGCCAGGTAGCCCACCACGCCGAGTGCCATCACGGCGATGTCCTTCTTGGTTTCGCCGTCGCGGGACTCGGCAGCCATGCCCCGTCCTGTATCGGCAATAAGCAGGACGGTCTGGCGCCGCACGGCGACATACCGCTTGATGAGCGGCGATCCGAACCGGGCGGAAGCCTTCCAATCGATGTCGCGGACATCGTCCCCGGGGATATAGGCGCGCAGGTCATCAAAGTCGAGGCTGCGGCCGCGGAAGACGGAACCGTATTCGCCGTCGAGCATGCCGCGGGCTTTCCGGTGGGCGAAGATGGCCATCTTCGCCTTCACGCGCTGCAGGAGGCTGGTCACCGCAGCCTCAGGGAGTCTGGACGGAGGCTACGACCGCGTCGATGATCGTCTCCACCGGCACCTGCTCGGCAACGGCGTCGAACCCCAGGATGAGGCGGTGCCGGAGCACACGGTGGGCGAGGGACTTCACGTCTTCCGGGATCACGTGGTCCCTGCCGTTGAGAAGTGCCACTGCCCGGGCGGCCTGGCTGAAGGCAATGCTGGCGCGCGGGCTGGCGCCGAACTCGATGAAGCCGGCGAGCCGCTGGTCGATGTACTGCCCGGCGTTCCGGGTGACGAACACCAGGCCCACAATGTAGTTGATGATGGCCGGGTCGATATAGATCCGCTTCACCAGCTCCTGCACACTAATGACGGCGTCCAAAGAGGCGGCGGCCGCAGGCTTCTGCGCCTCAGTGAAGACCCCTGCGTCGATCCGGCGGATGATTTCCGTTTCCTCGGCCGGCGTGGGGTAGTCCAGCACGTCCTTGAGCATAAAGCGGTCCATCTGAGCCTCCGGCAGCTGGTACGTGCCTTCCTGCTCGATCGGGTTCTGCGTGGCCAGCACCATAAACGGGGACGGCAGCCGGTACTCCTCTCCCCCGATGGAGGTCTGCCGCTCCTGCATGGCCTCCAGCATGGCGCTTTGGGTCTTGGCGCTGGAACGGTTGATCTCATCAAGCAGGACGATGTTGGCGTGCACCGGCCCCAGCTGCGTGATGAAGGTGCCCTTGGCGGCGTCGTAGATCTGCGTGCCCACGATATCGCTGGGCAGCAGGTCCGGCGTGCACTGGATCCGGCGGAACTCTGCGCTCACCGCATCGGCCACCGTCTGCGCGGCGGTGGTCTTCGCCAGGCCCGGAACGCTTTCCAGCAGGATGTGCCCACCGGTCATCAGGCCCACCAGCAGGGATTCACGCAGCCGTGCCTGGCCCACCACTTTGGCATCGAAGCTGCGGGAAATGTTCGCCACCACCTGCTGTGCACGGGCCAGTTCCGCCGGATCGATACGTGCGGGCGCACTGGTCTGAAGCAATGGATTTCCCCCTGATGGCTGGTGGTTTACGGATGTTAGCCCGGGTGTGCCGCCGGCGGCTGCACTCCGTCCGCCATCCTATCCAAGCCACCTGCGGGTCCGGCCGCAATGGGGACCCCTCCCCATCGCGGCTCTGCAGGTCTATTCTTTTGCCATGAGTGAGCTTCCAGCCAGTTACAAAGAGTTTCTCGCCGACAAGAGCGAGCGGTTCATCCTTGCCGTCAAGCCTGTCCTGCAGCAGTCCGCTGCCGACAAGTCCCATGGTGTCCGGGTTACCTACAACGCGGGTCCCACCGGCCACCAGGCCCACCTCGATGACAGCATCCCCTTCGGCGTGGTGGTCGAGGACATCGACTGAGGGATCCGATCGGCATCGCTAGCCCCGCGTCACTAGCCCTTGACCGCACCCGAGAGCGCGAATGAGCTTCCTGCGCCCTTGGCCACAATCACGTACAGGGCCAGCACCGGGACCGAATACAGGATGGAGAAGGCGGCCAGCTGGCCGTACGCCACTGCGCCGTGCTGTCCGAAGAAGCTGAAGATCGACACCGCTGCTGGTTGCCGGGCTTCGGACAGGAGCAGGACGAACGGGACGAAGAAGTTCCCCCAGGCCTGGATGAACACAAAAATGAACACCACGCCCAGCCCCTGCCGCATCAGGGGCAGGACGATGGTCCGCAGCGCCGTTAATCCTGACGCACCGTCCACCCAGGCCGCTTCCTCCAACGACACCGGGACTGCGTCCATAAAGCTCTTCGTCATCCAGATGGCCATGGGCAACGTGGTAGTGGCCATAAAGAAGATCGTGGCGGGCATCGAATCCAGCAGTTGAAGCTGCACAAACAACCCGTACACCGGCACCATGATCGCCGTGATGGGAAGGCAGGTTCCAAACAGGACGGTGTACATAAACGGCTTGTTGAACCTGGACTGGTAGCGGGACAGCGGGTAGGCAGCCAGGACTGCTGCCACGAGGTTCACGGCGGCTGTGCCGGCGGACAGCACCATGCTGTTCCAAAGCGGCTGGAACAGCAGCCCCGGTGTCATGATGGCGGCAAAGTTATCCAAGGAGAACCGACCCGGGAGCCTTGCCTCATGCCCGGCGGAGGCATCAAGGGACGCAAACACCAGCCAGAGCAGCGGCAGGACAAAGCAGGCACCGATCAGGATCAGGGACACGTCCGCCGGCATCCGGGCACGCTGCTGGGCGCGGGAAACTGCGCCCGTCCCGGACCGCAGCTTCCCCCGCGCGGAGGTCCCCGCCGTCGTCGTCATGGTTTGCTCTCCCGCAGGAGCCGGACGTAGGCGGCACCGAACACCACGCCAATGAGGATCAGCACTGACGCCACCGCGGTGCCGTAGCCGATGTCGCCGAACTTGAAGGCCTCCAGGTACGCCAGCACAGGCAGCGTGGTGCTGGCGTTGGCGGGGCCGCCCGCTGTCATCACCCAGATCAGGGTGAACACCGCCAGCGTCTGCAGGGTGATGAGCATGAGGTTGGTGGCGATGCTGCCGCGGATCATGGGGATGGTGATGAAGGCCAGCCGCTGCCAGCCGCCGGCACCGTCCATCAGCGCGGCCTCCGTGACCTCGCCGGGGATGTCATTGAGCGCGGCGCGGTACACCAGCATGGAGAACGCCGTGCCACGCCAGATGTTGGCAAGCAGGATGGCGACCATCGGGAACGAATACAGCCAGTCGGTCTGCCCGAGCCCCAGCCCGCCCAGCAGCTGGTTCAGGGTCCCGTCCCGGCTGAAATACGCGTAGGCGGCGAAGGCGGCCACGATCTCGGGGAGCACCCATGCGGCCACCACCGCCGTACCGACGACGGCGGCCAGCGTTCGGCGCGCCCGCCGCATCAGCACCGCGAGGGTGAGCCCCAGCAGGTTCTGGCCCAGGATGGCAGACCCGCCCACGAACAGGACAGTCAGGCCCAGCGAGAGCGGCAGCATCGGGTCCGACAGGAGCCTGGCGTAGTTGTCGAACCCGATCCAACCGGGACTGCGGGCATTGCGGCCGGTCAGGGCTGCATTAGTGAATGACGCGTGGAAGGCCCACAGCACGGGACCGGCCAAAAACACCAGCAGGAGAACCACTGCCGGCAGTACGGGGAGCAGCCGTGCCTGGCGCCTGAGTCCGGGGCGACGCCGCCGGTGGCCGGTCTGGTCACGCGTTAGGAAAACTGCCACAGGCTACTTGGCGACGGTCTTGGCCTCACCCACGATGCCCTTCACCGCCGTGTCATAGTCGGCGGCTGCCTGCTCCGGGGATTTCGCCCCGGTAATCACGGCTTCCGTGGCCTCCTGGACGGCCGCGGAGATCCGGGGGTAGTCGGCAGTTGCGGGACGGTAATGCGTGACGGCCACAAGCTCGGACACGTCCTTCACAAACGGGTTGGCCGCCTGGTAGCCGGCGTCGGCGGCGACGTCCTTCCGCACGGCGATCTGGGAGCTGGCGATGTTAAAGGCCAGGGAGTTCTTCTGGTTCAGTGCCGTGGCGAGGAACTCAAACGCGAGGTCAGGATTTTTGGTCTCCGCTCCTACCGCCACGGTCCAACCGCCGGACATGCTGACGCCGCCGGGTGCCTGGCCGTTCTGGGTCGGGAACGCTGTGACGCCCATGTCCTGCCCGTACTCGGCCCACTCGTAGCTGCCGCCCTTCTGCCAGAACGACGGCGTATACGAACCTTCCACGGTTGCGCCCATCTTGCCCTGCGGCAGCCATTCGCCGAAGACCTTCTTCCACACATTCGCGTCGAGGGCCTCCGCCGGGGAGACGGCCAGTTTTTCGTCGTAGAGGGTCTTGAGGAACGCCAACGAGTCGGTGAACCCCGGGGAACCGACTACCCACTTTTTGGCGTCGGCGTCGTAGAGTTCGGAATCCGTTCCGTAGAACAGCTCGTAGAAGCTCTGCATCACGGTGCCTTCGCCGGTGGCCTTGCCGGCGTACATGTTGAACGGCACCACGGAGGCGTCACTGGCCTTGATTTTCCGGGCGGTGTCCAGGATGTCCTGCCAGGTGCGGGGCTCCCACGGGACGCTGACGCCCGCGGCGGCGAGCACCTTTTTGTTGTACCAGATAGCTCGGGTGTCGGTGCCCAGCGGAACCGCGTAGGTGCCGCCGTCGTCCCCCAGACCGGCCGCTTTGGCGCCAGCGTCGAAGGTATCCCAGTCCTTCCACCCCTCAAGGTGGCTGTCCAGCTTCAGGAGGTACCCGGCGTCAACGTCGGAACGCACCTTGAAGGTGTCCTCATAGAAGACATCCGGGGCGGTGGAGGGCGAACGGAGAGCGAGGGCAAGCTTGGTGCCGTAGTCGTCGTCGTTCGCCTGGATGGGCTCCAGGGCAATCGTCACGCCCTGGTTGGCGGCCTCAAACTCCTGCTTGGCCGCCTGGAAGAGCGTGTCAAGGGCAGTGAAGGAATCGGTCTTTTGGTAGACCACCTTCAGCGTTTTGGTCTCCGCTTCGGGGGCGGAGGGGGAACACGCCGTCAGCACGAAGCCCGCTGCAGCGATGAGTGAAGTGATTTTAAGGGCCCGGCGCATTGGTGCTCCATTCAGTCAATGGCTGCCGTCCCCTGTATCTGCGGGCCCCAGCCGCGGCGATATCCACATGCTAGATGGGGCTCCGGCCAGTGGCAAGGAGGCCCCGTTAAGACGTCCGGTCAGACTTCCAGGAGAAGCCGCTGCGCCCGGGGCGCCAGTGTATGCTCCAGGACCAGGCAGGCAGCTCCAACGGCGCCCACGTCCTCACCGACTCCCGTGCCGACAACCTCGATGGTGTGGATCAGGCGGGCCGCGCTGTTGGCGTCCACCAGGGCCGGGATCTTCTCCAGGTAGCGGTCGGCGATCCGGCTCCAGAAGGGCCCGCCGAACACAACCCGCTCCACATCCAGCGTGTTGGTGACCACGGAGACGGCCCGGGCCACCAGCACGGCTGACTTGTCGATGATCGCCAGGGCCTTGGCGTCGCCGGCATCGGCAAGGTCGCACAGCTGGGAGAAGCTCTGCTGCACTTCGGCTCCGCTGGTGTGCTTTCCGGACCCGTTCAGGATGCCGGCGGCGACGGCCTCCGCCACGAGCACCTGCGGGATGGCTGAGGACTTCACGCAGCCGCGCAGTCCGCAGTCGCAGACCGGGCCATCGGGGTCCACCACGATGTGGCCGATCTCGCCGGCGTTTCCTGACGTTCCACGGACCACCTCATCGTTGAGGACGATGCCGCAGCCGATACCGGTGCCCATGTACATAAAAATGAAACTGCCCGAGCCGCTGGGCCCGCCGGCCCATGTCTCGGCGACGGCGGCGCTGGTGACGTCCTTATCCACCAGGACGGAATAGCCGGTGGCCTTGGCCAGGGCGTCCCGAAGCTCCACGCGGTCCCAGCCCGGCAGCAGCGGCGGCTCCACCACGGTGCCGTTGTCCAGGTCGATGGGTCCCGGAGCGGCCAGGCCCAGGCCGGCGATCCGGCTGGTGTCCACGCCGGACTCGGCAACGAGCTGCTCGATCTCGGTGGCCATGGTGGACATAACGGCGGCAGGATCATTCCCGCCGGGTGTTCTAATCCGTGAATGCTGTACAACGGCGCCCACAAGATCGAGGACCACGAACGTGGTGACGGCGGGGTCCAGGTGGACGCCGATGGCATACATGCCGCCCGGGTTGAGACGAAGCATGGTGCGCGGCTTGCCGGGGCCACTGCCTTCTTTGCCGGCTTCGACGATCAGGTGCTGGTCCAGCAGGCGGCGGGAGATGTTGGAGATAGTCTGCGGCGAAAGGCCCACAATCTGGGCGAGCTCCACGCGGCTGAGCCCCCCGGATGACCGGCGGATGGCATCCAGGATGACCGTGAGGTTGAAGTCCCCCATGCGCGGAAGATTAGTCCCGCGCCGTGGCGCCGAGGACTGGCGGATTTCTGGCACGGTCTCCCCTAGGTTTTCGGCCGCGTATTCATGATGATGTCTGAATGGTACGTTACCTCCTGATCAACGCCCAGAGCCGGAGGTGGGGCCGCGCCGCGGCCGGGGCGCCACCTTGCCGTGCTGGCGCGCCTATGGCCGCCGGGTGCTGACCGCCACCGTGAACTTTTGATTGCCGCCCCTCACAGTGGTGGGACCCACCAGCCGCTCCAGCGCAGGGAGGTACTGCAGGTGCCGGTTGAACACCGTCCATAGCTCACCGCCCGGCGCCAGGACCCTGGCTGCCGCCTCGAACAGTTTGATGCCCGCTCCGGCATGCACACTGGCGCCCAGGTGGAAGGGCGGATTCAGGAGGACCAGGTCGGCGCTTCCGGCCGGGAGGGTGCTCATGGCGTCATCCTGGAGGGCGGTAATCCGTTCCTCGAGGCCGTTGGCCTGCGCCGTGGCCCGGGCGGACGCGACGGCGGCGGCGGACCGGTCCGTGGCCGTGACCCTTGAGACCGGGTTCTGGCGGGCGTACATGGCGGCGAGGATGCCGGTGCCACAGCCCAGATCGATGGCGTGCCCGGCTTCAGGCATCTCCGGCAGGAAGGTCAGGAGAAACCTGGTCCCGATGTCCAGTTTCGCTCCAGCAAAGACGGCACCGTGCGCAGCAACGTCCAGGTCCAGCTCGGCAAGGCGTTCGACGGCGGGACTCCACTCGTGCGTCTCAGTTTGCCGGGCGCCGCTGGCGAGGATGATCCGGGACTTCTGCCGTGCCAGCTGCGGCTGGACCGTCTCGAAGTGGCGCTCCAGGACCGCGTTCATTCCCAGGGACATGTGTTTGATCCGCCCGCCGGCGAGCAGCACCACGTCAGGGGCGGCATAACGCGCCACGGCGGCTGCGATTTCTTCAAGCTCCGCCAGCGTCCGCGGCAGTTGAAGCAGCACCAGCTCCGCGCCGGACAGCAGCTCCTCCGCCAGCGGCAATTGTTCGAACCCGGTGGCGTCAATGGCTCCGGGATCCGCCGCTGCGAGCCCCACAGCCGCAGCGTTGTTCCGCAGGGCGCGCTCCCCAGTGATGAGATCCTCGTGCACACGGACGCGGCGGACCCCCAGAGTGCCCAGCGCACCGAGGGTGAGAGCACCGTAGCGGTCGCCGATCACTGCCAGCCGGGTACCCGGTTCCGTGCGCGCTGCGGCGGCTTCGAGCAGCAGCCGGTCCGTGGCGTCCCAGGCCTGGAGGTTCGGGGCTTCGACATCCGGGTGGCGCCGGAGCGTGCCGAGGATGTCCTCAAGAGTGTTCTGTGCCACTGGTTCCTGCCGTCTGGTCATGTACTGGTTGTTGATGCGGTTGGTGCAAGCGCGGGCAGTTTGAGGATGGCGGTGACGGCCGCCCGGCCCGCCCTGTTGGCGCCGATGGTGGACGACGACGGCCCGTACCCCACCAGATGGACGCGCGGTTCAGCTGCCACCTGGGTCCCTTCCATGGCGATGCCGCCGCCGGGTCCCCGGAGATGCAGCGGCGCCAGGTGTTCGAGCTCGGCACGGAATCCGGTGGCCCACAGAATGACGTCGGCACGGAGCAGGCTCCCGTCGGCGAGCCGGACGCCGTCGGGCTCTATCGCGGTGAACATGGGGCGACGGTCCAGCGCACCCCGTTGTGCTGCCGCCCTCAGCGCCGGGGTCCAGATGAGGCCGGTCACGGCCACCACGCTTTGCGGCGGCAGGCCCTGCCGCACGCGCTCCTCCACGAGTGCGACGGCGTTGTGTCCGGCCTGGGCGTCGAACGCGGCGTCACGCCAGTCGGGTTTCCGCCGGGTGAACCAGCTGGTGCTGGTCACCTGCGAGACCTCCTCCAGCAGCCCGACGGCGGAAATGCCGCCTCCCACGACGATGACGTGCAGGCCGCGGAACTCCTCGGCGGAGACGTAATCGGCCACGTGCAGTTGCCGGCCCCGGAACGTGGCCCGGCCCGAGTAGATGGGCCAGAACGGCCGGGTCCACGTACCGGTTGCGTTGATGACCGCCTTCGCTGACCAGTCGCCGCTGTCGGTGCTGATCCGCAGGCGCCCCGCCGGATCGGCGTCTTCCCTGGCGACCGAGGTGACCTTGACCGGGCGCAGGACCTCAATTCCGAGGTCCCGCTCGTAGCCGGCGAAGTACCGGCTCAGGAACTCCGAGCTGGGTTCCGTGGGATCCACGTCGGGCTTCGCGATGCCGGGAAGGTCACTGATGCCGTTGACCGTCGCCATGACCAGGCTTTTCCAGCGGTGGCGCCAGGCGCCGCCCGGGCCTTCCTCGGCGTCGAGGACCCTGTATTCAACCCCTCGGCGCTGCAGGTGGTAGGCGGCGGAGAGTCCCGCCTGACCCGCGCCGATGACCACAACGTCGGTGGTTCCGTAGTCCATGCCCCTGACCGGTTCCGGCTAGACCTTCTTCACCACGGAGGATTTGAGCTGCATCGGCCCCACGCCGTCCACCTTGCAGTCGATGTCGTGATCGCCCACACCGTCCATCAGCCGGATCCCGCGGACTTTGGTGCCAACCTTGATGACACCGGAGCTGCCCTTGATTTTCAGGTCCTTGATCACCGTGACCGTGTCGCCGTCGGCGAGGATGTTGCCCACTGCATCCTTGATGACCCTCGGCCCGGCCTCTGCCGTGGCCTCCGCCACCTGGGCGGACCACTCGTGGCCGCATTCCGGGCAGACCAGTAGCGCACCCATCTCGTAGGTGTAGGCGCTGGAGCATTCGGGGCACGGTGGCAACGTCTCATTCACTCCCCCATGATAATCGCGCCACTGCGCTGACAGGTGCGCGCCGGCGTCGTACTGTTGGGCCTAGGCGGACGAAAGGCGAGGACCATGAAAACAGAAAAAGGGGCAGCGTCGCTGCTGGCGAACGCACTGGGCATCGTCCTGGGGACGACGGAGATACCGCTGAGACTGCGGGCGTGGGACGGGTCCGAGGCGGGGCCGCCCGACGCCCCGGTCCTCGAATTCAGGTCACGCCGCGCCCTGCGCCGGATCCTGTGGTCGCCGGGGCAGCTCGGGCTCAGCCGCGCCTACGTCGCCGGGGACATCGATGCCCCCGGCGACATCTTTGCAGCCTTCACGGCGCTCAGCTCGGCGGGCAAGTTTTCCGAGCCCGGCCCCTTCCGGCCCCTGACTCCGCGTGAACTGGCCACGCTGGTCAGCACGGCGGTCCGGCTGGGCGCGCTGGGTCCCAACCCTGCTCCGCCGCCGGAGGAGGCCAAGGTCACGCGGAAGCGCCGGCTCCACACCCGGCAGCGCGACGCCGCGGCCATCTCGCACCATTACGACGTCGGCAACGACTTTTACGCCCTCGTGCTGGGACCCTCAATGGTTTACTCGTGCGCGGTGTGGGCGGATGGACCCGACGGCGGCGGCACCCCTGCCGGCCGCGGCCTTCCGGCCGGACTGGAAGACGCGCAGAAGGCCAAGGTGGATCTCGTCTGCCGGAAGCTTGGCCTGCAGCCCGGGATGCGGGTCCTGGACGTAGGCTGCGGCTGGGGCAGCTTCGCGTTGCACGCTGCGCAGCATTACGGCGTCACAGTGGTGGGGGTGACGCTCTCCACGGAACAGGCCATGCTGGCACGCAAACGTGCGGCCGACGCCGGCCTGACCGAAAACATCGACATCCGGGTCCAGGATTACCGCGATATCGCCGACGGTCCGTTCGACGCCATCAGCTCCATCGGCATGTCCGAACACGTGGGCCGGGAACAGACACCCTTTTATGTCGACGTGCTGCACGGCTTGCTCCGTCCCGGCGGCCGGCTGCTCAACCACGCCATCTCCTGGAACGCAGGCCCCACCAAGCCGGACCCGGACTCCTTCATTCCGCGCTACGTGTTTCCGGACGGCGAGATGATCAGCCTGGGCGAGATGGTCAGCGCGCTGGAATCCGGCAGGTTCGAAGTACTGGATGTGGAGGCCCTGCGCCGGCACTACGCCCTGACCCTGCGGGCGTGGGTGCGCAGGCTCGAAGAGAACTGGGACGAAGCCGTCCGGCTCACCAGCCTGGGCCGGGCGCGTATCTGGCGGCTGTACATGGCCTCAAGTGCCCTGGGCTTTGAAACCGGGATCACGGGCGTCAACCAGATCCTCGTCCAGCGTGCCGGCGGGGACGGGCCGCCGCTGCGCCGGAGTGACTGGATCTAAGGGCTCACTACTAGGCACCCACTTCTCCGAGCTCCTGTTTGGGAGAGAAAAGATGAGCCACCCAACCGGGTGGCTCATCTTTTTTGTGGACCTTGGGTCCTGTTTGGTGGAGCTGAGGGGACTCGAACCCCTGACCCCCTGCATGCCATGCAGGTGCGCTACCAGCTGCGCCACAGCCCCAAACTTGTGCTCCTCCGCGGTTCCGACCGCCCGAAGCAACCTGATCAGCTTAATAGAAATCTGCGCGCTGCGCCAATCGGGAACGTCGGCCCGCAAGTCATAGGCTTGTTCGCGGATCCGAACCTTCAAGGCCAGGATCCGCGAACAAGCCCAGGATGTAAGCACAGTTCGCATGCGTGCGGGCGCATGTGCCTGACGCAAGGGATTCCGACCACCGCTATCCGGCAAATGGAGTGTCCGGCGCAATCGAGTTGGTGGGTCGGGTTTCCCGACCCACCTCTCACACCAATGCCCATGCTGGGCGTACACAAAAAAATCCGCCGGAATCTTTCGATTCCGGCGGATTATCCGGTGGAGCTGAGGGGACTCGAACCCCTGACCCCCTGCATGCCATGCAGGTGCGCTACCAGCTGCGCCACAGCCCCGGACCTTCGTTACTCCGCGGTCTCCCCGGAGCAACTCAAATATCTTAGACCAACTTTTCCGAAAATTCCAAATCGGGCATATTCGGGCCGGCAAGGCCTGCTATTCGGAGTCGGAGGCCGCCGTCGCCTTGGCTGAAGTGTCTTCGCCCAGCTGCAGGTCAACTACCGGGCAGTCCTTCCACAGGCGCTCCAGGGCGTAGAAAACGCGATCCTCTTCATGCTGGACGTGGATGACGATGTCCGAGTAATCCAGCAGTACCCAGCGCCCGCCGGAGCGGCCTTCGCGGCGTACCGGACGGAGGTCCTGCTTGGATAGTTCTTCTTCGATGCCGTCAACGATAGCGTTGACCTGGCGCTCGCTCGGCGCGGATGCGATGAGGAAGACGTCTGCCAGTGCCAGCCGTTCGCTGACATCGAGGGCCACAATGTCGTGGGCAATCTTGTCCGCGGCTGCCTTGGCGGCTTGGCGGGCAATGGCGATGGATGAATCTGTTGCAGTCATGGGACTCCTTGTAGTTTTCTAAAGCTTCGTAAAAGGGCGTTGCCTGGTCAGCTGGAGATGCCGCTGACGATGAGGATAACGCCGGAAATAAGGGCCACGATCCCAAAAGCCAGGACGAGGACCTGCATAAGCCTGAGCCGCTTCGCACGGGCCAGGCCGGCCGTTGCCGCATCCAGCGGCTCCAGCCCGTGTGCTGACCGTGCCGGGATGCGCGGCAGCTCATCGAACAGATCGTCCGGCTCCCCCACTGGTGTATCGGCCACGATGGGCTGGACGGGGACGACGCGCTTCGGTGCCGCGGCGGCCCTGGCAGCAGCTTCCGCACGGGCGATCACCCGAGAACGGCCCGAAGCGACCGCCTGCGCAGAACCCGCGGCCGGCTCTTTGGACGTATTGGACGGCCGGCGGCCCTTGCCGCCAGGCCGGACCTTAGGTCCGGCCTGGGTCGCCAGCGGCACGTAGGAGGTCGCCGGGGGTTTCATCACAGGACGATCGACGCCGGGCACCTGCACGAATTCCAGCGGCGTCACCATGGCCAGGTTGTCGGCGGTGGCCGGGCCCGCCGGGGGAACGGATTGGGTGGCCGCGGCCTGCGGATTGGCAGCCTGCGTGGGTGCTGATACTGGCTGTGCAGGGGCGGCCTGCTCGGCCAGCTTCCGCTTGGCCATCGCCCGGCGGTTAAGCACCGCCGCGCGCTCGGCCAAGGCGATCTGTTCCGCAAGGATGTCCGGATCCACTGCTTCGGGGTCCAGCGAGGCGATGTGTTCCATCTTGGCCAGCTGGTTCTTGGCCTGCTCGGCAATAAGCGTGCGGGCTGCGAGTGCCTGCTCCACGCTCATGCCAGCCGGAACACCTGCACCGTTCGCCGGCGCGGCGGGCCCGGCCATATCGGCGGATACAGCAGTGTCGTGACCTGGCTTCGATGGGGCTGGCTTCGCTTGACCCGGTTGGGCTTGGCCTGGCTTAGGCCGGCTCGGCGCGGGTTGGCTCTGCCCAGATTGGCTCGGCGCAGGTTGGCTTGGCAAAGGCTGCCCCATGGGAGCGGGAATGATGGGATTGGCCGAGGTGACGGCCTGTTCCTTCAGTTGCTGGAGCCGCAACTGCCTGCGGGTGGGAGGGCCGCCTGCGGAAAGCTGGCCCTCTTTCTCCTCGAGTTCCTTGATGGCACGCAGCGCCGCGCGGTCGCGGGCCCGGATCTGCGAGGACCGCTGCGCCTGGGACTGCTCTGGGACGGAATCCACCGCGGCGTCAGCCGCGCGCCGTTGTTTTGGGGCAGGCGAAACCTGGCCCGGGCCGTTGGACCCGGGAGCCGTGTTCTCATCTCTGGCCTGCCGCAGTTCGCGGCGGCTGCGGACGGGGGGCTTTTCCTGACTCATTGAGGACTCATTCAGTACTGGCTGGCTCGTCTGTTTCGGTAGTTCGGACGTCCTCGGGATCTGATCCCTCGGCGTACAGACCATATTTGGCGATGTATTGGACCACTCCGTCCGGCACGAGGTACCAGACGGGGTTGTTCCCGGCTACACGGACACGGCAGTCCGTGGACGAGATGGCCATGGCAGGCACCTCAAGGAGGCTGACGTCCTTGCGGCCCATGCCATCAAGCACATGTCCCGGCCGTGTCACACCGACAAAATGGGCCAGTGACCACAGCTCGTCGATGTCCTTCCAGGACAGAATCTGCGCCAGTGCATCCGCACCGGTAATGAAGAACAGATCCGCATCTGGACGTTGGGTCCGGAGATCCCGCAAGGTATCAATGGTATACGTGCGACCGGGCCGGTCAATATCCACCCTGCTGACGGTGAAGCGGGGGTTCGATGCCGTGGCGATCACCGTCATGAGGTAGCGGTGCTCAGGCTCACTGACCTGCTTGTGCGACTTTTGCCACGGCTGCCCGGTGGGGACAAAGACCACTTCATCCAGGCCGAACTTGGCGGCCACTTCGCTGGCTGCAACAAGGTGGCCGTGGTGGATGGGATCAAACGTCCCGCCCATCACGCCCAGCCGCAGCCGCCTTTGCGCACCGTCACGGTGCAGAACACGGGAAATTTCAGTGGCCTTGGCCGTGGTCGTGCTTGTTGGGGTGCTGGCGGTGCGGATCGGCGTGCTCATCCGTTACGGTGTGCCGGTTGCCTAGGTTCGAGTAGGAGAGCGTAACGAACATCATCACCAGCAGGATGGCGAAAATGGATACGCCGAACACCCACGGCTCAGCCCAGATCGGAGCGGGTGCGTGTTCTCCGCCTTCGGCAACGGTCATGGCGATCTGCTGGAGCAGCATTTTCTCCCCTAGGGTTCAAGGATGTGGCAGCGGATTGTCCCGCCGTTCCGGACTTCTGTCTATATTACCGCGTTGCTACCCGCGGACCTGGCCCTCGCCCTGCACGATCCACTTAGTGGTGGTGAGCTCCGTCAGTCCCATCGGGCCGCGGGCGTGCAGCTTCTGCGTGGAGATGCCAACCTCGGCACCGAGGCCCAGCTCGCCGCCGTCGGTAAACCGCGTGGACGCGTTGACGATGACCGCGGCAGAGTCAACCTCGGCGATGAACCGCTCCGCGTTGGCGAGGTTGTTGGTGAGGATCGCTTCGGTGTGGCCTGTGGACCAGGTCCGGATGTGCTTGACGGCGTCATCCAGGCTGTCCACCATTGCGACGGCGAGGTCCAGGTCCATGTACTCGGTTCCCCAATCCTCATCCGTTGCCGGCACGGACTCAACGGATGAAGGCAGTGCCGCACGGATGCGCTCGTCGGCGTGGAGGGTGACCCCGGCGGCGCGCAACGCGGCGGCGACGGCGGGCAGCACGGTGGACCGCGAATGGACCAGCAGCGTCTCCACGGTGTTGCAGACACTGGGCCGCTGGGTCTTGGCGTTCAGCAGGATCTCCACCGCCATGTCCTCGCTGGCGGATTCGTCGATGAAGATATGCACGTTGCCCTCGCCGGTCTCGATGACCGGCACGGCGGCGTTCAACACCACGGACTGGATCAGGTCCCGGCCCCCGCGCGGAATCAGGACATCAACCCGGCCGCGGGCCCGCATCAGCGCATTCGCGCCTTCCCGCCCGTACTGGTCCACTGTCTGCACGGCATCGGCGGGAAGCCCCACACCGTCCAGGGCTTCGCGGAGAACGTGGACCAAGGCGTCGTTAGTGGCTGCAGCGGCGGTGCCGCCGCGGAGGATAACGGCGTTGCCGCTCTTAAGCGCGAGACCGGCGATGTCAACGGTGACATTGGGCCGGGCCTCGTAAATGGCTGCGACAACACCCATGGGCACGTTGATTTGGCGCAGGCGGAGACCGTTGGGCAGCGTCTGGCCGCGGACCACGTTGCCTACCGGGTCGGGCAGGTTGGCCAGGTTTTCCAGGGCGTCAACGAGCCCGGTAATGCGGGCGTCAGTAAGCGTCAGCCGGTCCAGCATGGCCGCCGAGGTGCCGTTGGCCTTGCCGGCGGCAACATCCTTGGCGTTGGCGGCCAGGATCTGGTCCTTCCGCGCCAGCAGGGCCGTTCCGATGGCGCGCAGGCCACGGTCCTTCCATGCCCTGTTGGCACTCGCCATCCGGCGGGCCGCGTGCTTGGAACGGTCGGCGATGGCATGGACCGCCGCTTCGACGTCCTCGGCAGACAACGGAACGGCAGCTGATGCAGGCGCTTCCGGGGCAGCGGGAACCGCAGTGGTATCCCCGGAAATCGCAGGAGTGTTGTGAATCAGTGCCTCAGTCATGATCCAAGTTTAGGCGAGCCGCAGGCTCAGACCAGCACCAGGTCGTCAACGTGAACAACTTCACGGTCATATCCGCGGCCCAGCGCCTTGCCCAGCTCCTTGGTGGACCGTCCCAGCATCTGGGGCAGTTCCGCGGCGGAATAGTTGACCAGGCCGCGGGCAACGACGGTGCCGTCGGCACTGACGATTTCAACGGCGTCGCCCGCCTCAAAATCGCCGTCCACCGCGGAGATGCCGGCCGGAAGCAGCGAAGTGCGGCGGTGGCGCACTGCCTTGACGGCGCCGTCGTCGAGAATCAGCCTGCCATGCACGGAGGCAAGGTGCTCAAGCCACAGCAGCCGGACCGGCTTGCGGGCGCCATTGACCTTGAACCAGGTGCCAACGTCCTCGCCGGCCAGGGCGGCGGCGGCGTTGGCGGTGGACGTGACCAGGGCATGGATCCCTGAACCGGCCGCGATGGTGGCGGCTTCCACTTTGGTGGTCATGCCGCCGGTTCCCACGCCGGCTTTGCCTGCCTTGCCGATGGTGACGCCGTCGAGGTCGTGCGGACCTTCCACGAGCGGAATCCGCTTGGCACCGTGCGACGGCGGACCGTCATACAGGGAGTCGACGTCAGAGAGCAGCACCAGCGCATCGGCGCGGACCAGGTGGGCCACCAGGGCCGCAAGGCGGTCGTTGTCACCGAAGCGGATCTCGTGCGTGGCCACGGTGTCGTTTTCGTTGACCACCGGTACCACGCCAAGGTTGAGGAGCCGGTCCAGGGCACGGAAGGCGTTGGTGTGCTGGCTTCGGCGCATCAGGTCATCGGCGGTGAGCAGCACCTGGCTGACGGTTACGCCGTGGGCACCGAACGCCTGGGTGTAACGGGCCATGAGCAGTCCCTGGCCCACGCTGGCCGCGGCCTGCTGCGTAGCCAGGTCCCGTGGCCGCTTGGCGAGACCCAGCGGTGCCAGGCCAGCTGCGATCGCACCGGAAGACACCAAGATGATCTCGGTCCCGGAGTTCCGCTTGGCTGCCAGCGCATCGGCGAGGGCGGTCAGCGATTCTTCCGAGATGCCGCCCTTGATGCTGGTCAGCGACGATGAGCCGACCTTAACAACAATCCTGCGGGCATCCGAGAGCACACTACGGTCCGCGGTCCGCTTGCGCGGGACCGCGGTGACGGAGCTACTGGTCATCTTCTGCGCCCAGTCCACTCTCCTTGACCGGCTTGGCAACGCGGCGGCCGCTGACCGACTCGGTCCAGATCCCGGCCTTGCGCTCGGCTTCGAGCTCGGCGCGGGCGGCGGCCTTGGCCTCGCGGCGTTCCACCTGCTCGTCCCGCTTCTGCCCGCGGGTGGGCCGGTCGCCGATGTCGGCGAAGCGGACGTCGGTTCCACGCGGTGCCGCCAGCAGTTCGGCGCCGGCCATCATGGTGGGTTCCCAGTCGAAGACGACGCCGTCGTCCTCGCCGATCACCACGGTGTCGCCCGGAGTGGCGCCCTGCTTGAACAATTCGTTTTCGACGCCGAGCTTGGCCAGGCGGTCGGCGAGGTAGCCGATGGCTTCCTCGTTGGTGAAGTCGGTCTGCTTGACCCAACGGACGGGCTTGTCGCCCAGGACGCGGAAGAGCGGCTCGAGGTTCTTCTCCTCGCGGCGGATCTTGAAACCGGACTCATTGACCGCGCGGGGCCGCAGAATGGGCGGCTGGACCTTGGGCGGGGCGGCCGCGAGGGCGGCACGTGCAGCCTGGACGATTTCCGCCATGGCGAAGCCCAACTGGCGGAGACCCTCGTGGCTGGTAGCCGAGATCTCGAAGACCCGGTAGCCGCGTGACTCGAGTTCAGGGCGGACAAATTCAGCCATGTCCTTGCCGTCCGGGAGGTCCACCTTGTTCAGGGCCACCAGACGCGGACGATGGTTCAGCGGAACCACTTCGCCGTCGGCACCCGCGTAGCTCATGTCCACGGAGTATTTTTCCAGCTCGGCCTCGATGATGGCCAGGTCTGCCAACGGGTCACGGTCCGATTCAAGCGTGCCGCAGTCCAGCACGTGCACCAGGGCTGCGCAGCGCTCGACGTGGCGCAGGAAGTGGTGGCCAAGGCCCTTGCCTTCGCTGGCGCCCTCGATGAGGCCCGGGACGTCGGCAATGGTGAAGCGGACATCTCCGGACTGGACAACGCCCAGGTTCGGGATCAGCGTGGTAAAGGGGTAGTCGGCGATCTTGGGCCGCGCGGCGGACATGGCCGCGATCAGGCTGGATTTGCCGGCAGAGGGGAAACCCACCAGCGCGATGTCGGCGATGGACTTCAGTTCCAGCACAATATCGCGGGCGTCACCCTCGATGCCCAGCAGGGCGAAGCCCGGGGCACGGCGCTTCTGCGAGGACAGCGAGGCATTGCCCAGGCCGCCCAGGCCGCCGGCGGCCGCCACATATTCGGCGCCTTCGCCGACCAGGTCCGCCAGGACGGTGCCGTCCTTGGACTTGACCACGGTGCCGTCCGGTACGGGCAGGATGAGGGTCTCGCCGCTCTTGCCACCGCGCCAGTCACCCATGCCGGGGCCACCGTTGGTGGCGTGGCGGTGCGGGGCGTGGTGGTAGTCAAGCAGCGTGGTGGTCTGGTGATCGACGCGCAGGATGACGTCGCCGCCGTCGCCGCCGTTGCCGCCGTCGGGACCGCCGAGGGGCTTGAACTTCTCCCGGTGGACGGAGACACATCCGTGGCCGCCGGTACCGCCGGATACGTGCAGTACTACCCGGTCTACAAAGCTCGCCACGTGGATCTCCTCAGTGCTGTTTCCTGTACGCCCAAAGGCGCCAAGACGATTGTAATGCGGTTAAAAGAACAGTGGAGCGGACCAAAATGGCCCGCTCCACCGCTTCAGAACTATTTGTTACTCTGCAGCTGCAGCAGCAACGATGTTAACAACGCGGCGACCACGGCGGGTGCCGAACTGGACGGCTCCCGGGGCCAGTGCGAACAGTGTGTCGTCGCCGCCACGCCCAACGCCGGCGCCCGGGTGGAAGTGGGTGCCACGCTGGCGAACGATGATCTCGCCTGCGGAAACTACCTGGCCGCCGAAGCGCTTGACGCCGAGGTACTGGGCGTTGGAGTCACGACCGTTGCGAGTGGAACTCGCGCCTTTTTTATGTGCCATTTGAAATGCCTGCCTTTAAATTCTGGGGAATCTGCTGAAGAACCTGAACAGTAACGAAGAGTTACTTGATACCCGTGATCTTGACCTTGGTCAATTCCTGACGGTGACCCTGGCGCTTCTTGTAACCGGTCTTGTTCTTGAACTTCTGGATGACGATCTTCGGACCACGGAGGTCCTCGAGGATCTCAGCCGTAACCGTTACCTTGGCCAGGTCCGCAGCGGCAGAGGTGACTTTGTCACCGTCTACCAGGAGCAGTGCGGGCAACTCAAAGGTGCTGCCGGCTCCACCGGGGACGCGGTTCAGGGTAACGAAGTCTCCAACGGAAACCTTCTCTTGGCGGCCGCCTGCGCGGACAATCGCGTACACCACTTGGGAACTCACTTCTCTCGACGTTTATTACTAAATTTGCGTGCTGAACCCTGTTCCATAGTTGGCTGGGTTCTCGCTGTGCCTCAACGCCGTGGGGTCGTAACCCAAGTGTTGGCGTAAGCACCGAAGATCTAGAATACGCTAATTTTGCCTTCGGCCGCAAATGAGGCTGGTTACGGCAGGTTGTCTGTGATAGGACCCACAAGCAGGTACTGCACTGACAATCCAAAACCGTGCCTGACTATCGTACAGGCCGCAAGGGCCGCAGCCTGTCAGGAATGAATTCGCGGCGCGTCGAAGAATTCCACCTCGAACCGGCACGACTGCCTGAAAGCCACCAGCATCGCCGCCCGTTCATCCGCGGAAGCACTCCGGCCGGCGTCGTCAGCCAAGGCGATGGCGTCACGCGTGGCCTGGGCGAAATCCTCGTCAGCATAGGCCCGGAGCCAGTCGGCATAAGGATGTGCTGCCGGTGCACCCGCAGCCAGGAACTCCGCGTGGAGAGTCTGTCCCACTTCGGCATACAGCCAGAAGCACGGCAGTACCGCCGCCACGAGGACCGCGTAGCTGCCGGAGGCAGAGGCCGCCAGCAGGTGGTCCACGTAGGACTTGGTGACAGGTCCCAGGACGGAGTCCACTGTCCTGGTGCTTAGCCACGTGCGGTGCAGTTCGGACTCGACCTCAAGGCATTGCTGGGCCGACTTTGCCCAGAACAGCTGGGCGGCTTCCGTGGGCGCCAGCGCGCTGGCCCGGGCGAGGACCCGCGAATAGCCGTTGAGGTAGATGGCGTCCTGGGCGAGGTAATAGGCAAACTGTTCCTCAGCCAATGTGCCGGCCTCCAGGTCGCGGATGAAATCCAGCCCGTAGATGGCTGCAAGATCCGGCTCCGACGCCCGGCGCAGCGTCTCTGCGAACTCGCCGGCTGCCGGAACCTGTTGCATGTGGTGGAAGTGGTTGATGGGGCCGTTGCCCGCGCCCACCTCAAGTTGGTCAGAGGCCTGCAGCGCGCCCACCAGCCAGGGCTTCACTTGCCGTAATGCGGCTTCCCAGTCCCCCAGCCGGGCCTGAGCCGTGGCAATGGCCGATGACAGCGAGCAGCCGGTGCCGTGGCTGTTGCGCGTGGGGATCCTGTCCCCGCTCACCTCCACCACCTCCTGGGCGAGCAGCCCGGCAGCGTTGACCAGGGCATCCGGGCACGCACCGCCGTCGAGATGGCCGCCCTTGACCAGTACGGTGGCACCGGTCGCGGCGGACAACCGCTGCCCCTGCCCGAGCGCGTCGTGCCATTCCCTCGCCTGCGGCTCCCCCACCAGGATGGCCAGTTCGGCCAGGTTGGGGGTGATCAGGTCCGCGAGCGGGAGCAGCTCCCGCAGGGCCGCCTCGGCAGACTCCTGCAGCAGCCGGTCGCCGCTCGTGGCCACCATCACCGGATCAAGAACGACGACGGCGGGACGCACCTTTTCCAGCCAGTCGCGGACCACGCCTATCACCGCAGCGTCGCCCAGCATGCCGATCTTGACCGCGTCGATGGTGATGTCGTCGCTGATGGCATCAAGCTGCTGGCCCAGGAAGGACGCAGGCGGGACGTGAACCGCCTGGACCCCCTGGGTGTTTTGGACCGTCAGCGCGGTGATGGCCGCCATGCCGTAGCCGCCAAGGGCGGCAATGCTTTTGAGGTCGGCCTGGACGCCCGCGCCCCCTGAAGGGTCCGATCCGGCAATGGACAGCACCCGCGGAACGTCACGCAACACCCGGACCGCAGAAGAGCGGCCTGGTGCGGGCCGGACCTCAGCCCGGGTTGCTGGGGCTTCCAGCAGAGCCGCCGCGGGTGTTGCAGGGGGAAGGACAGAAGTTGAAGCCAAAGGAGACATCCCTTCGCCGGTGCTAACCGGACAGGTTCAACGGGTGTGGATCTCAGCCGGCTCTCTGCGCGGCACCCCGTGTCAGTCACCAGCCTAGCGCTCCCCGGGACTTAACGCCGGACGCCCGGACGCAGCCTGTGATTCACAGGCACGTCCGGGCGCCGTTGTATTGGCTTGCCCTACTGCTTGGTCAGAGCTCCGAGGCCGGAACTCCTACGCCCAGGATGATGGGCGCGTTGGCGGCAACCGGTTTGTCGGCCACAGGAGCCTTGACGGGCTCCGGCGCCTTGGCGGCGTGGGTGTGTCCGGCGGGAGCCGCCGGAGCGGCTTCGTGATGCTCTACGGACGTGGCGTTGGCTGCGCCCTGGGCACGGCTGGCACTCCGGTTCCGCCGGGGACGGCGGGCGCGGGGCTCCTCGGTGTGGTCGGAGTAATCCTTCTCCGCCACGGCTGGCTGCCGCTGGCGGGCAGGTTCGGCCGACTGGGTTTCAGTTGCCTGGACTGCCGACGGCGTGCTTTCCGCTACAGGTGCCGGCTCGCCAAGGTGGGCGAAGGCCTCCGCGAGGCGGTCAAGTGTCAGGGCAGGTGCGTGCGGCTGGTCATCGTGGTGCGCCACGAACGGAAGCACCACCTGTTCGCCGCCGAATGTCAGCACTGCGGCCGGGCGGCCGTTGGAGTCGGTTTCGGACTGCCCAACCGGAGCCGGCACCGGAGCCGCAGGCTGCCGGCCCGCGGCAGCGGATGCGTGAGCCACCTCGTCGTCATGCAGATGCGCAGCGTGGGCTGCGGCCGCAATGTTCGCAAGCGCTGCCCGCGTGGCCTCCGCTTTCGCATGGCGCTCGGCATCGCTGGCTTCCGGGTGGACCGTGTGGATCTGCACCGGAGCTGCCGGTACCGTTTCCAGCGGCTGTCCGCCGCGTCCGCGGCGGCGCTTCCGGTCAGTGCGGCCACCCGGCTGGCTGTCCGGGCGCTGGCTGTCGGTGCGTATGTTATCGGTGCGCTGGGTTTCCGGGCGGCTGTCCACACGCTGCACGTGGTGCTCTGCGGCTACCGTATTGGCGCGGCGGTGTTCCACGGGGTCGTCGTGGGTGACGATCCCGCGGCCTGCACAGGTTTCGCACTGCTCGCCGAAGACTTCCAGGAGCCCGGTGCCCATGCGCTTGCGCGTCATCTGCACGAGGCCCAGCGAGGTCACTTCGGCCACCTGGTGCTTGGTCCGGTCGCGGCCCAGGCATTCCACCATGCGGCGGAGGACCAGGTCGCGGTTGGATTCGAGGACCATATCGATGAAGTCGATGACGATGATGCCGCCGATGTCGCGGAGCCGGAGCTGCCGGACCACTTCTTCAGCTGCCTCGAGGTTGTTCTTGGTGACGGTTTCCTCGAGGTTGCCGCCGCTGCCGGTGAACTTGCCGGTGTTGACGTCCACCACGGTCATGGCTTCGGTGCGGTCGATGACCAGCGAGCCGCCCGAAGGCAGGAAGACCTTGCGTTCCAGGGCCTTGTGGATCTGCTCATCGATCCGCCACGCAGCGAAGATGTCCTGGTCCTTGGTCCACTTTTCCAGGCGGCCCACGAGGTCCGGGGCCACGTAGGTGACGTAGGCCTCGATGGTGTCCCAGGCCTCTTCACCGGAGACGATCAGCTTGGAGAAGTCCTCGTTGAAGACGTCACGGACCACCTTGATGGTGAGGTCAGGTTCGCCGTAGAGCAGCTCCGGCGCGAGGATCTTGGTGGACGTGGACTGGCTTTCGATGCCCTCCCACTGCGCGCGCAGCCGGTTGATGTCGTGCGTGAGCTCCTCTTCCGAGGCGCCTTCGGCAGCGGTGCGGACGATGACGCCGGCGTGCTCCGGGAGGCGGTCCTTGAGGATGCGCTTGAGGCGGTTGCGCTCGACGTCGGGCAGTTTGCGGGAGATGCCGGTCATGGAGCCGCCGGGCACATAGACCAGGTAGCGGCCGGGCAGCGAGATCTGGCTGGTCAAGCGTGCACCCTTGTGGCCCACGGGATCCTTGGTGACCTGGACCAGGACGGTGTCGCCGGACTTGAGCGCGTTTTCGATCCGGCGCTGCTTGCCTTCGAGGTTAACGGCTTCCCAGTTCACTTCACCGGCGTACAGGACGGCGTTGCGGCCGCGTCCGATGTCAACAAACGCCGCTTCCATGGACGGCAGGACGTTCTGCACCTTGCCGAGGTAAACGTTGCCGATCAGGGAGTCCTGCTGGGTCTTGGAGACAAAGTGTTCGGCCAGGACGCCGTCTTCAAGGACGCCGATCTGGATTCTGTCGTCGCGCTGGCGGACGATCATCTGCCGGTCAACGGATTCACGGCGGGCCAGGAATTCGGCCTCGGTGATGACTGTGCGGCGGCGGCCGGTGTCGCGGGATTCGCGGCGGCGCTGCTTCTTGGCTTCGAGGCGGGTGGAGCCCTTGACGGACGTGACGCGGTTGTTGACCGGCGCTTCGGTGGCGGCGCGGGGCGCGCGGACGCGGGTCACCGTGTTGGGCGGGTCGTCGCCTTCTCCTCCGGTCAGTTCCAGGTCCTGGTCGCCACGGCGGCGGCGGCGGCGACGACGGGACGTCACGCCCTCATCGGCCTGCCCGGCGGAGTCCTCATCGGTTTCTTCGGCTGCGCCGTCGTCGCCTTCGTTATCGGCGTCAGCATCGCTTTCGCCGGTGCGGCTACGCCCGCGGCGTCCACGGCTGCGGCGCCTGCGGCGGCCGTTGGCGTCGTCCGCTTCGCCTTCTTCGACGTCGTCCTCTTCCGGCTCTTCAACCACGGCAGCAACCGGCGCGGGGCGGACCACGGTGCTGAGGTCAGGGGCCTGAAAAAGTACGGATGTGGTGGACGCTGGCTCAAGGAACAGTGAACTGAACGGGCTGGCAGTCTCAGCAGAAGCTGGCTCTTCAGCCGGCGCGGCGGCAGCGTTGACCGGGGCAGCGTTGACGGGGGCGACGGCGGCTGCTGCGGGCGCGGCGGCCGCCGCAGCGGCGACCTCCTCTGCTTCCGGGGCCTGCGTTGCTGCAGTTTCAGGGGCTGCCTGCTCCGGAGCTGTCTGTTCTACGGCCGCAGGAGCGACGTCGGGGGCCGAGGTTTTGCGGGTGGCCACGCGGCGGCGGCGGACAGGCTTGGTCTCCGCTGCAGCCTCAGGGGTCGCGGATTCGACGGCGGCAGTCTCCACCGCGGCAGTCTCTACGGCGGTCTCGGTAACAACGGCGGCTGGTGCTTCCAGAACCTCAACGGCGAAGGCCGGCAACGGTTCGGCGGCGACCACCGTCTTACGTGCACGGGTCCGGCGCACCGGCGCCTTAGGCTCTGGTGCGGCATCTGCCGCAGGCTCAGTCTGGGCGTCGGCGTCAGTCACGGGTGCGGGCTCTGCGGCCTTCGGCACTGCCTTCCGACGCGTCCGGGTGACTTTCTTGGGCGCTTCCGTAGCCTCGGCGACGGCTTCATCATTAACGGCTGGTGCTTGTTCGTTTTCCATATGTGGCAACACTCCTGCCCCTGACGTACCCCCACATCCGGCACCCATTGGGGCACATATTGTCAAACCCGCAGGCGTTGACAGAAGTCAAGTGGATACTCCCAGGTTCGCACCGGCAGAGGGGTGCGGCAGCCCGTGGGAGCCGTCGGCTGTGTCCTGAAACCCGTTGTTCTACACGCCACAACCAGGTGCCGACCAATGGAATTGCGGGAAGCCGGATCAGAGAATCCGAAGCCTGCCCTGCTCATCATTGGCGGTCTTGAAACAAGCCACCGGACCGGAGTCCGAATGTGGGTCGGCCTCCAGCCATGTACATTCTCTCACACCCGGGCTGAAAGACGGCGGAACCACCGGCAACAGATCGGTACCTGAGGGCGCTGACTGAATGCTGCTTCCAGTTACCGGCGTTACAATCGGGGCAAGGAGCACCCGAAGCAAAGGACGCCACACACCATGCCAAGCATTTCCTCCCACGGCACCGACACGCCGGCTGCCTCCCCTGCGGCGGAGCCGTTGCCCGCCACGCCCGGGACCGTGCCGCCGATGGCACGTAACCGGCCCCTCGGCTGGCTGATGGTCATCACCGGCGCCATCGGCTGGCTGGCCTCGGGGGCGCTGGTCCTGGAAAAGCTCGCTGTCCTCGAGGATCCGAATCACGTAACGGCCTGCGACGTTAATCCGTGGATCTCCTGCGGCCAGGTCATGCAGACGTGGCAGAGCTCGGCGTTCGGGTTCCCCAACATGTTTATTGGCATCGTCGCGTTCGCCGTCATCATCACCGTGGGCATGGCCCTGCTCTCAGGCGCCACGTTCGCACGCTGGTACTGGGCAGGACTCCAGGCCGGCGTGACGCTCGGCTTCGCGTTTGTGGTGTGGCTCTGGTCCCAGGCACTTTACGACATCCATGTTCTGTGCCCGTTCTGCATGATCGTCTGGGCCGCGATGATCCCGCTCTTCGTCTGGGTAACCATCCGCAACGTCGTCCATGGCATCATCCCCGTCCCGGCAGGTACTGCACGGGTGCTGGGCGAATCGGGCTGGATCATCACGGCGCTGCTTTACGTGGCAGTCATCGCCACCATCTTCTTCGCCTTCATCCAGGTGTTTGCCGGAACTTCGGGCTTCTAACGCGAGCCCCGCACCAGACGCACAAAAAAGCGCGAACGAACAAGCGCGAACGGACACTTGAGGCCCCGGTTTCCCGGGGCCTCAAGTGTCCGTTCGCGCTGTGGACTCAAGTGTCCGTTCGCACAGTTGGCGGGTGGACGTTAGTCCTGGAACCAGATCTTAATTTCGCGCTCGGCCGAGTCCACGGAGTCGGAGCCGTGGACCAGGTTCTGCTGGACCTTCAGGCCCCAGTCGCGGCCGAAATCGCCACGGATGGTGCCGGGAGCCGCAGTGGTGGGGTCGGTGGTGCCGGCCAGGGACCGGAAGCCTTCAATGACGCGGTGGCCCTCGAAGATCGCGGCCACAACCGGTCCGCTGAGCATAAATTCAACAAGGGGCTCATAGAACGGCTTGCCCGCGTGCTCTTCGTAGTGCTGCTCCAGCAGTTCCCGGCTGGCGTCAACCTTCTTCAGTTCAGCGAGGGTGTAGCCCTTGGCCTCAATGCGGCCCAGGATGGCGCCGCTGAGGTTGCGGGCAACGCCGTCGGGCTTGATCAGTACCAGGGTGCGCTCAATGGTCATAGCTGCTCCAATGCGTAATGGGTGGGTTTCGGGACAATTCTACGAGGCTTCCGGGGCGTCCCCCTGCGACGCGTTCCACTCGGCCTGTTCGCGTTCGCGCTTTGCGGCTTCGGAATCGATCCTGATGCCGGTGCGGATTCCGTACCACCAGGCCAGGCCGAACAGCGCGCCAACCAGGAACATCATGGGCTCAACTATGCCCGTCAGGATGAGCACAATCTGCAGGATCCAGCCCAGACCCACGCCCCAGGGCTTGGACAGCACCGCGCAGGCCAGGATCATCACTACGCTCAGCGCGATGCCGATGCCCAGGATCAGCGCCGGCGGAAACTCGCCGCGCCTGAGTCCAAAGACGGCCAGCGTTGCGAAAAAGACCACAAACGCTTCAAGCAGCAGGACGGTGGAGGCAAACATCACCTTGGTGGACCGGCGCTTCTTGGGCATTCCCGGGCGCCATTCGCGCTGGGCTTTGGTCAGCTTGGCCAAGGCTAGGCCTCCGTCTTTCCGAGCAGGATCCGGGCTTCCGCCACCAGGGTGATGGACCCCGTCACCAGCACGCCGCCGGAGAGGTCGTCGTTGGCTTCGGCGCGTTCCACGGCCCACTCCAGGGCGTCGTCGAGCTTCTCAGCAATGTGGATGTTGTCTTCGCCGAAGCCCATTTCCACGGCTAGTTCGGCAAGTTCGGCTGCGGGTACTGCCCGTGGCGAGTTGGACTGGGTAAAGCAGTATTCCTGGGCGATCTCGCCCAGGGATTCCTTGAGCTGGCGCAGGATCTCTTCGGCGTCCTTCTCCTTCAGGACTCCCACTACCGGCACCAGCCGGGTGAAGCTGAAGGCCTCCTGGATGGCCTCGGCCGAGACCCTGATGCCGTCCGGGTTGTGGGCCGCGTCAACAATGATGGTGGGCGCCGTACGGACAACCTCAAGGCGGCCCGGGGACGTGACGGATGCGAAGGCTTCCTGGAGCACCTCGGCGTCAAGTTCCTTCTCGCCGCCGAAGAAGGCCTCGAGGGCTGCCACTGCCACGGCTGCATTCTGGGCCTGGTGCGCGCCGTGCAGGGGCAGCAGCAGTTCAGGGTACCGGCCGGCGATGCCCTGAATGCTCACTACCTGGCCGCCCACGGCAACCGTCCGGGATTCGACGCCGAACTCCACGCCTTCAAACCGGAACGGGACTGCCACCTCCTTGGCTTTCTCGAGCAGCACCTGCGCAGCATCAACGGGCTGCGAGGCACTGATGAGGTAACCGCCGGGCTTGATGATGCCGGCCTTCTCGTAGGCAATGTCCTCGGTCGTATCGCCCAGCAGGTCCGTGTGGTCCAGGGAAATGGGGGTGACCACGGAAACCAGGCCGTCGCCCACGTTGGTGGCATCGGTGATGCCGCCCAGACCCACCTCGATCACGGCCACGTTGACCGGCTGGTCCGCGAAGATCGCGAAGCCCAGGATGGTCAGGCACTCGAAGTACGTGAGCCGGGGCTCCCCCGCAGCGGTCAGCTCGTCGTCGACGATCTGAAGGTACGGGCGGATCTCGTCCCAGATCCGGACGAATGTTTCGTCAGAGACGGGGTGGCCGTCGATGCTGATCCGCTCGGTGACCTTGGACAGGTGCGGGCTGGTGTAACGGCCGGTACTCAGGCCGTGCGCGCGCAGCCCGGCCTCAATCATCCGGGCCGTGGAGGTCTTGCCGTTGGTGCCGGTCACGTGGATGATCGGGAACGCCTTGTTGGGCTCCCCCAGCACGTCCATGGCGCGGAACAGCGGCGCCAGACGCGGCTCCATCTTGTTTTCCGGCGCACGCCCCAGCAACTCGGCGTAGACACTTTCCACGGAGAATTCGTCAGTCATAGCTCAGGCCTCTGCTTTTTCGACGGTGATGCGTGGTTCGCCTGACTCAGCCGGAACGGTGGCCAGCTCCAGGGTCAGGGTTTCGGTCTTGACCAACTCGGCGTTGGCCAGCAGCGCGTCGAGCACGGTGGGAACCGCCGTGACGGTGGTGTGGATCCGGTCGCTCACATTCAGTGCGGCGTCCTTGCGTGCCTGCTGGATGGCGCGGACCATGTCACGCGCAGTCCCTTCGGCCTCAAGTTCGGGCGTGACCTCGGTATTGAGCACCACAAATCCGCCGCCCGGCAGGACAGCTACTGAGGCCGATCCGCCGTCGGACTCTGCCACCACTGTCTCCAGCGTGTACTCCTGGGGTTCCAGCTCCAGGCCTCCGGCGATGACCACTCCAGCATCGGAAACCGACCAGTCACCGGACTTGGCGCCCTTGATGGCCTGCTGGACGTTCTTGCCCAGGCGCGGACCCGCGGCGCGGGCGTTGACCACGAGCTTCTGCTCGATGCCGAACTCCTGCGGGGAGGCGCTCTCCGCGTCCAGCAGGCGCACGGAGCGCAGGTTCAGTTCATCGGCGACGACGGCGGCGAAGCCTCCCAGCGCATCCGCGCCGGGTGCCACAACGGTCAGTTCCTGCAGCGGCAGCCGGACGCGCAGGTTGGCGGCCTTGCGCAGCGAGGATCCGGTGGAGCAGATCTGCTGCACGCGGTCCATCGCTTCCACCAGCGAAGCGTTGGCCGGGAACAGGACCGCGTCCGGCCAGTCGGCCAGGTGCACGGAGCGTCCGCCGGTGAGGCCGCGCCAGATCTCCTCGGAGACCAGCGGCAGCAGCGACGCGGCCACGCGGGACACGGTCTCCAGCGCGGTGTACAGCGCGTCGAACGCGTCAGCGCTCTCGTCAAAGAAGCGCTGGCGGCTGCGGCGGACGTACCAGTTGGTGAGCATGTCCAGGTAGCTGCGCAGTTCGTCGCAGGCGCCGGAGATGTCGTAGCTGTCCAGCTGTGCGGTCATGTTGCGGACCAGGTCGCCGGTGTTGGCCAGCAGGTACTGGTCCAGGGTGTCGGCGTACCCGTCGTAGCGGAGCTTCGCGTCGTAACCCTTACCGCCGTCAGCAGCGTTCGTGTACAGCGTGAAGAAGCTGTAAACGTTCCACAGGGGCAGGATGACCTGGCGGACGCCGTCGCGGATTCCCTGCTCGGTGACCACCAGGTTGCCGCCGCGCAGGATAGGGCTGGACATCAGGAACCAGCGCATGGCGTCGGAGCCGTCGCGGTCCAGGACCTCAGAGACGTCCGGGTAGTTGCGCAGGCTCTTGGACATCTTCTGCCCGTCCGAGCCCAGCACGATGCCGTGGCTGATGACGTTCCGGAAGGCCGGTCGGTCAAACAGGGCCGTCGACAGGATGTGCAGCATGTAGAACCAGCCACGGGTCTGGCCGATGTACTCCACGATGAAGTCCGCGGGGTTGTGCGTGTCGAACCATGCTTCGTTCTGGAACGGGTAATGCACCTGTCCGTAGGGCATGGAGCCGGAGTCGAACCAGACGTCCAGGACGTCCTCGACGCGGCGCATCACGGACTGGCCCTCTGCGGGGGTCCGGGGGTCGTCGGGGTTGGGGCGGGTCAGTTCGTCGATGAACGGCCGGTGCAGGTCAACCTGACCGGCCTTGTTCAGCGGCAGGCGGCCGAAGTCGGCCTCGATCTCGGCCAGGGAGCCGTAGACGTCGGTGCGCGGGTATTCCGGGTCGCTGGACTGCCACACCGGGATGGGGCTGCCCCAGTAGCGGTTGCGGCTGATGGACCAGTCGCGGGCGTTGGCGAGCCACTTTCCGAACTGGCCGTCCTTGACGTTCCCCGGGATCCAGTTGATGTCCTGGTTCAGCTCGGACATGCGGTCCTTGAACTTGGTGACCTCGACGTACCAGGAGGACACGGCGCGGTAGATCAGTGGGTTGCGGCAGCGCCAGCAGTGCGGGTAGCTGTGCTCGTAGCTGGCCTGGCGGACCAGGCGGCCCTGGGCGCGCAGCACCTGGGTGATGGGCTTGTTGGCCTCGAACACCTGAAGCCCGGCGATGTCGTGCAGGTCGCCGTGGCTGAACAGCGGCAGGAACTTGGCGCCTTCGTCCACGGACAGGACCACCGGGATGCCGGCCTCTTCACAGACCTTCTGGTCGTCTTCACCGTAGGCGGGAGCCTGGTGGACGATGCCGGTGCCGTCGGTGGTGGTGACGTAGTCGGCCACGAGGAAGCGCCAGGCGTTCTGGGTGCCGTACTTTTCGTCGTCGCTGAAGTCGTACCAGAGCGGCTGGTAGGCCAGGCCCTCAAGGTCGGCGCCGGTGTGGGTTGACGTCACTGCAGCCTCGGCGGAGTCCACATCCTCATAGCCCAGGTCCTTGGCGTACGCGGCCAGCAGGTCCGCGGCCAGGAGGAAACTGCCGGTGACGGGCGCGTCCGGCGAAGCAGCCTTGACGCCGTTGGGTCCGGCGGGCAGAACGGCGTAGGTGATGGAAGGCCCGACGGCGAGCGCCAGGTTGGTGGGCAACGTCCAGGGCGTGGTGGTCCATGCGAGCGCCTGGACGCCGGCGAGCTGCTGCGACAGCGCCGACTCCCCTGCCGTGATGGGGAACGTCACCGTGACAGTCTGGTCCTGGCGGTTCTTGTAAACGTCGTCGTCCATGCGGAGCTCATGGTTGGACAGCGGCGTCTCGTCCTTCCAGCAGTACGGCAGCACACGGTAGCCGTTGTACGTCAGGCCTTTTTCGTGCAGCTGCTTGAACGCCCACAGGACCGATTCCATGTATTCGACGTTGAGCGTCTTGTAATCGTTATCGAAGTCCACCCAGCGGGCCTGGCGGGTGACGTAGCTCTTCCACTCATCGGCGTACTTCATCACGGAGGCACGGCAGGCGTCGTTGAACTTGTCGATGCCCATGGCCTCGATCTGGGTCTTGTCCGTCATGCCCAGCTGCTTCATGGCTTCCAGTTCAGCCGGCAGTCCGTGGGTGTCCCAGCCGAAGCGGCGTTCCACGCGGCGGCCGCGCTGTGTCTGGTAGCGGCCCACGAGGTCCTTGGCGTACCCGGTCAGGAGGTGGCCGTAGTGCGGCAGGCCGTTGGCGAAGGGAGGTCCGTCGTAGAAGACGAATTCGTTGCTGCCGGGCTGCCCGCCGGGGGCGTCGGCGCTGCGCTGGTCGATGCTGGCCTGGAAAGTGCCGTCCTGGTCCCAGTACTTCAGGATGCGCTCTTCGATCTCCGGGAACTTCACGGAGGCGGAGACACCGGCGGCAGCGCCGCTCGAAACTGCAGCCGAAGGGGAGGCTGAGGCTTTGGGGTAATACGTCATTCTCGACATCCTGGGTTGAGCTGGTGAACCACTCAGCCGTTGCTGGATGGTTCCGTTCAGGATGCGAGGACGGCTCGTGTGCTGTCCTGGGACTGCACGCTTACCGCGGTACCACCTCACTTACCGGCACTCCACCGTGCTCCGGGGGAAGCTTGTTGGTGCGCCGGCCGCTCATTACTGCTGTGACGGGCTTACCCGTCCGGTTCTACCGGCCCTGGCGCGTGCTGATCCTTGCGCCGGAGCGTTCTTCCGGAAGCTCACCGGTGATGGCCGGGTCAAAGCTGCTAAGTCGATGTTACCGGAGAAGTCACTGCGTTTCACTGCACAGCCGGTCCGCTGAGCAGGGAAACGCAGTGACGGCGGGTCGGAATCGCCCGGACGGGACTAAAAGCGGTGCGGCAGCTTTATTCCGGCAGCAGCCATGACATCGCGGAGCCGGTCCGGGTAGTCGGTGATGATCCCGTCAACTCCGGCGTCGATCAGAGCCCGCATGGTGGGCTGGTCATCCACAGACCACGGGATGACCTGCATCCCCGCGGCGTGCGCACGCTCCACCATGTCCGCGGCAACGTAGGGGACGTAGCCGGGGTCGGTGACCTGTCCGTTTTGCGGCGTACCATGCACAGGCGAGACGGCGTCGAAACCCAGCGAGGACGCCGCCGCGATGAGGTCTCCGCCGAAGTCGTCCGCATCAATACCGCCCAGCCACGGCGAGCTGCCCGGCTGGCCGGCCTGCAAGAAGTCCTTGTTGGTCAGGGCCACCGTACGGATCTGCGGATCCCGCTCCTGGACGAGGCGCAATGAGCCCCAATCGAAGCTCTGAATGGAGACTCGGTGCTGCATCCTGGCGGCCTTGATTTCCCGGAGTGCGACATCGACAAACTGCTCCCGCGGGGCAGTTTGTGCCGGGGCGCCGGCTTCGACCTTCGTTTCGATGTTGAACTTCACCTGGCTGGCCAGGTGGGCGTCGACGAGCGCAAAGACCTCAGCCAGGGTGGGCATCTTGGCACCGGGGGACGCCGTCTGGCCGGGGCATTGTGGCTGGGTGAGCGAACCGCAGTCAAGGCTGCGGACCTGCTCAAACGTCAGGTCTTTGATGTACTTGCCCACATAGGGGAACTGGGGGTCGCTCGGCGTGACCGGCGCTGTGTCGAGGCACTTCTTGTTGCTGATCTTGCGGTCATGGGTAATGACTTCGCGGCCGTCCCTGGTGATCTGAAGGTCAAGCTCCAGGGTGGACACACCAGTTCGTGTCAGCGGCTTGAGCCTGGACCGAAGTGGTGAGGAGCAGGGCTGCGCTGAGTACGGCAGCGCCAAGCTTCATCGGGGTACGCATTGGAAAGAATCTCCGCTCGTGGCGTGCAGTTTGCGCCTGCTACAGTGCCGTCCTGCGGCCAACGTCAGGCCACAGCGGGCTGGCCGGAGTGCGACGGGACAGCAAACGTTGGGCTTCATCGCAAAGCCGATCCAATCAACGGGCGACGCCAGGGCGGCGACTGTTTAGACTCGTGCCATGACAGTCTCCCGGGCGATTTGTTCCGGTCCCTGATGGGCCATCGTGCACACCGCGGCTGGCTGTGGTCTGCTGGCCTGGTTGCGGCACCTGTTGTGGCACTGTCCTGGTTCCGCGCCGTCCCGGCGCCGTGGCCGCCGCTTGTGGTACAGGTAGTGGCCTTTACGCCGTGGCTGGCATTCCTCGCCGCGGCCGCGGTGTTGCTGGCACTGCCCAGCCGGCGTGCCTGGGCTATCCTGCCGGCGGCGATCCTGCTGATCGCACAGGTCATCTGGCTGTTCCCGCCGGAAGTGTTCCTGGCCCGTCAGGGAGGGTACCCCCAGGTCCGGGGGCCGGATGCTCCAGCCGCGGCGAAGCTGACAGTCATGAACCTCAATGCCCGGCTCGGAGGTGCTGATAGCGCCGCCATCGTCCGGCTGGTCCAGGACCACCATGTTGATCTGCTGACCGTCCAGGAGCACAGCCAGGAGTTGGAGAATCGGCTGGCGCGTGCGGACCTGGGCAGCGTGCTTCCCCACCGCGTGTCCCATCCCCGGAATGGAGCGGCCGGCAGCGCCGTCTACTCGTCTTTCCGGCTAAAGGAGGTGGGACTGGTCCCTGACACAGCGTTCAGTATGCCGATTGTCCGGCTTGAGACCAGTGACCCGGGCTCCGGCGCCGGCCTGACGGTCATCAATGTGCACACGCACGCGCCCGTGGACAATGCCGTTCAGCAATGGCGAAGTGACCTTACAGCTGTGGCCCGGGCAAGCAGCGGAGCCGGTCCTACGCTTCTGGCGGGCGATTTCAACGCGACATATGACCACTGGGAATTCCGCGCGATGCTGGAGGGGGCCGGCGGCGGCCGGAAACTGGTGGATGTTGCAACCGCGTTGGGCAGCCGGCTCATCCCCACCTGGCCGATGCGGGATTACAGCCTTCCCGGCGTGACTCTGGACCATTTGGTGACCAGCCCGGACATTTCAAGTTCGGGTTACTCGGTCCACCCTGTCAGCGGCACCGACCACGCTGCAGTGATCGCCACCCTGGAGATCCAGCTTCCCTAACGCTTGCGGATCAGCTTGTGGGTGGCCGCCTGCGCAACGGGCCGGATCACGATCTGGTCCAGGTTGACATGGTGCGGCGCGCTGACGGCGTAGCGCACCACGTCGGCGACGTCGGCTGCGGTCAGGGGCTTCTCCACGCCCTGGTAAACCTTCTCCGCGGCGTCCTGGTTACCAAAGCGGTTGAGCGCGAACTCTTCGGTGCGGACAAGGCCCGGGGCTATCTCGATGACGCGGATATTGTGCTCCGCCTCTTCCAGCCGGAGGGCACCAGTCAGTGCGTGCTGGGCAAACTTGGCGGCGTTGTAGCCGCCGCCGCCCTCGTAGGCCACGAGTCCGGCGGTCGACGTCAGGTTCAGGACGGTTCCTTCGCCGTTGGCGCGGAGCATCGGCAAGAACGCCCGGGTGAGCTTCACGGTGCCGAGGACGTTGACCCGGAACATCCATTCCCAGTCCTCGGTGTTGGCCTCGCCCACCAGGTCAGCACCCCGGGCCCCGCCGGCGATGTTGATGAGCGTCCCCACGCCGCCGGCTTCGGTGACGCGGGCAAGGAGCCTGGCGACGTCGTCGTCCTCGGTGATGTCAGCGGGAATTCCGACGGCGCCTGTTTCAGCTTCCAGCGCGGCCAGCCGTTCGGCGCGGCGTGCCACAGCGAATACCGTCCAGCCTTCCTCCCGCAATGCCCGCACGGTCGCCTCGCCGATGCCGGTGCTGGCGCCGGTAACCACCGCCGCCCTGTTCTGGAGTGAATCGCTTTGTGATGCCTGGTTCTGTGCTGTCGCGTTCCGTGAATCCTCAGTCATGGCACCACCCTAACGGCAGAGCAGCTACCGGTGCTTGAGTTTGAACTTTCCGCGGTTGCGCCCATCTCCCGCATGTAACGGCAGGCCGCGGCAGCGGAACATGAAACAATTGCCAGATGGCTCAAGACACTCAGGGTACAGACACGCCCTCCACCGCCCCTATCAACGTTCCGGACAAGCCCGCCCTTGAGGGGCTCGAAGCTGCCCTCACGCAGCGCTGGCTTGCCGAAGGGACCTACAAGTTCAACCCGGACACCACCCGGGAGCAGGTCTACTCGATCGACACTCCCCCGCCCACCGCGTCGGGCTCCCTGCACGTGGGGCACATGTTCTCCTTCACGCAGACGGACGTGCTGGCCCGCTACCAGCGAATGATCGGCAAGAACGTGTTCTACCCGATGGGTTGGGATGACAACGGCCTGCCCACCGAGCGCCGCGTCCAGAACTACTACGGTGTGCGCTGCGATCCGGCCATCCCGTACGACGCCGGCTACCGCGCCCCGGCCGAGCCCGCCAAGAACCAGCGCGATTTCGACGTCGTCTCGCGCCGGAACTTCATCGAGCTGTGTGAAGAACTTGCCGTGGAGGACGAGAAGGTCTTCGAAAGCCTGTTCCAGCAGCTCGGACTTTCCGTGGACTGGCAACTGACGTACCGGACCATCGACGACGCCTCCCGCGAAGTCTCTCAGCGCGCCTTCCTGGCCAACCTGGCAGCCGGCGACGCGTACATGGCCGAAGCGCCAACCCTCTGGGACATCACCTTCCGCACGGCCGTGGCCCAGGCGGAACTCGAAGACCGCGAAGTTGCCGGCGCGTACTACCGCTACCCGTTCTTCACCGAAGACGGCGAAAAGATCTGTGTCGAGACCACCCGTCCCGAACTGCTGGCAGCCTGCGCCGCCCTCGTTGCAAACCCCGACGACGAGCGGTACCAGCCGCTGTTCGGCAAGATGGTCACGTCCCCGGTCTTCGGTGTTGAGGTTGAGGTCAAGGCCCACCCGCTGGCCAAGGCGGACAAGGGCTCCGGCATCGCCATGGTGTGTACGTTCGGTGACCTCACCGACGTCACCTGGTGGCGGGAACTCCAGCTGCCCACCCGAGCCATCGTGGGCCGGGACGGCCGGATCGTCGGCGAAACCCCGGACTGGATCACCACCGATGCAGGGCGCACCGCCTACGAAGCCATCGCCGGCAAGACCATCTTCAGCGCCAAGGAAACAGTGGTGGAGCTCCTGGCCGCCGAAGATCTGATCGACGGCGAACCGAAGAAGATCATGCACCCGGTGAACTTCTACGAAAAGGGCGACAAGCCCCTCGAGGTTGTCACCTCACGCCAGTGGTACTACCGCAACGGCGGCCGCGACGAAGAGCGCCGCGCCCGCCTGATCGCGCGCGGCCACGAGATCGACTTCCACCCGGCCTTTATGCGGTCCCGCTTCGAGAACTGGATCTCCGGGCTGAACGGCGACTGGCTCGTGTCCCGCCAGCGCTTCTTCGGTGTGCCCATTCCCGTCTGGTACCCGCTGGACGCCGAGGGCAACCCGCAGTACGACGCCCCGATCGTGCCCCTGGACGAACAGCTGCCGGTTGACCCCGCCGCCGATGCCGCACCCGGTTACGACGAAGCCCAGCGCGGCGTTCCTGGTGGCTTCGCTGGCGACGCTGACATCCTGGATACGTGGGCCACGTCTTCCCTAACGCCGCAGATTGTGGGCGGCTGGAGCCGGGACGAGGACCTCTTCGCCAAGGTCTTCCCGTTTGACCTGCGCCCCCAGGGCCACGACATCATCCGCACCTGGCTGTTCTCCTCGGTAGTCCAGGCTGATGCGCTGCAGCACGCCGCGCCGTGGAAGCATGCCGCCATCTCCGGCTGGATCCTGGACCCGGACCGGAAGAAGATGTCCAAGTCCAAGGGCAACGTGGTGGTTCCCACCGATGTGCTGGACGAATTCGGCTCCGACGCCGTCCGCTACTGGGCCACGTCCGCCAAGCTCGGCGCGGATACGGCATACGAGATCGCGCAGATGAAGATCGGCCGCCGCCTTGCCATCAAGCTGCTGAACGCCTCAAAGTTCGTCCTGAACCTGGGCGCGACGGAGAATTCCGTGGTCTCCACCGATCTCTCGGTGCTGACCAACCCCGGTGTTGATCGACCCAACGCGGAAAAAGCACCCGCGTCGGGGCCCTTGATCAACCCCTTAGACCGCGCGGTGCTGGCCCAGCTGGCCGAGGTGGTGCGCCAGTCCACCAAGGCGTTCGAGAACTACGACTACGCCCGGGCCCTGCAGATCACCGAGAGCTTCTTCTGGCAGTTCACGGACGATTACGTGGAGCTCATCAAGGACCGCGCCTACGGTGCCGCCGGCGACGCTGAGCAAGCCTCCGTGCTGGCAGCTCTCGCCACCAGCCTGGACACGCTGCTCCGCCTGTTCGCCCCGTTCCTGCCCTTCGCCACCGAAGAGGTCTGGGGCTGGTGGCGCAACGGCTCCGTGCACCGTGCGCAGTGGCCCACCGCAGTGGACGTTGACGGCGACACCACCCTGCTTGCCACCGTTGGCACGGCCCTGAGCGGTGTCCGTAAGGCAAAGTCCGAGGCCAAGGTCAAGCAGCGCACCGAGGTCCTCTCCGCCACCATCACGGCGTCGGAATCCCTGACCACGCAGCTGAAGGCCGGACTTGGCGACCTGAAGGCAGCCTCGAACGCCCGCGAACTGACCCTCGTGGCAGGCGACGGCGAACTGACCGTCAGCGATGTCGTGCTGGCCGCCCCGGAGGAACAGCCCAAGGCCTGACCTGTTTTTGGGCAAAGGGGAAGCCCCATCAGCGTTTTGCCGTTGGTGGGGCTTCGACTTTTCGGCCATCCTGGTGACGTCTTTGCTGGTCTGGCAGGATCCTTGGATCTTCAGGTCTTCCTACCTCGTCACTGGTAGCTTGTATCTGACTTTGCCGATGGCTGCGTCGGATACATATCACTGAATCTTTGGTTCCTGCGTCCCGCTTCTTTCGAAGTGGGTAAGACCATTGTTGTCCCGACGGTTTGGATGCGCAAGAGCCCCGGAAGAACTACATCAGAGTAGTTCGTCCGGGGCTCTTTGCTGTCTGCGTCAGTTGAATTCGGGACGTTCGCTGCGGCTGCGCTTAATCTCGAAGAAGTGCGGGTACGAGGCGAGTGTGACGGTGGCATCCCACAGCCGGCCCGCCTGTTCGCCGCACGGGATGCGGGTCAGCACGGGCCCGAAGAAAGCCGTTCCGTTGAAGGCAACAACCGGCGTGCCGACGTCCTGGCCCACCAGCGAGATGCCCTCCTCGTGGCTGGCCCTGAGCTGGGTATCGAAGGCGTCCGTGGTGGCTACGTCTGCCAGGCTGGCCGGGAGTCCGCACTCGGCCAGCGCCTTGCTGATGACAACGCCGTAGTCCTTCTCCCCGCCAAGGTGGATCAGAGTGCCCATGGCGTCGTAGAGCGGCTTCACCACGTGGTGGCCGTGCTGCTCCTGGGCCGCGATGATGACCCGGACCGGGCCCCACGCCTTGTCCATGAGCTCCCGGTAGCCGGCGTCGAGTTCGCGCCCTTCGTTGAGGACGGCCAGGCTCATCACATGCCACACCGTTTTGATATCGCGGACGGCCTCAACCTCGCCGATCCAGCGTGAGGTGATCCAGGCGAACGGGCACAGCGGATCGAACCAGAAGTCGGCCTGGTTGATGGTTGTTTCAGTCATGCGTGAGTCCCCTGGTTCCTGGGCGTGCGGGGGTGGAAGGCGGAAGTGTCAGGCGGGGTGGCGGACGTGTCAGGCGGACTTGCGTCGCTTGGTCACGTGCGGAATGAGGGTTGGCTCGGCCTTGCTGAGGACAACGTCGGCGGTGATGACCACGCTGGCCACGTCTTCGCGGCTGGGGAGGTCGAACATGACCGGGAGCAGCACTTCCTCCATGATGGCGCGCAGGCCACGGGCACCGGTGCCACGCTCCAGTGCCTGGTCGGCGATGGCATTGAGGGCGTCGTCATCGAAGACGAGTTCCACGCCGTCGATCTGGAACATCTTCTGGTACTGCTTGACCAGCGCGTTCTTCGGCGTCGAGAGGATCTGGATGAGGGCGTCGCGGTCCAGGCTGGAGACCGTGGTGATCACGGGCAGGCGGCCGATGAATTCCGGGATGAGGCCGAACTTCAGGAGGTCCTCGGGCATCACTTCGCCGTAGGAGTCCACCTTGTTGCTGGCATCGTTGAGTGGGGCGCCGAAGCCGATGCCCTTGCGTCCCGAGCGCGAACCGATGATCTCTTCCAGCCCGGCAAAGGCGCCCGCCACAATAAACAGCACGTTGGTGGTGTCGATCTGGATGAATTCCTGGTGGGGGTGCTTGCGTCCGCCCTGGGGCGGAACGGAGGCTACGGTTCCTTCGAGGATCTTCAGGAGGGCCTGCTGCACGCCCTCGCCTGAGACGTCCCGGGTGATGGAGGGGTTCTCGCTTTTGCGCGAAATCTTGTCGATTTCGTCAATGTAGATGATGCCCTGTTCGGCCTTTTTGACGTCGTAATCCGCTGACTGGATGAGCTTGAGGAGGATGTTCTCCACGTCCTCACCCACATAGCCGGCTTCGGTGAGCGCCGTGGCGTCGGCCACCGCGAACGGAACATTCAGCCGCCGCGCCAGTGTCTGGGCAAGGTAAGTTTTGCCGCAACCGGTGGGGCCGATCAGGAGGATGTTGGACTTGGCGATTTCGACGTCGTCGTGGTGGCCGCCGTCGGCGAGGCTGCCGCTCTTCGGGGCGTGGCCGGCCTGGATCCGCTTGTAGTGGTTGTAAACGGCGACGGCGAGGGAACGCTTGGCCGGTTCCTGGCCGATGACGTATTCCTGCAGGAAGTCGAAGATCTCGCGGGGCTTGGGCAGTTCGAAGCTTCCCAGATCGGCGACTTCCGCGAGCTCTTCCTCAATGATCTCGTTGCAGAGCTCAATGCATTCGTCGCAGATGTAGACACCGGGCCCGGCAATGAGCTTGCGTACCTGCTTCTGGCTCTTTCCGCAGAAAGAACACTTCAGCAGATCCGTGCTCTCGCCAATCCGAGCCATATGTGAACCCCTTAAGTATCTTGCTGCCAGGCAGCTGTGCACCGTTGCTGGAATCGTGGCGGGCCTGGGAGGACCGGCCGTGACATCTTCCACTCTAGGTCACAATTGCGTCCAAGGGTGGAAAGCGAAGGCCGGTGCGGCCCAAATAACTGGGACCGCACCGGCCGCCGAAGAGCCGTACTACCTGGTAATTGCCTGCGGCTTGATCTTGCGGGAATCAAGGACCTGGTCTATAAGGCCATAATCCAGGGCGTCGGCCGCGGTCAGGATCTTGTCGCGCTCGATGTCGTTGTTGACCTGCTCTGAGGTCCGGCCGGAGTGGTGCGCCAGCGTGTCCTCAAGCCAGGAGCGCATTCGCATGACTTCGGCCGCCTGGATCTCAAGGTCCGAAGCCTGGCCGCCCTGGCCGCCGGACAGTGCCGGCTGGTGGATCAGGACACGGGCGTTGGGCAGTGCCAGCCGCTTCCCGGGCGTACCGGCAGCCAGCAGGACCGCGGCGGCGCTTGCCGCCTGGCCCAGGCAGACGGTCTGGATCTCGGGCCGGATGTACTGCATGGTGTCGTAGATCGCCGTCATGGCGGTGAACGAGCCACCCGGGGAGTTGATGTACAGGGTGATGTCACGGTCCGGGTCGGTGGACTCAAGGACCAGCAGCTGGGCCATGACGTCATCGGCGGAGGCGTCATCCACCTGGACGCCGAGGAAGATAATGCGGTCCTCGAACAGCTTGGTGTAGGGGTCCTGGCGCTTGAAGCCATAAGGCGTGCGCTCTTCGAACTGGGGAAGGACGTAGCGGCTGGTCGGAAGATTACCGGCAGTCGATCCGAAGTTGTAAGTCATTTTGTTGCTCCTGATCTAAGTGTTCTAAGTGCCGGGTTACTTCTCGGAGGCTGACTCGCCGGAGGTACCATTGGCGGTTCCGCCGCCGCCGGAGACGGAATTGGCGTGGGCAGCGATCTTGTCGAAGAAGCCGTATTCGAGGGCTTCAGGCGCGGTGAACCACTTGTCGCGGTCGTTGTCCTTGAGGATGGTTTCCACCGACTGGCCGGTCTGATCCGCGGTCAGTTCAGCCATGACCTTCTTCATGTGCAGGATCAGCTCGGCCTGGATCTTAATGTCCGAGGCCGTGCCGCCGATGCCGCCGGAGGGCTGGTGCATCAGGACGCGGGCGTTGGGGGTGGCGTAGCGCTTGCCCTTGGTGCCGGAGGAGAGCAGGAACTGGCCCATGGAGGCTGCCAGGCCGGTGGCGACGGTGACGACATCGTTCGGGATGAACTGCATGGTGTCATAGATGGCCATGCCCGCGGTCACGGAGCCGCCGGGAGAGTTGATGTAAAGGTAGATGTCCTTTTCCGGGTTCTCGGCGGACAGGAGCAGCAGCTGCGAGCAGATGGCGTTGGCGTTGTCGTCACGCACCTCGGAGCCCAGCCAGATGATGCGCTCTTTCAGGAGGCGGTTGTAGATGTAGTTGTCCTGGCCGGCCGGATCTACAGTCGCCATCCGGGGGGCCTCTGCGTGCTGTGACATATGTACTTACCTCTCGCTGGTGACGGTGACATCACTGAACTTCACTACTTGGACACTAACCGGTTTGGTGGCCGATTTGTTCGCGGGAATCGCGCTGTTCGCTGACGGCGCACGATCCCTGCGACGGCCCGTTAACCAAGGCAGCCCCCGGACCAGTAGGTCCGGGGGCTGCCTTCAGTCGCACTGCCAGGGGCGTGCTAGAACTTCACGGCTGCCGGGTCGTCACTCGGGGTGGCCTCGGTCTCGGCGTTGGTGTCTTCAGCGGACTCAGCCTCAACGGCGGGAGCCTCATCTTCGCCGCCGGGGCGGACAAAGTCGCTGAGGTCAACGGTCTTGCCGTCGGTGTCGGTCACGGTGGCCTGTCCCAGGACTACGGCCAGGGCCTTCCGGCGGCGGACCTCGGAAACCATCATGGGAACTTGGCCGCTCTGATCGATGATCTGGGCGAACTGGTTCGGGTCCATGCCGTACTGGCTGGCGGCGCTGACAATGTAGTCGATCAGCTCAGCCTGGCTGACGTTGACTTCTTCCTTTTCGGCAATGGCGTCAAGGATGACTTCGTTCTGGAAGGCGCGGGCGGTGTTGGCCTTGACCTCTTCGCGGTGCTCCTCGGTGTCGTGTTCGCCTTCACCGTGGCCGTTGCCCTCCTTGAAGTGGGCGTCGACCTGCTCTTCAACCACGGAGTCGGGAACCGGAACCTCAACGAGCTCAACGAGCTTGTCCAGGACCTTGTCGCGGGCCTCTACGCCCTGCTCAATAACCTTGGAGTCGGCGGCCTGCTTGGCCAGGTCCTCACGGAGTTCGGCGAGTGTGTCGAACTCGGAGGCCAGCTGGGCGAAGTCGTCGTTGGCCTCGGGAAGCTCGCGCTCCTTGACGGCCTTGACAACAACCTTCACCTGGGCGGACTCGCCAGCGTGGTCACCGCCCACCAGGGTGGTTTCGAAGATGGCGTCCTCGTCAACGCTGAGGCCGGTCACGGCCTCGTCCAGGCCCTCGAGCATGGTTTCGGTGCCCACCTGGTAGGACAGGCCGGACGCGGAATCAACGTCGGCGCCGTCAATGGTGGCGGTGATGTCGATGGTCAGGAAGTCGCCATCGGCGGCCGGGCGGTCCACGGACTTCAGCGTGCCGAAGCGGCCGCGCAGTTCATCCAGGGCCTTGTCAACGTCTTCGTCGGAGGACTCCGCTGCGGCTACCTCGACCTTGATGCCGGCGTAGTCGGGAAGTTCGATCTCCGGACGGATATCAACCTCGGCGTGGAACTTCAGTTCCCCGTCCGTGGAGCTGGGGTCCGGAACTTCGGTGATTTCAACCTCAGGACGGCTCAGGGGGCGGATGCCGGATTCCTGGACTGCAGCCTGGTACCAGCCGTTGAGGCCTTCGTTGATGGCCGTCTCCAGGACGTAGCCGCGGCCAACGCGCTGGTCAATCAGCTTGGACGGGACCTTGCCCTTACGGAAGCCAGGGACCTGGATCTGCGAAGCAACAGTCTTGTATGCCTCGTCGATGCTGGGCTTCAATTCCTCAAAAGGGACCTCAACATTGAGCTTGACCCGCGTGGGGGTGAGGTTCTCGACAGCGCTCTTCACGGTCTAAGTACTCCTGGGTTTGTGGGATGGGTTTCTGCAAACGCATTTTTCTGCCCGGGCCGTATGCACGGCCCGAGCCGCAGAGTCGGGGTGACAGGATTTGAACCTGCGACTTCCTGCTCCCAAAGCAGGTGCTCTAGCCAAGCTGAGCTACACCCCGTAAGTGCACAGGCAAGTCTACGGTCATCCGGGCGTTCTTTGCACATTTGACACGTGGGGCATGAATTAGGTTTAGTTGTATCCGGCTTCAACAGCCAGCCCGAAGAAACGCAGTGCAGCCTGATGCAACAGCTGAGCTGTATTTTTCCGGGGACGTAGCTTAGTGGTAAAGCCTCAGTCTTCCAAACTGATGATGCGGGTTCGATTCCCGTCGTCCCCTCCACATAAAAGCAGGGCCCCTCAGTGAGGGGCCCTGCTTTTTGTTTGGCTGACTTGGGATCAAGCTGACTTTGTTGGCTACTGCTGCTGGCAGCCGGGGCACCAGTACAGCTTGCGGCCCACAATTTCGGTGATGGCCACCGGCACGGCACAGACTCGGCAGGGCTGCCCTTCCCGCTTGTACACGAAGTGGGCGTCGCCGCCCGTGGGCAGGAGCGCCCCCGGTTCCCGGTTATCCGGCTCCCAATACACCGGCGGTGTGGTGATGATCCGCCCGTCACGGACGCCGTCGGCCATAACTGCGGCTGTGTCATCCCACAACAGACCGGCGGCGCTGCTGGAGAGTCCAGTACCCGGCAGCCACGGATCCAGCCGCTGCCGGAACAGCACTTCGGCCCGGTAGACATTCCCGACGCCGGCAATCACCTTCTGGTCCATCAGCAGCGCTGCGATGGACGTCTTGCGGGACAAAAGGCCCGTCACAAAGCGGGTCCTGTCCGCGGGATGGTTGTGCAGCGGATCCGGCCCCAGCCGGGCCAGGACGGCCCGGGCTTCTGCCTCGGTGATAGCCGCGCAAGTGGTGGCACCGCGGAGGTCCGCCCAGCCATGCTTGCTGACCAGCCGGACACGCACGGCGCCGCGGGGCTCGGGCGGGCCCTCGTACTCAACCATCCCGGCGTCGTCGGTAATTTCGGGGTCCTCGAAAACCTCGCGCTCCCCGATCTTCCGCGGGGCACCGATGCTGGAGGCCCCGCTGAAGGTCGCGTCGCCGCCGAAGTCCCAGGCCCCGTAGAGCCCCAGGTGGACGTGCAGCACCACGGCGTGGTCAAAATGCAGGAAGAGATGCTTGCCGTGGGCGCGCGAATCCGTCAGGACCTGGCCGTCCAGCAGGGCTGCGCCGGCAACGAACCGGCCCTGCGGGCTGCTCACGGATAGCGATTCCCCGGTAAAGACGTCCCCGAACTGTTGCGCCAGGCGGCGGACTGAATGCCCTTCGGGCACTATTCGATGACCTCGCCGGTGGTTTCGTAAGACGCGATCTTGCCGATGCGGCGGACGTGCCTTTCGTCGTTGCTGAAGGGCTCAGCCAGGAACGCCTCGATCAGTTCGGTTGCTTCCCCGACAGTGTGCTGGCGGCCGCCAACGGCCACCACGTTGGCGTCGTTGTGTTCGCGTGCCAAAGTTGCGGTGGAGTGGTTCCAGGCGAGGGCTGCGCGGACCCCCTTGACCTTGTTGGCGGCGATCTGCTCACCGTTGCCCGAGCCGCCCAGGACGATACCCAGGGCGTGGATTCCTGCCTGCTGGTCAGCGACGACGGCGAGCGCTGCGTTGATGCAAAAGGACGGGTAATCGTCCAGGGCGTCGTATTCCTTGGGGCCGTGGTCCACCACGTCGTAGCCCTTGGCCGTGAGGTGGCTGACCAGGTGGGCGCTGAGTTCCATGCCGGCGTGGTCGGTGGCGATGTGTACCCGCGGGAAGGCAGGGGAAGAAGTCACAGCAGTATCCGTTCGTTTCGGCGCCGGGGCCAGCAGTGCTGGTTCAGGCCAGGGTCAGATCATCAGGGACAAGGTTACTAGGACTCGGACTCCGGCGCGCGTTCGCCGGAAGTGCCCCCGTGCGCCCTGGCAGCCACCCGGGTCAAGACCTCGGCCAGCCGGGCCGCGGATGCTGGGCTGCCGCCGCTGACCGCAAGGTTGCGCCCATCGGTTTGATGAACGACGACGGCGGGGCCGCTGCTGACCAGCATCGCGGCGGTGCCGCTGTGGTTGCGGTAGCCCCACCCGCCGTAGTCGGCGGCGCGGACGTCCGCGGCACTTGCGGTGGAGATCGCGGCCGCCGGCACATCCATGACCGGCAGCACGCCGGCCACCAGGACACGCAGGCCACGGCGGTCGGCCTTGACGCGGGCGCAGAGGAAAGCAGCGGCCACCACAGCGAGGGCAGCCACCAGGGCCCCGAGCCAAGGCAGCGCCACAGCGATCAGCGCGGCCGGGAACAGGCTTGCCACCGCGATCATCACAAAGACCGAGCTGCGGGCGTGCACCCACATCCGGAACGTGTCCCCCGCAAGCTCCGGGTCAAGCTCGCGGGCGAGGGCCTGCTCCAGGGCCCGGTCATCGTCAAGCGACCACTGCCGGTCGGCCTTGAACACGAAGCCCATGATGACACCCAGCGACAACGCCGCCCCGCTGCCCAATGCGAGGACCGTGAGATCCACCCGGGACTCCCGGGCGTCGGCGAGGCCGGCCTGGCCCACCAGCCCGGCCGCAAGGACGCTGGTGATGAACAGGCTCAGGAACAATCCCGTTCCCATCATGATCCGGCGCATAACAGCGGGCCGGGACAGCGGTACCGCCTGGAACAGCACCAGCCAGCCTGAGGCGATGATGAGCAGCGCGCCGCCGCCCGCATAGGCGCCGAACGGGGCAAAGGAGGCGCCGCCGTCGGCCGTCCAGCTGATCGCTACCGGGTCCGGAAGATCGGGACGCAGCAAGAAGGCGCAGAACACAAAAGCCGCCGCCAGGACCACGGGAAAGCCGACGGCGAAGCGCAGTGCCTTGGTGTCCACCGAATCCCGGAACTTTCCCATGCATTAACGCTACTCCCGCCGGAGGCCGTGACAGAATGACTTCACTGTGCCGGTGCAGGCCACCGCCCGCCGGCAACCGCAACCCCTTCTGGAGGCCCCACTTGCCAGGTATGAACCTGACTCGCGCCGAAGCCCGCGAGCGTGCCGCACTCATCAACGTTGACTCCTACGATGTCATCCTCGACCTGACCAGGGGCGGGAAGGTCTTCGGAACCACCACCACGGTGAAGTTCACGGCAGTGCCGGGTTCCACCACTTTCATCGATGCCGTCACGCACGCCGTGCACAGCGTCACGCTCAACGGGCACGCCCTGGACCCTGCGGCAGTGTCCGACGGTATCCGGATCCAGTTGCCGGACCTCGCCGGCTCCAACGAGCTCACCGTGGTGGCCGACGCGCCGTACATGAACACCGGCGAAGGCCTGCACCGCTTTGTGGATCCGGTGGACCACGAGGTGTACCTGTACACGCAGTTCGAGGTTCCCGATTCGCGCCGGATGTTTGCGGTGTTTGAGCAGCCCGACCTCAAGGGCACCTTCAGGTTCACGGTCACCGCGCCGTCGCACTGGGATGTCATCTCCAACTCCCCCACCCCCGCCCCGGTGGAGTCCACACCAGGGGACGACGGCGGCGCCCGCTCGGTCTGGACGTTCGCCCCCACACCACGGCTGTCCTCCTACGTCACCGCCCTGATCGCCGGCCCGTACCAGTCACTCCGCAGCGAAGTGGCCAGTTCCGACGGCCGGGTGATCCCGCTGGGAGTTTTTGCCCGGAAGTCCCTGATGCAGTACCTCGACGCGGACAACATCTTCGAGCTGACCCGTCAGGGCTTCGAATTCTTCGAGGCGCAGTTCGGCTTCCCGTACCCGTTCGAGAAGTACGACCAGCTGTTTGTGCCCGAGTTCAACGCGGGCGCCATGGAGAATGCCGGCGCGGTGACCATCCTCGAAGGCTACGTTTTCCGGAGCAAGGTGACCGGGGCTCAGATCGAGCGCCGGGCCATCACCGTCCTGCACGAACTCGCGCACATGTGGTTCGGTGACCTGGTGACCATGCGCTGGTGGAATGACCTCTGGCTCAACGAATCCTTCGCCGAATACATGTCCCACCTCGCGGCAGTGGAAAACACTTCCTTCACCAGCGCGTGGACCACCTTCGCCTCGGTGGAGAAGTCCTGGGCCTACCGCCAGGACCAGCTGCCCACCACTCACCCGATCTTCGCCTACATCAACGACCTGCAGGATGTGGAGGTCAACTTCGACGGCATCACCTACGCCAAGGGCGCCTCAGTGCTGCGCCAGCTGGTGGCCTGGGTGGGGCCGGAGCAGTTTATGGCCGGGGTCCGGGAGTACTTCGCCAAGCACGCCTGGCAGAACACCGAGCTGAGCGACCTCATGGTGGAGCTGGAGAAGGCCAGCGGCCGCGACCTGGACCAGTGGGGCCGCCTCTGGCTGGAAACCGCCGGCGTCAATACGCTCAAGCCCGAACTCTCCGTGGACGACTCCGGGACGCTGACGTCCTTCACCATCGTGCAGTCCGCCGTCGAGGAGTGGCCCACCATCCGTCCGCACCGGCTCGCCGTCGGGTTCTACAACCTGAACAGCGCAGGCAAGCTGGAGCGCGTGCACCGCGAGGAGCTCGACGTCGACGGCGAGCGCACCGAGGTGCCGGAGCTGGCCGGCCTGGCGCAGCCTGACCTGATCCTGGTCAACGACGACGACCTCGCCTACGCCAAGGTCCGGCTGGACGAGAAGTCCCTCGCCACGGCAACGGCGCACCTGAAGGACTTCAGCGAGAGCCTGCCGCGCACCCTGGTGTGGAACTCCGCCTGGGACGCTGCCCGCGATGGCGAGTCCCCGGCGCGCCGGTACGTGGAGCTGATCCTGGCCAACGTGGCCGCGGAATCGGATTCTTCGGTGATCCTGGTCCAGCTGCGCCAGCTGGCCACCACGCTGAACTTCTATGTGGCCGAGGAGCACCGCGAGGCCACCACGGTCGCGGCCGTGGACACGCTGTGGGATCTTGCCAGCGCAGCACCTGGCGGGTCCGACGCCCAGCTGCAGTTTGTGAAGTCGTTTGCCCTGTTGGCCTGCAGCTCAGGCCAGCTGGACACCGTCGCCGGGCTCCTGGACGGCACAGCGACCCTGGACGGGCTGGCCGTGGACCAGGACCTCCGCTGGGAGCTGCTGGCGTCCCTGGTGGCCGGCGGCCGGCGGGGCCAGGCACAGATCGACGCCGAACTGGAACGCGACAACACCGCGAGCGGACAGAACGCCGCGGCGCTGGCCACGGCCGCCATCCCCACCGCCGAAGCCAAAGCCGCCGCCTGGGACTCGGTCGTGGTCACGGGAGAACTCTCCAATGCGCTCCAGGGTTCAGCGGTCTCAGGCTTTATGCGGGTGCTGGACCGTTCGCTGCTGGAGCCGTACGCGGAGAAGTACTTCGAGGCTGTTCCCGGGATCGTGGCAAACCGCACACACGCACTCGCCCAGCAGATCGTCGTCGGGCTTTACCCGGCGCTGCTGACCACGCAGGCAACGGTGGACCGGACGGATGCTTTCCTCGCCGGCCTGCCGGCCGACAGCGCCGCCCTGCGCCGCATGATGCTGGAAAACCGCGACGGCGTGGCCCGGGCTCTGCGGGCACGCGCGGCCGACGTCCTGCCGGGCGAAGCCTAGGCTGGCGCCGTGGGTCGGGGCGAGCACCACTATTCCCTGACGGTGCAGTGGACCGGCAACCTGGGAGACGGCACGTCGTCGTACCGTGGCTACTCACGGGATCACGACATCCGGATCCCGGGGCTGCCGGTCCTGCCCGGTTCCGCCGATCCGACGTTCCATGGGGACCGTGACCGCTACAACCCGGAGCAACTGCTCCTGGCTGCGCTGGCGCAGTGCCACATGCTGTCGTTCCTGCACGTGGCGGTGAAGCACGGGGTGGTGGTGACCGACTATCAGGACGACGCCACCGGTGTGATGCGGCTGAACCGCGACGGCAGCGGACAGTTCGAGTCCGTCACGCTGAACCCGAGGGTGACCGTGGCGGACGCGGCCCATGTGGATCTGGCTGAACAGCTTCACCGCGAAGCCAACGCGGTCTGTTTCATCGCCCGGAGCGTCAACTTCCCAGTCCATCATTCACCCGTGACCGTGGTGGCCTGAGACCCAACTGGGTCGCAGTAACTGTCGTTATGAGCGCTCATAACGACAGTTAGTGCGACCTACATGGGTGGGGTGCTACCCAGTTCAGGGGGCCGGCCTCAGCGGCTCCGAACAAGCTCCTCTGCCAGCCGTGCTTCGGTGGCGGGCGTGAGCCCTGCCTGGCGGCGTGGTTGCCGCGGCTGCAGAACCCCTCGTGGCCGGGCGGCAGCCACAGCGGGAGGGAATCCGGTCCGGCCCAGTAGTCGATACCGTGCTCTAACCAGCCAATCCTCCGGCGCGTTCAAGACCTCGCCCCGGTATTCGGCCACTGTTTTGGCCGCCTCGATGTAGTTGCCAAAGGGCACCTGGTCCCCCACGGCGTTCAGCGGCCCCGTCACCCCACGCCGGGCAGCATCGAGGACCCAGGCCGCCAGGTCCCGCACATCAATGACCTGCGTGGCGTGGGCGTCGATATCCGGGACCACGGCCGGGCCGTCGTCCCTGGCGAACCTCGCAGGCCAGTAGCCGTACCGGTCCGTCCCGTCACCGGGGCCGCTAATCAGGCCGGCGCGGCAGAGGTGCGCCCTGTCCCCCGCGGCCTCCAGGGTGGCCTGTTCAATCGCTGACTTGGATTCACCATATGTATCCGGAGTGGATTCCGTGCCTGCTGGCAGCGGTGCCAGCAGGTCAGCGTCCTCAGCCGCTCCCGGCGTCGAATGGTCTGCGTAGACGGAGCAGCTGGACACAAACGTCCAGTGGGCGGTCCGGTGGGCCAGTGCGGTCAGCGCCTCCTTGGCAGGGACAGGATCGCGAGCCACGTCAATCACCGCGTCCCAGTCCCTTGCCACCTGTGCATAGCTGTTCACGCCGAGTGAACGGTCCGCTCTTACCCACTGGACGCCGGCTGGCGGTTCCGTCGCGGATCCGCGGGCCAGGCACGTGACTGTGTGACCTGCGGAAACGGACTGCCGGGCGATTTCAGACGAGAGAAAGGCGGTTCCGCCCAGAATGAGGATGCGCATGGGGCCACGCTACGGCGCTAGGGTTGAAGGAGAACAGAGCCTTATGCCGCGGGCGAACCTGTGCATGGGCCGACGTCATCCCCCCGGCCGCCGCCGGTGACCCCCCAAGGAGTTTTACCTCTATGTTCAGCACGATGTCGCTTACACCCCCGCCCCTCACCTCGCAGCCAAGCGGCGTCAGCATTACGGGCATTGTGATCAGCCTTGGCGTCGGAATCGCGATATGGCTGGTGGCCACCTTCGTAATTTCCCGGATCAGCAAGCGCGTGGCGTCGGGTACCAATTTCTTCAAGAAACCGCACTTCAAGTGGGTTGCCCCCGCCCTGCGGGCCCTGGATCACGAGCGCCGCGTGCAGCGGGCGGAAACCATTGGTTCCCTGCTCAACAGCATCGTCGGAGTTCTGGTGGCCGTGATCACCACCATGTACGTGCTGCAGAACCTGGACATCAACATCGCCCCGCTGCTGACCAGCGTGGGAATCCTGGGTATCGCCATCGGTTTTGGCGCGCAGCAGCTGATCCGTGACTTCCTCGCCGGGATCTTCATCACCATCGAAGACCAGTACGGGATCGGCGACGTCATCGAAACCAGCGAAGTAGTGGGTGTGGTGGAGTCCATGGGGCTGCGCATCACCCGGGTCCGTTCGGAGGACGGCGCAATCTGGTACCTCCGCAATGGCGAGATCCTTCGCGTCGGCAACCGTTCGCAGGGCAACTACGTGCCGGTGCCGGACGTGCCGGTCGCCGGGCCGGACACTGCCCTGAGTGCGCCCGCCACCGAGGCGAAAAAGACCGAGCAAAAGGCCGGAGAATAGAGACATGACCACACCCGCCGAGCCGCAGCAGCCACGTCGGCTTATGCAGAACGATCCCTTCAGCCAGCCCGGCTACACGGACAACTTCTTCGATGCCGTGGGCGGACACGAGACGTTCGTCAAGCTGATCGACGTCTTTTACGATGGCGTAGCCACGGACCCGCTGTTGCGCCCGATGTACCCGGAGGAGGACCTCGAACCGGCCAAACGGCGGTTCCTGATGTTCCTGGAGCAGTACTGGGGCGGCCCCACCACGTACGGCGAGGAACGCGGGCACCCTCGCCTGCGGATGCGCCACATACCGTTCCGGGTCACGCCGGAAGCCAAGGACCGCTGGCTGTTCCACATGAGGACGGCCGTCGACGCCCTGGAACTGCCTCCCTTGTACGAGGGAACGCTCTGGGACTACATGGACCGTGCCGCGTTGTCCATGGTGAACAGCCCGTCGGAGGCCTGACGCGGCCTTCGGGCTTAGCGCATGGGCGAGTACGACGGCGGCTGGCCGGGTTTTAGAGGCCGCTGCCGGTGCGTGCCAGGACGTGGCCGCGTGGACCACTGAGGCGGAACCAACGCCCCGCCCGGTACAGCTTCTGGTCCGCGTCTGCGAGGAATCCCAGGGTGAGGGCCGCGAAGGCGGCTCCTGCCGGAAGGCCGGAGTCATCAAGGGCCCTGCCCCACACAGCGGCGCGTGCGTTGTTGACGATCAGCGCCCCCGGCTGGGCGGGCATGATGCCCGCCACTTCGGTAATGCCGGCTTCGGCCGCGCGCCGGAGTTCGGCATCCGACAACGCACCCACTAGTTCCCAGCCGGTGCGCGGTGCGCCGACGCCTGTCCACGATTCGGTGACGGTGGACGGCGGAACCGGCAGCTCGACGTCGTCCTCCCCTGCCCTGGCAAGCCGGTCAAGGACGGCTGAGAGCGGTACCGTCACGTCAATCACGGAAGGTTCCGCCAGCGCCATGGTGCGCAGGCCCAAGATGGTGGGGGTGGATTCGCCCAGCAGGCGGGGCCGCAGAATGCACACGTAGGCCGCGAGAACGGACCCTGCGGCCTGAAGCCGGATGGCGCCGTCGTCGACCGTCTTGGCACGGGTGGTGAATGTTCGCAGATCGGCGAGATCACGCGGATCGGCGAACCGGAAGGACTTCGTAAGTAGGTCAGACACATTAAGAACACTACCGGCTGAAGCTTGGTTGAGCAGCGGCGGGGCGACGTCTAGAGTCAATCCATGACTGAAGCCGAAACCGGACTGCTGGCGCCACCCAGCGGCGACCCCACCGAAACGCTCATCCAGCTCCTTGACCTTGGTGAGCTTGAGGGAGCCCGGACGGATGAGGATATCTTCCTTGGCCCGTCGCAGCAGCAGCCCCGGCAGCGTGTGTTCGGCGGCCAGGTGCTGGCCCAGTCGCTGGTCGCTTCCATGAGGACGGTGGACGCGGAACGGTTTGTCCATTCCATGCATGGCTATTTCCTCCGGCCCGGCGACGCCAACAAGCCCATCACGTTCGGTGTCCAGCGCCTGCGTGACGGCCGGTCCTTTTCGGCGAGGCGTGTCCATGCCTATCAGGAAGGGGTGCCCATCCTTTCGATGATCGCGTCCTTCCAGGACCTGGACGAAGGCCTCGACCACGAATCCAAGATGCCCGCCGGCATTCCCGATCCTGAGTCGCTGCCCAGCACGGCCGACCTGCTGGGCAAGTTCGACCACCCCATAGCCCAGCACTGGGCTTACGAGCGGCCCTTTGATATCCGGCACGTTGACCCGCCGCTCTACGTTTCGGCCAAAGGCAAGAAGGAGGCCCGGAACGCCGTCTGGATGAAGACGTTCGGGCCCATGCCCAATGATTCAAACCTGCACCGGGCCGCCCTGGCCTACGCTAGCGACTACACGCTGCTGGAATCCATCCTGCGCCGCCACGGGCTGAGCTGGATCACGCCCGGCATGAGCGTCGCCAGCCTCGACCACGCCATGTGGTGGCACCGTCCCGCCCGCGTGGACGAATGGCTGCTCTACGTCCAGGAATCCCCCAGCGCCCAGGGAGCCCGCGGACTCGCCACGGGCAAAATCTTCAACCGGGCCGGGCAGCACGTTGCCTCGGTGGCGCAGGAGGGCATGGTCCGGGTTCCCACCGACCTGAAAAACAAAGTAGTTGGCGCGTTCCAGTCCAAAGTCCTGGAGCACCAGATCCGCAAGGCCGGCCGGAACTGACGCTGGGCGGGACTGACTGAGCCGGCTGGCATTCTTCCGGCAGGCAGCAGAAAGGCCGGCACCCTTGACGGGGTGCCGGCCTTTCTTTGCGATCAGTCGCGGGTGAGGCGGCGGTGCGTAACGCGGTGCGGCTTGGCCGCATCGGGTCCGAGCCGCTCTACCTTGTTCTCCTCGTAGGATTCGAAGTTGCCCTCGAACCAGTACCACTTGGCGGGGTTTTCCTCGTCGCCTTCGTAGGCCAGGATGTGCGTGGCCACCCGGTCCAGGAACCAGCGGTCGTGCGATACCACCACGGCGCAGCCGGGGAACTCCAGCAGCGCGTTTTCAAGGCTGCTGAGGGTCTCCACGTCGAGGTCATTAGTGGGTTCGTCAAGGAGCAGCAGGTTACCGCCCTGTTTGAGGGTCAGCGCAAGGTTGAGGCGATTGCGCTCACCACCGGAGAGCACACCGGCCTTCTTCTGCTGGTCCGGGCCCTTGAAGCCGAAAGCGGCAACGTAGGCGCGGGACGGCATTTCGACCTGGCCCACCTGGATGTAATCGAGGCCGTCGGAAACAACTTCCCACAGGGTCTTGTTCGGGTCGATGCCGCCGCGGCTCTGGTCAGCGTAGGAGATCTTGACCGAATCGCCGATCTTCAGCTCGCCGCCGTCGAGCGGCTCCAGGCCAATGATGGTTTTGAACAGCGTGGATTTGCCCACGCCGTTGGGGCCGATGACGCCGACGATGCCGTTGCGGGGAAGCGTGAAGGACAGGCCGTCGATCAGGGTGCGGTCGTCGAAGCCCTTCTGCAGGTTCCTGGCTTCCAGGACCAGGCCGCCCAGGCGCGGGCCCGGCGGAATCTGGATCTCTTCGAAATCAAGCTTGCGGGTGCGGTCAGCCTCGGCTGCCATCTCCTCGTAGCGGGCCAGACGGGCCTTGGACTTGGTCTGGCGGCCCTTGGCGTTGGAGCGCACCCACTCGAGTTCCTCGGTGAGGCGCTTGGCCTGCTTGGCGTCCTTCTTGCCTTGGACTTCCAGGCGGGCACGCTTCTTCTCCAGGTACGTGGAGTAGTTGCCTTCGTAGGGGTACAGGTGGCCGCGGTCAACCTCGGCGATCCATTCCGCGACGTGGTCAAGGAAGTACCGGTCGTGGGTGACGGCTAGGACTGCGCCGGCGTAGCTGGAGAGGTGCTGTTCCAGCCACAGCACGCTCTCGGCGTCCAGGTGGTTGGTGGGCTCGTCCAGGAGCAGGAGGTCGGGCTTCTGCAGCAGGAGCTTGCAGAGGGCCACGCGGCGGCGCTCACCGCCGGAGAGCAGTGTCACGTCCGCGTCCGCGGGCGGGCAGCGGAGGGCGTCCATGGCCTGCTCAAGCTGGGAGTCGAGATCCCAAGCCTCCGCGGCGTCAATGGCCTCCTGCAGCTGACCCATTTCTTCGAGCAGAACGTCGAAGTCAGCGTCGGGGCTGGCCATTTCCTCGGAGATCTCGTTGAAGCGCTGGATCTTGCCGTAGATCTCGCCAACGCCTTCCTGGACGTTGCCCAGGACAGTCTTTTCCTCGTTCAGTGGCGGTTCCTGCAACAGGATCCCCACGGTGTAGCCGGGGCTGAGCCGGGCCTCACCGTTGGAGGGGATGTCCAGGCCGGCCATGATCTTCAGGATGGTGGACTTACCGGCACCGTTCGGGCCAACAACACCGATTTTGGCGCCCGGGAAGAACGACATGCTTACGTTGTCAAGAATGAGTTTTTCGCCAACTGCCTTGCGGGCATTGGTCATTGTGTAGATAAATTCCGCCATGGTTCCAAATCTAGTGGGTTGGCGGGCTTAACTCACATTCGAGGCGTCAGGCAGCCGCCCCCACGAAGCACTTGCCGCTGGCGAGGACCGGCAGAACGATAACGGTGACCGTACCATCGCGGACCTGTCCCACCACGCAGTCCGTGCCCTGCAACACAGCGGCCTCAATGGCATCAGCTTCCAGCCCGGTAGGCGTCCGGCTCGCCGACACTTCGAGCGCCGGCGGGGAAATCCCTGCGCCGGTCAGGGCATCTGTCACCTGGGCTGTGGCTGGCTTTGGTGTCCCCGCCGCCAGCTTCCCCAGCGCATCCGTCACAGTCTGTTTCATCGCCACGATGGCCGGATCCTCCGCCGGGGACGTGGCGGCCGGCTGGGTGGAGCCCGTGGTTGCCAGCTCCGAGGGGGTTGCCACTTCGCCGGGCGTGGCAGCGCCCGTGCCGGTCGCCGTTGGGGATCCGCCGGCGCAGGCTGCAAGCGCAAGAACCATCAGGAGGCTTCCGGCGAGCGCCGCGGGCGCCCGTCCCGCAGACGGCCCAAGCCGACGGGATGGGGTGGTCCGGCTGGTGATGGGGGTTGCCTGCCGGTTGTCCGTCGCGCGATTCATGCCGCCATTCTGCCACGCGGCCAAGCCTGGGACGGAACGGTCCCGGCGCGGCCGGGCTGCCGGCACCGGGCCCGCCCGCGTCCCGTGCGGTATCCAACGCCAGCACTTTCAGACGGTGGCTCCGGCGAGCTCGCCTGTTTCAGCGTCCACCGGAATGTGGTTGCCGTCTGCATCCTCGTGGAAGACTCCCAACGCTGCAGCGTCGTCATCCGTGTGCTCCCCGTCTTCCGGGTCTCCGCCGTCCTCGTCAGGATCAGCGGGGCCGACGCCGCTGCCGTCCGCTGACGCCTCCTGCCCTGCCGCGCCGTTGTCTGAGACGAGGTGCAGTCCGGTGTCGCTGGTACGGATGTAGTTGGCCGAACCACGCTTGAGGTCGTGACCCACGGAATCCGCATCGATTTCGGCCGAATGGTAGACCCGGCCGTCTTTCTCCCAGCTGCGCAGCTTGAGCCGGCCAACGACGATGACGCACTGGCCCTTTTTGATGCTGCAGGCCATGTTCCCGGCCAGCTGACGGTAGCCCTGGACGTTGAACCAATTGGTGTGGCTATCCACCCAGGTACTGGTAGCCCGGTCAAAACGCCGCGCCGTTGAACCGAGGCGGAACGAGGCGGTGCCAACGCCGCCCGGAGTCGTGGAGGTCTTGATATCCGTGGCAACGAAGCCCCGGAATGTTTGGTAGTCAGTCATCATCATGTCCTGTCTCGAAAGGTAGCGCCTTAGCGGCAGAACCAGCTTCGCGCGGACAGGACCGGGCCGCGAGGGACAACTTCGCGTATGTGCACAACCCTTCCCGAAACTGCCTTGTTGAGGAGAAGTACCGGCAGCGCGCGACGCTGACGCTGCTGCGCGTCGGGGCAATGTAGACTTTTGATGCGCCGGATCTACGGTCGTGGCGCCACGTGCCCCAGTAGCTCAGGGGATAGAGCAGCGGCCTTCTAATCCGCCGGTCGGGGGTTCGATTCCCTCCTGGGGCACCATCGTGATGAATCGGGCCATCGTTATACGGATGCGCCGGTCAGCGAAAACACCCCCGGTCCTCGGACCGGGGGTGCTTCTCGTTGTGTGACTGGTGTGAAATTGCCGTTTCTCAGGCGTACGGAAGCACCAGCTCCGCGTAGCGCTCCTTGACCTTGGAAAGGACGATGTTGCCGTCCAAGTCCCAGATCTCCTGATTGAAGATTTCGACTTCTATGTCGCCGGTGTACCCGGCATCCCTGACCCAGGTGCCGATGGTGGCGAAGTCAATGACGCCGTCGCCCATGTATCCGCGCGACAGCAGCGGATCGGCCGCTATGGGCATGTTGAAGTCGCACACCTGGTAGGAGGCGATGCGGTCTTCCCGGCCGGCGCGTTCAATCTGCGCCTTCAGCTCCGGATCCCACCACACGTGGAAGGTGTCGACGGCGACGCCAACATCCTTCGTGTCGAACGGGGCCGCAAGATCCAGGGCCTGGCCCAGGGTCGAAATGACGGCGCGGTCCGCTGCGTACATGGGGTGCAGGGGTTCGAGCACCAACCGGATGCCGTTCTCCGAGGCGAACGGGACAAGATCGGCGAGGCGGTCGGCGACGCGCTGGCGGGCTGCCAGCACGTCCTTCTCCCCGGGCGCCAGCCCGCCGACCACCAGGAAGAGTTCCCGGGTGTCCAGCGCCGCAGCTTCGAGGACGGCCGCGCGGTTGTCCGCGAGTGCGGCGGCCTGGCCTTCGGCGTCGGGCGCTGTCAGGAAGCCGCCGCGGCACAGGGAGGAGACCCGGAGGCCGGCGTCCTTGATCAGCTTGGCGGCCTTGTCCAGCCCCGCTTCTTTAACCCGGTCGCGCCACGGGGCGATCGCGGGGATTCCGGCGCGGACACAGCCATCAACCACTTCGGCAAGCGTCAGCTTCTTGGTGGTGGCGCTGTTCAGGGAAAGCCGTAGAAACGGGGACGGTTCTGAATTAGATGTCATACTCCCACTCCGTTGATGCGCAGGTAGTATGACATCCGGAATGCGGCGAGCGCCGGGTCCTTCAGCAGCCCTGCCTGGTCGGCCAGTTCGAAGGTCTTGGCCAGGTGGCAGACGGAGCGGCCGGAGTGCAGGCCGCCCACCATCTGGAAGCCGGGCTGCCTGCCGTTGAGCCAGGACATAAAGGCGATCCCGGTCTTGTAGTAGAACGTGGGGGCGCTGAAGATGTGCTTGCCGAGCTCGCGGGTGGAGTCCAGGATGGCGCGCGCTTCCTCAGCCTTGCCAGCGTCGTAGTTTTGCAGTGCAACCGATGCGGCAGGGTAGATCGCCGCGAAGATGCCCAGCAGCGCGTCCGAGTGGTGGCTGCCGTCGCCGTCGATCAGTTCCGGGTAGTTGAAGTCGTCGCCGGTGTAGAGGCGGACGCCTTCCGGCAGGGCGGCGCGCAGGGCAACCTCATGCGAAGCGTCCAGCAGGGACACCTTCACGCCGTCCACCTTGGCGGCATGCTGGCGGACCAGGGACAGGAACGTCTCGGTCGCGGCAGCGACGTCGTCCGAACCCCAGTATCCGGCCAGCGCGGGATCGAACATGGTTCCGAGCCAGTGCAGAATGACGGGCTGGTCCACTTCCTGCAGCAGCGTCGAATAGACGTGCAGGTAGTCGTCCGGACCGTTGGCCACGCGGGCCAGCGCCCGTGAAGCCATGAGGATGATCTTGGGTCCGGCTTCACTGACGACGGCGATCTGCTCGCGGTAGGCGTCCAGGACAGCGGCGAGTCCCGCGTTGCCGGTGGGCAGTGTGGCGAGGTCCAGCTGGTCGGTGCCGGCGCCGCACGAGACGAGATCGCGCACAGTTTTCCCGACGCTAGCGGGGCCACCGGCGGTCACCACCGATGCGGCCTCCACACCGGTGCGCTTGATGAGCTGCTGGGTTGCGGCCCAGTCCAGGCCCATTCCGCGCTGGGCTGTGTCCATGGCGTCCGCAACACCCAGGCCGTAGGACCAGAGTTCGTGCCGGTACGCCATGGTGGCGTCCCAGTCGAGGCTGGCCGGGGCACCTGGCGTGTTGTCGGCCAGGACCTCGGGAATGACATGTGCGGCGGCGTAGGCACGCCGAGACGTGAGCGGGGCGGTGGGGCGGGCCCACGACACGCCGCCCTGGAGGCGGTACTCGCGGGTGCCGCCGTCGTGGGTGGGAAGGATCAGGGAAGTCATCAGAGCGTGATCTCCGGGATGTCGATGGTGCGGCGTTCGTCGTTGGACTGCAGGCCCAGCTCGGCGAGCTGGACACCGCGGGCGGCGGACAGCAGGCCGAAGCGGTGCTCCCGGCCCGCCACGACATCGCGGAGGAATTCCTCCCACTGCAGCTTGAAGCCGTTGTCCAGCTCGGCGCTGGCGGGGACTTCCTGCCACTGGCTACGGAAGGATTCGGTGACGGGCAGGTCAGGGTTCCAGACCGGCTTGGGGGTGTGGGCGCGCTGCTGGGCGACGCACTTGTTCAGGCCCGCAACGGCGGAACCGTGCGTGCCGTCGATCTGGAATTCCACGAGTTCGTCGCGGTAGACGCGGACAGCCCAGGAGGAGTTGATCTGGCCGATGACCGGCTCGCCCGCCGGCGTTTCGAGTTCGAAGATGCCGTAGGAGGCGTCGTCGGCGGTGGCCTTGTACTCCTTGCCTGCCTCGTCCCAGCGGGCCGGGATGTGGGTGGCGGTCTTTGCGTTGACGCTCTTGACCTTGCCGATGATGCCTTCGAGGACGTAGTTCCAGTGGCAGAACATGTCCGTGGTCATGCCGCCGCCGTCTTCCTTGCGGTAGTTCCATGACGGGCGCTGCGCTGCCTGCACGTCGCCCTCGAAGACCCAGTAGCCAAACTCGCCGCGGATTGACAGGATGCGGCCGAAGAAGCCTTCGTCCACCAGGCGGCGCAGCTTGACCAGGCCCGGCAGGTACAGCTTGTCGTGCACAACACCGGCAGTAACGCCGGCCTCCTTGCCGATGCGGGCCAGCTCGATGGCCTCTTCGAGGGATTCTGCCGTGGGCTTCTCGGTGAAAATGTGCTTGCCGGCGAGCATGGCCTTCTTCAGGGTGGCGGCTCGGAGGCTGGTCATGGAGGCATCAAAGATGATGTCCACTGACGGGTCGTTGATCACGGAATCAAGGTCCGTGGTCCATTCGGCCACCTTGTGCAGTTCTGCCAGCTCGCGGATCTTCGCTTCATTGCGGCCGACCAGGATCGGCTCCACCTGGACCTTGGTGCCGTCCTCCAGCGTGAAGCCCCCGGCGTCGCGGATGGGAAGGATGGAACGCAGCAGGTGCTGGCGGTAACCCATCCGGCCGGTAATGCCGTTCATGGCGATACGGATCGTCTTTGTTTCGAAGCCCATGTGTCCTCCACGGTGAGTGAGTAGTGTTACTCAAACGGTACTGGGAAAGCGCATTCCCACTCCGTTCATCATGCACCTCTCCCCTTCGGGTTGGCAAGCGCTTTCCCAAAGTATCCTCAGACTGCCATACTGAAAGCGGCGCTAACGGCGCTGAAAGTCTGTACGAACGGGAGAAGTTGTGGCTGCAAGTACCCTCACCGAGGTGGCCCGGCTGGCGGGCGTGTCGCCGGCCACCGCCTCCCGCGTGCTGAACGGCTCCGCCCGGATACCCGGCAAGGATATTGCGGACCGGGTGCGCCAGGCCGCCGAATCCCTCGGCTACATTCCCAACGCCCAGGCGCAGGGGCTGGCGAAGTCCAGCTCCGGGCTGATCGGGCTGATCGTGCATGACATTGCCGATCCGTACTTCGCAGCCATTGCCCGCGGCGTCCAGGATGCCGCGAGGGAACAGCACAAGATGGTGCTGCTGGCCACCACCGAGGGCGCTCCGGACAGTGAGAAGGAGGCCGTGGCTGCCTTCGCCGCACGCCGCGCCGATTCCATCGTGATCGCAGGATCACGGACCTCCCGCACCGAGGACCTGGAAGGCAACACCGAACTCGCTGCGGAACTGGACCGCTACTGCCGCAATGGCGGCCGCGTGGGCGTGATCGGCCACGGGATTGTGGGGGCCGCGGCAGCGGACGGCTACCACGTGGTGAGTGTTCCCAATGAGGAGCTGGCCGCGCAGCTCGCAACTGAGCTGGCCGCGTCGCGGGAAGGAGACTTCGTCATCGTCGGCGGCCCGGAAGGGCTGTTCACCTCCGACGACCGGATCCGTGGGTTCCAGCGCGGCCTTGCCGGCGCCGGCCTCCCTGCCGCGGACGTCATCCGCACGGACTTCACCCGTGCGGGCGGCTTCGAGGCCGGCCTCGCCCTGGCTGCACGGATCACAGCGTCCCAACCCGGGACCGAGACAAAACGGCTCTGCATCTTTGCAGTCAACGATGTTATGGCCATCGGGGCCGCCGCCGCGCTGCGCTCCCAGGGACTGCGGATCCCGCGCGACGCCGCCGTTGCCGGTTTCGACGATATTGAGACTCTGCGCGATTTCCGGCCGGCCCTCTCCACGGTGCACCTTCCCTTGGAGGAGATCGGACGGCAGGCCGCCAGCAGGGCAGCCGGACCGTCCGCCGACGATGCCGGTTCGCCCCGGATAACCGGCCAGGTCATACTCCGGCGCAGCACCGAAGTGGCACACCCGAGCAGAGCCGAGTCGGTGGCCTGACCAGAATGACTGACGGGCACGTCCCCGGCCTGACGACGGCCGCGGCGCAGTGGAACGGCGTCGAGCGCTTGTTCAGCCGGCCCGGTGAGCCGTCCCGCTGCTGGTGCCGGTTCTTTGCCCTCACGGGTCCGGAGTACTCCGCGCTGGAGCCGGCCGCCCGCAAGGCACAGTTGAAGGAAAAGTTCGACGGCGGCTCCCCAGCCCCCGGCGTCCTCGCCTTCGTCGACGGTCAGCCCGTGGGCTGGTGTGCCGTGGAGCCCCGGACCTGTTATCCCCGAGTGCTTCGCTCCCGCAGGCTGCGGCTGGCTGAGGAACCAGGGCCGCCCGATTCCGAAACAGCATCACCGGATGCGTCCGGCTGGGTGTGGTCAGTGACCTGCTTCGTGGTCGCCGCCGGCCACCGCCGGAGCGGCGTGGCAGCCGCGCTGCTGCGCGCCGCCGTCGAGCATGCCCGGCTCAATGGTGCCAACGTTGTGGAAGGCTACCCGGTGGACCGCGAGCAGCGGCCCAAAGCGGGACCCGCAGACCTTTACCACGGCACGCTTAACCTCTTCCTGCGCGCCGGGTTCACCGTAGTCAGCAGCGCCGTCCCAGGGCGGGCCGTGGTGCGCCTGAGCCTCACCGGACCTAAGGGAGCGTAAGGATCAGCGGGCCATCGGCAGTGATGGCCACTGTGTGTTCGCTGTGGGCAGCCCGGCGGCCGTTGGCGGAACGCAGCGTCCATCCGTCGTCGTCCTGGTAGTAGTCGTCCTTGCTGCCCAGGATCAGCATGGGCTCGATGGCGATGACCAGCCCCTCGGTGAGCTTGATCCCCCGTCCCGGCCTGCCGTCGTTGGGCACCGGCGGTTCGGCGTGCATGGTGCGGCCGATCCCGTGGCCGCCGTGGTCAGCCAGCAGACCGTAGCCCGCCCGGCGCGCGGCGCCGCCGATCGCGTAGGCAAGATCGCCCATTTTGTTGCCGATCCGGGCTGCCTCGATCCCACGGGCCAGGGCGGCATCCGTGGCATCAATGAGGGCCTGGTCCACAGGATCCGGTGTTCCCACAATGAAACTGACGGCCGCATCGCCGCACCAGCCCTCCAGGAATGCCCCGCAATCAACGCTGAGCAGATCACCGTCCTGGAGCTCGTATCCGTCGGGGATTCCGTGGACCACAGCGTCGTTCACACTGGTGCAGATCACGCCGGGAAACGGAACTGAGGCCCAGCGCGGGTGGTAGTTCAGGAAGGCCGGTGTGGCTCCCGCTGTGGCAATCGTCTCGGCGGCCAGCGCATCGAGGTCACGCAGGGTGACACCCACTCCGGCCGCCTCACGCACCGCCGCCAGCGTATTGGCCACCACCCGCCCGGCTTCGCCCATGAGCGCAATCTGCTCGGGAGTCTTGATCATGGACATGCAGGGAACCTCCGACGTCGGGTGGCACGGTCCAAGGGAACGTGCAGTTTGTCTGGTCTCACTCTAGAGCCGTCCCGCTGAGGACGGACCGGCCGGCCTTCACGCCGCCGTCACCTCGCTAAAGTTGCACCATGGACCGAATGTCGCCGAATGACGAATCGCTGGACACGGACGCACCGGTCACGGAAGGTGCGGTCACGGAGGCTCCGAACCGCGAGTTGCTGGATGCCGTCCGCGCGGCGCTGCGGGAGCGGACGGACCCGGTGCGGGCCGCCGGAGCGCAGGCGTACATGAAGTCCGCCCTTCCGTCACTTGGCGTCAGGGTCCCGGAAGTCAGGCGGCTGGCGCTGGCCGCTGCCGCCGCCCATCCCTTGACGTCGGCGGGCCAGTTGCGGGCCACGGTGCTTGAACTCTGGCGCGGCTCCACAGTCCGCGAGGAACGCTATGCGGCCATTGACCTGACGAGCCTCCGGTTGGTGGCCCGTGACCAGCTGATGCTCCCGATCTATGAGGAGATCATCCGCACCGGCGCATGGTGGGATTTCGTGGATGGGGTGTCGTATCGTATCGGCGGGCTTCTTCAGGCCCGCCGGCCCATGATGACCGAACTCCTGCTGGCCTGGAGTATAGACCAGGACTTCTGGATCCGGCGATCGGCCATCACCTCGCAGTTGAAGGCCAAGGCCAGCACGGATCAGGACCTGCTACGGGCTGTCATTGAGCCGAACCTGGCGGACCCGGAGTTTTTCATCCGGAAGGCCATTGGCTGGGCGCTTCGTGAATACGCCAAAACGGACCCGGAGTGGGTACACGATTTCCTAGTGGAAAAGGGCACGCGGTTGAGTCCGCTGTCCCGGAAGGAAGCCTTGCGGCATCTGGAACAGGGCACGACGGCGGGAATCACCGGCGCCGGATAACCGCGCCTGCGGAGACTAGATAACGGGGCGTTCGGTCACCGGTTCGGCCGACTTCCGGAAAAGCCTTTTGGTGTCTGGATCCATGAAGATCAGGTACATGGCAAAAAGCAGGCCGGTAATCGCCGCCGCGAAGCGGGCCAGCACCAGGGCAAGTCCCAGGTCCTCGGTCTGGAGGTAGGGAAATACCTCCAGCTGGTCAGAAATGGCGTAGATCATGAAGAACGACACGATGAAATACAGGGCCTTGACCTGCCAGTCATTGCGGATGCCTGTCACCGCGAACAGCGGGATGAGCCACACCACGTACCAGGCCTGGATCATCGGCGCCAGCACCACAATGGCCGCAAAGCCCAAGGTGAGGCGGCGGATCAGCCGCTCATGCTCACCCTTGAAGATCTGGAAGGCGACGATGCCTACCGCAAGTATTTTGCCGGCGTCGAACACCCAGTCTGCGAGCGTCCACCCGTCGAGGCCGAAGGCATTCGAAACGGAAGCGACCACCAGCCCCACCAGGCCCACCGGCGCGTACCAGATGAAGAGGCTGCCAGGGGCTGACAGCCCGTTGATCCAGCCGAAACCGAAACCATTGACTAGGCTCAGGCCATACAGAATGGCCAGGCTCAGCCCTCCCGTCAGTCCCCAGAACAGGAATTTCCGCGGCCAGCCTGCGTTCTTGCCTGCCCAGATCAGGCCGATGAACGGCAGGAAAACGATGGTGATGGGCTTGACGGCGATGGAAAGGGTGACGAGGACTATGCCCAGCACCACGCGTCTGGTGGCCGCGTAGTACAGTCCGGCAAGGGCTAACCCGATCATGAGGGCATCGTTGTGGACACTGGCGATGAAGTTGGTGAGGAACAGGGGGTTGGCCGCGGTGAGCCACAAGGCGCGGTGCGGATTGACTCCGTGAAGCTCTGCCAGCTTTGGCACGTAGATGACGCAGAGGACCACACCAAACAGCGCAACGAGCCTGAAAAGCATCACGCTGGCCTCGGGCTGGACGTTGGTGGACCACACCACAAACTGTTCAATCCATAGGAACAGCTGGCCGTACGGCACGGGAGCTTCAGTCCACTGTTTGTCAGCGCCAAGCTGGAAATAGTTGGACAGCGCCGAGATGCCGTTCTCGTAGGGGTTGAACCCCTCCACCATCAGCCTGCCCTGGCCAATGTAGGCATACACGTCGCGGCTGAACAGCGGGACGGTGAACATCAACGGCAGGCCCCATGCTGCGATGGCCTGCAGCGTGGCCTTTCGCGCCGCCGGCCCCCACACGCGGACCCGCTGGCCGAGCCTCAGCCAGGAGCGGACCAGGAGCATGCCGCCTACCGCAACCAGCACGATGGCCAGGGCAACACCGATGGCCTCCGTCCGCATCCAGATAAAGATCGGTACGCGGCGGAGTTCGGAAACTGGGGCCAGCCAGCCGACGCCGAGGGATCCGAACACCATAAGGACCGAGCCGACAAGACCGGCAAGGATGGGGGACCTGGCGTTATCCACTTGTGCCGCAGCGGGCTCCGGGATCACGCTGGCGGCCATATCCCCCGTTGCAGGCAAAGGCGCCGTCATCTCAGGATCGTCCAATCTCTTTACACTCGGCGCTTCAGTCCCGCGGGCGGCGGTGGCCGCCCGGGCCGCGCAGGCACAGCACAGCGGCAAAATCCTCGCCCCCATGTACCCGAAATCCTAGCATCGGACGGTTACGCCGGAGCTAAACGGTAGGCTGGTCCGGTGCCTATATCTAACGAACGCATCGTCTGGATCGACTGCGAAATGACCGGCCTGGACATCAAGAACGACGCCCTGATCGAGGTGGCGGCGCTGGTGACGGACTCAGAGCTCAACATTCTCGGCGACGGTGTGGACGTGGTGATCAAGCCCGAGGACACTGCCCTCGCCCAGATGAACGACTTCGTGAGGGACATGCACACCCGGTCCGGGCTGCTCAAGGAACTGCCGCACGGCAAGACCATGGCCGAGGCCGAAGCCGCCGTGATGGAATACATCGAAAAGTGGGTGCCGGACCCGCGCAAGGCACCGCTGGGCGGCAACTCCGTGGGGACCGACCGCGTCTTCCTATCCCGTGACATGCCGGCCGTTGTGGAGCACTTGCATTACCGCGTGATCGACGTGAGCACCATCAAGGAACTCTCCCGACGCTGGTTCGCCCGGGCTTACTTCCAGTCCCCCGCCAAGAAGGGCGGCCACCGCGCCCTGGGTGACATCCAGGATTCCATCGACGAGCTCCGTTACTACCGCGAGGCGGTTTTCGTTCCGGCTCCTGGGCCTGACAGCGTCACGGCCCGCGAAGTCGCCCAGCGCATCACTGCCTCGCCGGGCACAGCAGGTATTCCGAAAGAGTAATCTGCCCCACGTTTGGCGGAAATTTTCGCAAAAACCCCAAAAGTGGCGCAAGCACCCTCAAACAGCAGGTAAGCTATTTGAGTTGCCTTTCCAGAGCACCGGACCGCCGGGAAATCTGTGGGGCACATGGTGGGCTTAGCTCAGTTGGCAGAGCGCCTGGTTGTGGTCCAGGAGGTCGCGGGTTCAACCCCCGTAGCTCACCCTCATAGGGCGGCAGTAAAAGCCGTCCACTTGGAGGCCGTACCGGATATCCGGTACGGCCTTCATTTTTTTTGCATAACCGCCGGCGCCACGCCGCACGCACGAAGGGCCGCCTGACATGACAGTTCTGCCAATCACCGTCTGGGGTGAACCGGTGCTGCACCGCCGCGCCGCCGAGGTGGAGGTTTTCGACGACGAACTGCGCACCCTGATCGCGGATATGTTTGAAACCAACGAGGCCGCCAACGGCGTGGGCCTGGCGGCGCCGCAGGTTGGTGTGGGCAAAAGAATCTTTGTGTACAAGTACGCCAATGACGACGGCGCTCCGCCCATCGGGGTCCTGGTAAACCCGGAGCTGACCCTGTCCAAGATCTCTGGCGCGCTGCCGGACCCCGAGGAAGAGGAAGAGGGCTGCCTCTCCTTCCCCGGCGGCGCTTACCCGCTCAAGCGTGCGGAGTGGGCGCGGGTGGAAGGATTTAACGGCCATGGGCAGCCGGTGGAGTTCGAAGCGACCGGCTGGTTCGCACGGGTCATCCAGCACGAATACGACCACCTCGACGGAAAGCTCTACGTCAACCGTCTGATTGACCGCTATGCACGGAAGGCCATGAAACTGGCCAAGAGGAGCGGCTGGGGCGTGCCCGGCCTGACCTGGATGCCCGGCGTGGATCCGGACCCGTTCGGCCACTGAGCCAACGCATTACCTCGCGGTAATGGTTGGCTGGTCCGGGCAGGAGTCCAGGACGCGCTTCATCGCATCCTTCTCCGGCTGCGTGACCCACAGTCCATAGGATGCCTTCACCGAGATCTGGCGGGCCACGTAATGGCAGCGGATGTTCTTGTTCTTCGGCAGCCAGGTGGCGGCGTCGCTTGCGCTCTTCTGCTGGTTGGCGGGACCGTCCGCGGCGATGAGGTTTATGGGATCGTTGGCCAGGCTCTGGCGCTGCTGCGGGGTCAGCCCCTGTGCGCCTTTCTGCCACGCGTCTCCGAGCGCCACGACGTGGTCGATCTGGATTTCCTTGCTGCTTTCAGGGCCACGCCGGAACTCCACGGCTTTCCCCGTGTACGGCTCATGGATGGACCCTGACACTACCTTGCATTTGGACCCCTCTGTGAAGCCCACAGCCGTGAGGTCCCTGCGGAGGATGTCGTTGCGGGTGTCGCAGCCGTTCCGGTCGACGTCCAGCCAGGCCTGCCCGAAGGCCTCCCGCTGGTAGTTGTCCTTGGGGGCCCGTCCCTTGACGGCAAGCCGCTCGAGGGCGTCCAGGGCACTCCCCTGCGGTACAGCGTGCACGGGGACCACGGGTTTCATCCAGGTCCCGTCGAAAACAGGCGCCTCGCTGGGCCCAGCGATTGCTGGTTCTGCCGCTGCGAACTGGCCCGCGGTGAAAAACCACCCCGCGGCGCCCACTGCAGACAGTGCCAGCACGGCCAGGAGGGCCCAGGCCTGCCTCGAGCGGCGGCGGGCACCGCGGTAGGCACGCCAGCTGACGGTCACGGGCAACCAGCCCTTCTGGAAATGTGATGCACCAGAAGAGCCTAGGCCACCCCACTGACACCCAGGCGGTTATCCACAATGGGGAGGAAGAGTGGCGCGGGTACGCCGCCTACTGGCAAGACCGGCTACTGCTCCCGGGCTACGCGGCGCAGATCCTCTTCGGCAACCTGGTGGAGCCCTTCGAGCTGGCGCACCCGGTCCGCGCCGACGTCGCCGGAAGCCCGGGACGCTCGCGCCTGCTCCAGGAGCCTGATGGCTTCTTTATGGTTGGCCTTGGCGACGTCGAGGGCGTGTTCAAGGGTGGTCTCGTGGAGAGTTTCGTTATCCATGCCACCAGTGTGGTCCCGATTCCCGGCTGATTCCAGCGAATCAGCCGGGAATGTCGGGCAGCCAGCCCGGCAGACGAGCCTAGACGGCGATTGCGGCCAAGGCAGCAGCGGGTTCCTTGGCGGGGAAGGACGGCGGGTTGACGCCGGCCATCTCTTCCATAACCCGGACCACCTGGCAGCTGTAGCCGAATTCGTTGTCGTACCAGACGTAGAGAACCAGGTTCTTGTCGTTGGAGATCGTGGCCAGGCCATCAACGATGCCGGCACGGCGGGAGCCAACGAAGTCCATGGAAACAACGTCAGGTGAGTCGATATAGTCGATCTGTTTGCGCAGGTCCGAGTGCAGCGACATCTCGCGGAGGTAGTTGTTGACCTCGTCCTTGGTGGTTCCGTTCTCCAGGCTGAGGTTCAGGATGGCCAGGGAGACGTCAGGGGTGGGGACACGGATGGAGCTGCCGGTCAGCTTGCCCAGCAGCTCGGGCAGTGCCTTCGCCACGGCCTTGGCGGCGCCGGTTTCGGTGATCACCATGTTCAGTGCGGCGGAGCGGCCGCGGCGGTCGCCCTTGTGGAAGTTATCGATCAGGTTCTGGTCGTTGGTGAACGAGTGGACGGTCTCCACGTGGCCGTGGATCACACCGAACTTGTCGTTGATGGCCTTCAGCACCGGGGTGATGGCGTTGGTGGTGCAGGAAGCTGCAGACACGATCTGGTCTGTGTCCTCGATGGTGCCGTGGTTGATGCCGTGCACAATGTTTTTGAGTTCGCCCTTGCCCGGTGCGGTGAGGAGAACGCGGGAAACGCCCTTGCTCTGCAGGTGCTGGGACAGGCCCTCGGCGTCGCGCCAGCGGCCCGTGTTGTCCACCACCAGGGCGTTGTGGATGCCGTAGGCGGTGTAGTCGATCGTGGCGGGGTTATCCGAGTAGATGACCTGGACCTGGACACCGTTGGCGGTGATGGTGTTGGCGTCCTCGTCCACACGGATGGTTCCTTCGAAGGAGCCGTGGACCGAGTCGCGGCGCAGCAGGCTGGCGCGCTTGGTGAGGTCCTTGTCCGAGCCGCGGCGCACCACGATGGCACGCAGGCGCAGGCCGTGGCCGCCGCCTGCCTTTTCGATGAGGAGGCGCGCGAGCAGGCGGCCGATCCGGCCAAAGCCGTACAGCACAACGTCGGTGCTGGTGCGGTCATCGCCCCCGCGCTTTCCCACTACCTCGGCAAGCTCAGCACGGAGGAACTCTTCCAGGGTGGCGCCGTCGCCTTCTGCCTTGAACTTCTCCGCCAGGCGGGCGACGTCGATGGCCGCCGCACCAAGCTCCAGCTGAGCCAGGATGTTCAGCAGCGGTGCGGTCTCTTCGAGCAGGAGCTCGGTGTTGCTCATGCGGCGGGCGAAACGGTGCGCCTTGAGGATGTTCATGGTGGACTTGTTGATCAGGCTACGGCCGTGAATGCTGGTCACCACGTTGTTCTCGCGGTACAGCCGGCCAATCACCGGAATCATGGCCTCAGCGAGAGCCTCCCGGCCCATCCACGTATCAAGACAAGAATCTGACGTCTGGCTCACAGAACTACCTTCCTCGGTTCAGCCGCATACGTCGTCGTACGCGGTTGGCGGCCACCTGATGTTGTCCAGGGGCTCTGGCACCGGCAGGATGCGGTCCATCCCGGGTGCCGTGGAGAAGCGCAAAGAAAAGCCACCGGCTGCGAACGCAGACCCGGCGGCAGAACTTCTACGTTCGCTCTCCATTCTAGGCTGGAGCAGACCCGCGGACAGCCGCCACCAGCGTGAAATCACTCACATACGGGGCGGCTCCGTGCCCGGCTGGGGTGTTGGATGGGTTGACCGATACGCCGGGTTCTGTGCTCCCGTGCCGTTACCAGCGCGGGAGTAGCGGCCATCCATCTACGGACGCCGTTGCCGACGCCCTCCAGCGGCCTACCCGGACACTCGGGCGGGCAGCCCTCAAACGTGTCCTGTCTGGCCTTGCTCCGGGTGGGGTTTACCTAGCCTTCCCGGTCACCCGGGAAGCTGGTGGTCTCTTACACCACCGTTTCACCCTTACCTGCTGCCGTCCGTCACCGGAAAACGCAGGCGGTCTGTTCTCTGTGGCACTGGCCTGCGGGTTACCCCGAGTGGGCGTTACCCACCACCCTGCCCTGCGGAGCCCGGACGTTCCTCGAGCCACTTGCGTGACGCGCGGCCGCCTGGTCAACCCATCCGGAGCCCAGTCTACCGCCGGAAGGGGGCACTGCCGTCGCCGGTAGGATCGTACGGTGCTGATTCTGCTTCCCCCCTCCGAAGGCAAGACCCCCGCAGTCCGCGGGTCCGCCGTCGACTGGCCGTCACTGAGCTTTCCCGAACTCAACACCTACCGGGCCAAGGTCCTGGAGGCGCTGGGCACGGTGAGCGCACATGAGGATGCCCTCGCGCTGCTGGGCGTCGGCGCATCGCTGCAGGACGACGTCGAACGTAACACCCGGCTCCACGCCGAACCGGCGGCCCCGGCGCACCAGATCTATTCGGGCGTTCTGTACGACGCCCTAGGCTACAAAACCCTGACGCCTGCGCAGCGCCGGAAGGCCGATGTTTCGGTGTTGGTGATCTCGGCACTGTGGGGTGCCATCCGCTTCGCCGACCGCGTGCCTGCCTACCGGCTGTCGATGGGAACGGCACTGCCCGACGTCGGCCGCCTCGCCTCGTTCTGGAAGCCGCAGCTTTCGGAGGCCCTCGCGGAGTCGGCATCCGGACATCTGCTCGTGGACTGCCGCTCCAGCACCTATACCGCGGCATGGGCCCCGCCGCCGGCTCAGACGGTGGCCGTCAACGTTTTCACGGAGGTCAACGGCGTGCGCAAGGTGGTCAGCCACTTCGCCAAGCACACCCGCGGTCAGCTGGCCCGGCACCTGCTGGCCCGCCGCGGCAACGCCCCGCAGACCCCGGTGCAACTGCTGAAAGCCGCGCTCGAAAAATGGGACGCGGAGCTGGTTGATGGTTCAGCGCGGAAACCGCACGCGCTGAACATCATCCTTCCCAACTAGGCAGTTGGGGCGGGCGTGTTCCACTCGGCGGAGCGCACCAGGATGGCACCCGAATCCGGGCAGAACACAATGTCGTCCTCTGCGGCTGCCTTGATCTCGGCGAGGTCTCCGGGGCTCAGCTTCATTCCGGAGGCTTCGGAAGTCCCGTGGAACAACCGGGCGGCGCCCACTCCCCGCTTTGCGAGCGTCTTTTCGTAGACAGCCAGCATCCCGGCGTCGAGGTTTTCAGCGAATTTGGCACGCTTGCCGCGGACAACGGTCGCTTCAGCGGCCACTTCGGCCAGGGCTTCATCGAGTTCGGCGCGGATGCCGCCGAACGAGCCCTGGACGTTGTCCACGATGAGCTGCTGGGCAGCCTGACGCTCGCGCAGCGAATCCAGGCGTTCCAGGATTTCCAGCTCCACGTCTTCAAGGTCGGAGCGACGCTTGTTGAGGGAGGCAATGTCCTTCTGCAGGGCCACGAGGTCCTTCGACAGCCCCGTTCCGCTGTTGAGCCGGGCTTCGTCGCGTTCGATGCGGGAGGCGACCTGTTCGACGTCGGCCTCTGCGCGCTTCAGCTCGGCTTCGGCGTCATGGACGGCCATCTTGGCGGAGCCGAGTTCACCGGTGGCGACGGACAGGGCAGATTGCAGGTCCTCGATCCGGGGATCGGTTTCCAGGGCGCGGCGGCGGTTGGACAGGGACTTGAGCTTTGCGTCCAGCCCCTGCAGTTCGAGCAACTTCAACTGTTCCGCCGGTGCTGCCTTGGCCACTATTTACCTCCGCTAAATCCAATCCGGCCGAAGCCGGGCACCGTATCGGCGCTGTATAGACTCTAGCGCCTGGCCTGCTCCCCTGCCTCGCTACATCCCCACCGGCTCCCAAACCTCGCTGCGCTCGGTGTGGGTCCCTCGCCGGTGTGGGCCCGGCGACGGACTTCGCACGCCAGGCTTAGCCCGGAGTCAGAATGAAGTCCCACGGATCGCTGTTGGTGGTACTTACCTGGATCTCGACGTCGTGGCCCTGATCGGCGAGCACATTGCCCAGTGCCGACGCAGCGGCGGGCAGCCACAGCCATTCGCTGGCGAAGTGCGAAACGTCAATCAGGTACGGCCGGCCGTTCACTGCCGCTTCGCGGGCTTCGGACGCCGGATGGTGCCGGAGGTCGGCGGTGACATAGACGTCGGCGTTGTTGGCCCGCACCTCGTTGAACAGGGAATCCCCCGCGCCGCCGCACACCGCAATACGCCGCACCAGCCCATCCTTATCCCCGGACACGCGGACTCCCCCGGCCACCGACGGCAGGATGCCGAACACCCTGGCCGCGAAATCGCCCAGGCTCATCACGTCAGCCAGATCACCCACGCGTCCGATGCCTTCCTCGGGCAGGCCGTTCGCGGCAACCGTCAGCGGGACAACGCCTTCCAGTCCCAGCGCATCAGCCAGGACGTCGGAAACGCCCCCGACGGCGGAATCACCGTTGGTGTGGACGGTCAGGAGCGCGGTGCCAGACTCGATGAGACGGTGGATGGCCTGCCCTTTGGCAGTGGTGGCGGCCACCGACGTGACTCCTTTGAGGAGCAAGGGGTGGTGGGTGATCAGGAGATCGGCACCCCATTCCACGGCTTCCTCGATCACCGTGAGCGTGGGATCAACGGCGAACATCACCCTGGTAACGGGCGCTGACGGGTGGCCGGCCACGAGGCCAACTTCGTCCCAGTTTTCGGCCAGCGATTCGGGCCAGAGTTCCTCGACCGCCAGCAGCACCTGGCCCAGCGTGGGAGCAGCCGGACCATCCGCTGCAGCGTCCTCCCCAGTAAGGGTGCCGCCGTCATGCTTGTCCGCATCTGTAACGCCGGTGTCTGCAGATTCCATAGTCTCAGTTTTACCCCATCGGGCCGATTGCCCGGCATCTTTCAAAGTCTCGTAGGGTGGTCAGGGAATCATCCGGCGCGCTCAACCATTGAAGAGATCATGAAAACTTTTGTTCTTGGCGGGGGCTGCTTCTGGTGCCTTGACGCTGTGTACCAAAAAACCAAGGGCGTAACATCAGTGATTTCCGGGTACACGGGTGGCCATGACCCCCAGCCGGACTACTACTCCGTCTGCGGCGGGACCACGGGCCACGCTGAGGTCGTGGCGGTCACTTTCAACGAGTCCGTCATCCCGGCCGAGGTCATCCTGGACATGTTCTTCGCGCTGCACGATCCCACCACGCTCAACCGCCAGGGCTACGACGTGGGCACGCAGTACCGCTCGTCCATGTTCTATGAGACCACCGAGGAGAAGATTCTCTTCGAGGAAGCCATCGAACGGAACCAGGCCCTGTGGCCGCACCCGATTGTGACCGAGGTCAGCCGGCTGCCACGGTTCCATGTGGCGGAGGACGTCCATCAGGACTACTACGCCAAGTATCCCGAGCAGGGTTACTGCCAGGTGATCATCAATCCGAAGCTCGCCAAGGCCAGGAAATATTACTCTGCATGGCTTAATGCTTAGCAGCGGCCGCTCAGCCATCGTTAGGCTGACCTCAGCATTCACTCTTGAGAGATAGGCATATCTACATGGCACGGATCTATGACGATGTAACGCAGTTGGTCGGCGGCACTCCGCTGGTCCGCCTGAACCGGCTCACCGAGGGTCTGGGCGCCACTGTGGCCGTCAAGCTTGAGTTCTACAACCCGGCCAACAGCGTCAAGGACCGCATCGGTGTGGCCATCGTTGACGCCGCCGAGAAGTCCGGCGCCCTCAAGCCCGGCGGCACCATCGTTGAAGGCACCTCGGGCAACACCGGCATCGCCCTGGCCATGGTGGGCGCTGCCCGCGGTTACAAAGTTATTCTGACCATGCCGGAGACCATGTCCACCGAACGCCGCGTTATGCTGCGGGCGTTCGGTGCCGAAATTGTGCTGACCCCGGGTTCCGAGGGCATGCGCGGCGCCGTGGAAAAGGCCCAGGAGATCGTGGCCAACACGGAGAACTCCATCTGGGCCCAGCAGTTCGCCAACGAGGCCAACCCTGAGATCCACCGCACCACCACCGCCGAGGAAATCTGGTCCGACACCGACGGCAAGGTGGACATCTTCGTCGCCGGCATCGGCACCGGCGGAACCGTCACCGGCGTCGGCCAGGTCCTGAAGGAACGCAATCCTGAGGTCCAGATTGTGGCCATCGAACCGAAGGACTCCGCCATCCTGAACGGCGGCGCTCCCGGGCCGCACAAGATCCAGGGCATCGGTGCGAACTTCATCCCGGAAATTCTGGACACCAACGTCTACGACGAAGTCCTGGACGCCACCCTGGAGGATTCCGTCCGCGTCGCCCGTGAACTCGGCGTCAAGGAAGGCATCCTCGGCGGCATCTCCTCCGGCGCCATCGTCTGGGGTGCCTTGGAACTTGCCAAGCGTCCGGAGAATGCCGGCAAGCTGATCGTGGCGGTTGTCTGCGACTTCGGTGAGCGTTACATCTCCACCGTGCTCTATGACGACATCCGCGGCTGATCAGTCCGTTGTCGCCCCGTTTCCTGTAGAAAGAACTTTGTGGGCTTTTTCGCAAGACTGAAGGAAGACCTCGACGCCGCCCGGTCACACGACCCGGCGGCTCGAGGTTCTTTTGAGAATTTTTTCGCCTATTCGGGGCTTCACGCCATCTGGATCCACCGGCTGACGCACCGGATGTGGCAGACCCCGGGGCTGCGGTTCCCGGCGCGGCTGGTGTCGCAGCTGGGCCGCTTCCTGACCGGAATCGAGATCCATCCCGGCGCCACGATCGGCCGACGCTTCTTTATCGACCACGGTATGGGTGTGGTCATCGGCGAGACCGCCGAAATCGGCGAAGACGTGATGATCTACCACGGCGTCACACTCGGCGGCCGCTCCCTGGCCAAGGTCAAGCGTCACCCCACCATTGAGGACCGGGTCACCATCGGTGCCGGAGCCAAGATCCTGGGACCCATCACCATCGGCCGGGACAGCGCCGTGGGCGCCAACGCCGTGGTGGTGAAGGACGCGCCACCGGAATCGATTGTGACCGGTGTGCCCGCCAAGTGGCGCCATCGCGATGCCCAGCGAGAAACCAAGCCCGCAGTGGATCCGGCCGAGTACGACATCGAATACCGGATCTGACCCTTCGCTGCAGCCTCTACCCGGCAACACGCTTCAGGACTGCCATGACCACCGCGTCATAGATCCGGTCCGGCAGGACGCGCCGCAGGCCCAGAATGGCTGCCGCTCCCCTGCCCACCGGATACCGGGTCCGGGGACGCGCAGCCGTGGCCGCGTGCAGTACAGCCGCAGCGATCACCGCTGGCTGCGTTGACGTTTCCGGCCTGGCCGTGGACGCCAGGACATCCGCCATGTGCTTTGCCTGGGCAGCGTACGGCCCCTCGCCGCTGCTGGCCAACAGCCCGTCAGCGGAAATCCGGCCCCATTCGCTGAGCGTACTTGCCGGTTCAATGATGGCTACCTCGATGCCATGCGGCTTGAGTTCCAGCCGCAGCGCGTCGCTCATGCCCTCCACGGCGAACTTCGTGGCGTGGTACCAGGCACCAAGGGGTTCGTAGAATTTTCCGCCGATGGACGAGATGTTGATGATCCTGCCCCGGCCCGCACTCCGCATGGCCGGCAGGATCAGCTGGGTCATCCTGGCAAGGCCAAAGACGTTCACCTCAAATTGGCGGCGGCCTTCGGCCAGGTCCACCTGTTCCAGCGCCCCGTAGGACCCGTAGCCGGCGTTGTTGACCAGAACGTCTATCCGCCCGCGCTCTTCCAGGACACGGCCGACGGCGGCACGCATCGAGTCGTCGTCCGTCACGTCCAGTGCCAGGACCTGGATGCCAAGCGCTTTCAGCGGCTCCATCCTTTCCACGCGGCGGGCGCCGGCGTAGACGATGAAGCCATGGCTGCTGAGCTTCTTCGCCGCCTCGAAGCCGATACCCGTGGAGGCTCCCGTAACAAATGCGACTGGCTTGGGCATTCTGTCTCCTTGGATGGACGGACACCGCGGCTGCTGCCGGAAACGCCAACGGCCGGCAGCTCCCAGAATATCCGGGAAGTGCCGGCCGCAGGGTTTGCAGCTTGATGCAATCAGAGCATGGGGATTAGTGCGTGTCCACTGCTTCGATTTCGGACTTGTCCTCGCCCCACAGGGTGTGGAACGTGCCCTCGGCGTCGACGCGGCCGTAGGTGTGCGCGCCGAAGAGGTCACGCTGGCCCTGGATCACTGCGGCCGGCAGGCGCTTGCGGCGCAGGCCGTCGTAGTAGGCCAGTGAAGAGGAGAAGACCGGCACGGGGATGCCGAGCTGGACGGCGGTGGAGACCACGCGGCGCCATGCCGGCAGGACCTCGGCGATGGCCTTCGTGAACGCCGGGGCGAATAGCAGGTTGGCCGGCTTGTCTTCGGCGGCGTAGGCGTTGGTGATTTCTTTGAGCAGCTCTGCACGGATGATGCAGCCGCCGCGCCACAGCGAAGCGATCTCGTCCAGCTTGAGGTCCCAGCCGTATTCCTTGGCTGCTGAGGTCAGCATGTCCAGGCCCTGGGCGTAGGAAACCAGCTTGGACGCGTACAGCGCCTGGCGGACGTCCTCAACAAAGGTGTCCGGAACGTCGACGGCGATTTCCTCACCGACGAGGAGCTCCTGGGCGATCTTGCGCTGCTCGGACTGCGATGACAGGGCGCGGGCGAAGACAGACTCGGCGATGCCCGACGTCGGGGAACCAAGCTCCAGGGCGGAGATGACCGTCCAGCGTCCGGTGCCCTTCTGGCCTGCGGCATCCACCACAACATCGACAAACGGTTTGCCGGTGCGGGTGTCAACGTGGCCCAGGACCTCGGCGGAGATTTCGATCAGGAAGGAGGCGAGCTCGCCCTTGTTCCACTCTTCGAAGATCTTGGCCTGGTCAGCGGGTTCGATGCCGGCGCCGGAGCGGAGGAGGTCGAAGGCTTCGCCGATGACCTGCATGTCGGCGTATTCGATGCCGTTGTGGACCATCTTGACGAAGTGGCCGGCCCCGTCGGTGCCGATCCAGGCGCAGCAGGGCTTGCCGTCGACGTGCGCGGAGATCTTTTCGAGCAGCGGGCCGAGGGCGTCGTAGGACTCCTTGGAACCACCGGGCATGATGGACGGGCCGTTCAGGGCACCTTCCTCACCGCCGGAGACGCCGATGCCGACGAAGTGCAGGTCCTTCTTCGCCAGCGCGGCTTCGCGGCGGCGGGTGTCCTCGTAGTGGGAGTTTCCGGCGTCGATGATGATGTCGCCGGCTTCCAGCAGGGGTTCAAGCTGCTCGATGACCGAGTCAACCGGTTTGCCGGCCTTGACCATAATCAGGACGCGGCGGGGCTTCTCCAGCGAGTCAACAAGTTCCTGCAGCGTTTCGGTGCGGACGAAGTCGCCGTCCGTGCCGTGCTTTTCGAGCAGCGCGTCGGTCTTTTCGACGGACCTGTTGTGCAGGGCAACGGTGAAGCCGTTGCGGGCCAGGTTGCGGGCCAGGTTGGCGCCCATCACCGCGAGGCCGGTGACACCGATGTGTGCAGACATCAAAACTCCAATTTCGTTGTGCAATGGATGTGCAGATGGCTCCGCGTTCGCTGCGAAGCACGCTGTCACGAACCGATGGATCCTAATAAAGCATATATATTCAATCGGCTTGAGGGAAGCGGTGCCCACTTTGTGGAACGGGGCCAGTCAATCCCAGTTTAGGCTTGAGTCCATGTCGACCAGCCTGCACCACCGTGCCATTGAGAACCTTGGCACCCGGATCATCACGGGCGAGCTGCCCACCGGACACATCATGCTGGCCGAGCACCTTGAGGAAGAACTGAAGGTTTCGCGGTCCGTGGTCCGCGAGGCTGTGCGGGTCCTTCAGTCCCTGGGCCTCGTGGAAACCACCAAGCGGGTGGGCATCCGCGTGCTGCCGCCGAGCCGCTGGAACCCCTTCGATTCCCAGGTCATCCGCTGGCGGCTGTCCAGCGACGCCCGCGGCGCCCAGCTGCGGTCACTGATCGAACTGCGTTCCGCCGTCGAGCCCGCCGCTGCCGAACTGGCAGCAAACAATGCACCGGCGCAGCTGCGGCGGGAACTGGTGGACATTGCCCATGCACTCCGCGACGCCGGCCACTCCGGGGACGCACAGAAGTTCCTGGAGCTGGACATCGCTTTTCACTCGGTCCTGCTCTCCGGGTCTGGCAACGAAATGTTCGCCAACCTGATGGGGCAGGTGGCGGAGACCCTGACGGGGCGCACTGTCCACGGACTGATGCCGGACCACCCCCACGAGGGGGCGCTCCAGTGGCACGTCGATCTGGCCGAAGCGGTCGCCGCCGGGGACGCCGCCACGGCCCGGGACGCGTCCGAACAGATCATGCGCCGCACCACCTCCCGGCTGTCCGGAACCTGGACGGACCAGCCCCGGGTGTTTATCCCGGTCCGCCGGACCTGACAACGCCCAGAACCAGCGAGAACCAGCGCGTCCTTTATCGTGCTATTCCGGTTGGAAGTTGAGGAGGACTTTTCCTGATGCGGCGGAGTTTTTGGCGGTTTCGAAGGCCTTGAGTCCTTGGCTGAGGGGGTATTCGTGGGTGATGACGGGGCCGATGTTCAGGGTGCTGTCGGCGAGTGCGGTGATGACGTCGTCGATCTCGTCGTTGAAGCGGAAGGACCCGCGCAGGTCCAGTTCCCGGGTGATTGCCAGGGAAACCAGGACAGGCTGGGGTCCGGTGGGCAGTAGCCCGACCATGACCACGGTCCCGCCCCGCCCCGCACCCTGAATGGCTGAGGCCAGGCCTCGGTGGCTGCCCGAGGACTCGATGACCACATCGGCCTGCACGGCCGCGATCGCGTCCGTGTCCCCGGCCTGCAGGGTGTGATCCGCTCCGACGGCGGAGGCGATCTCCAACGGTTTGGCATGGACGTCAACGGCGGTGATCCGTGCCGCGCCGGCACGCTTGAGGACCGCGACCGCCAGCGCACCGATCGGGCCGCAGCCGATCACCAGCACGCTCTTGCCGGCCACATCCCCGGCCCGTCCGACGGCGTGCCAGGCAACGGAGGCCGGCTCGATCAGCGCCGCGGTCCGCAGATCCAGGCCGGCCGGGAGCGCCCGCAGCATCCTCGCGGGCAGGTTCACGTACCGGGCGAATGCGCCCTCGGTGTGCGGGAACCGCGCCGCACTGCCCAGGTACGTACAGCCCGGGGAGAGGTTGGGCCGGTCCGTCGGCCACCGCACATCCCCCGCACCGGGGCCGGGGGTGGCCGGGTGGACCGCAACCGCGGCGCCCGCGGCCGGTCCGCTCCCGTCCGCCGCGGCCCGGACCACGGTCCCGGAAATCTCATGCCCCAGCACCAGCGGCGCCTTCAGGATGGATTCCCCCGCCGCGCCGTGCAGCCAGTAATGCAGGTCCGACCCGCAGATCCCGCCATACGCAACCTCGACCACCGCCTCGTCCGCGGTCGGTGCCGCCAACGGGACCTCCTCGATCCGCAGATCCCCCGCCGCATACGCCACCACCGCCGCACCCGACACCGGCAGGGCTGAAACGGGCACCGCGGAAACAGGCAGGACAGACCCGGTGACGGCTGCGTCGGGCGGTGTTGTGTTCGCGCGCATCAGACCACCACCGTCATTCCGCCGTCGATAAAGATGGTCTGCCCGTTCACAAAGTCCGACCCGTCCGAGGCCAGCCATACCGCCGGGCCGGCCAGGTCCTGGACCGTGCCCCACCGGTGCGCCGGGGTCCGGCCCAGGATCCAGGTGTTGAACTGCTCATCGTCCACCAGGTGCTGCGTCATCTCGGTGTGGATGTAGCCCGGGGCGATCCCGTTGATCTGCAGCCCGGACCCCGCCCACTCCGCCGTCATGGCCCGGGTCAGGTTCCGCAACCCGCCCTTCGCCGCCACGTACGGGGCGATCGTGGGCCGGGCCAGGTCCGTCTGCACCGAACAGATATTGATGATCTTGCCCCTGCCGCGCGGGATCATGTGCCGGGCGGCCTCACGCCCCACCAGGAACGCGCTCGTCAGATCCGTCCTGATCACCCGCTCCCAATCCGCCACATCCAGCTCCAGCATCGGCACCCGGTGCTGGATCCCGGCATTGTTCACCAGGATCTGCAACGGACCCACCTGCTCCTCCACCCACGAAATACCCCGGGCCGCCTCGGCATCACTCGTGACATCAAACGAGACACTATGGACCCGCCCCGGCGCGAAGTCCGCGGCCATCGCCACCTCGGCAGCCTTCAACCGCTCCGCATTAATCCCGTTCAACACCACCGTCGCCCCGGCATCAGCCAACGCCCGCGCCAACGCGTTGCCAATCCCCCGGCTCGAACCCGTCACCAGGGCAACCCGCCCCGTCAAATCAAAAAGTCCACTCATGGTGCAGCCGTCCCTTTCGTTGCGGCACCCACAGGTTCCGCGATATCGGTGTTGTCGCTCAGATTCGAAATGGCCTGGCGGACCACGGCAAGGTCCTGATGGCCAAGGCCCTGCCGCTTGAGGTCGGCGTAAAGCTCCACGGCGGCAGCCGCCATCGGCACGGCAGCGCCGGCCGCCCGGGCTGATTCGAGCACAAAGGACAGGTCCTTATGCATGAATTTCGCCGGGCCTGTTGGTGTGTAGTCCTTCCGGGCCAGACGCGGTCCCACGTTCTCCAGCACACGGCTGCCCGCAAGGCCGCCGGCCAGGACGCCGAAAAGCGCCGCTGGATCCATCCCGGAGCGCTCGGCGAGCTCGGCCGCTTCGGCGAGCGCCGCCGTCGTGGTTCCAACAATGAGCTGGTTGCAGGCCTTGGCGAGCGACCCCGCGCCCAGTGGGCCCATGTGCCTGACGGTTGTCCCCATCGCGTTGAAGAAGGGCTCGAGCCGCCGGAAGTCGTCCGCGGTACCGCCGGCCATGATGGCCAGGGTGCCGTCGGTGGCGCCCTTGGTCCCGCCGCTGACCGGGGCGTCCACTACTGTGGCGCGGCCGCGGCTTGCCGCGTGAACCCGTCGCCCGAAGTCCTGGACCTTCGCCGGTGAGACTGAGCTTGCGACCACCACGGCAGTGCCGGCCTGCGGCGGATTCTCATCCCAGCTCGCCAGCAACCCCGCCGAGGCCTCCTCGATGAAGGACAGGTCCGGAAGCATAAAGGCGATGATTGGCAGGTCCCGCAGGGATGCAACGTCGGGCGCGGAGTGGCCACCCTGCGCCACCAACTCCTGGAGGGGACCATCGGATCTGTTCCAGGCGGTGACCGCCCAGCCGGCACGGACCAGATTCGCTGCCATGGGCAACCCCATCAGCCCCAGGCCTACAAAGCCCGCTGTTCTGTCTTCCATATCTAGGCCTCGACTCACATCGTTGTGTGGTTAATGAAGGGAAATCTGTCCAATATCCTAGCCGCTATTCAGTATGATGAACACTATGACGACTCTAACCACCGTCGCGATCGCCGTCCCGCTCGAAGCAGAGCTGGTGGACCGCATCCGCGCCGTACACCCCTCCGTAACTGTCCTCTATGAGCCGGACCTGCTTCCGCCCGAGCGTTTTCCGGCCGACCACTCCGGGGATCCGGACTTCAAACGCACTCCCGCGCAGGAGGAGCAGTACTGGGCCATGCTCAACAAGGCGCAGGTGCTGTACGGCCTGCCCAATGAGAGCCCCGCGGGCCTGGCCCGCATCGCGCGCGAGAATCCACGGCTCCAGTGGGTCCACGCCATGGCCGCCGGCGCCGGCGGCGCTGTCAAGGCATCCGGGCTGGACCAGGAAACCCTCCTCAAATTCAAGGTGACCACCTCCGCCGGAGTCCACGCCCTGCCGCTGGCAGAATTCGCTGCCCTGGGAATCCTTAACGGCTTCAAGCGCAGCGCTGAGCTGGCCCAGGACCAGGCGGCCAAGGTGTGGCCCGAGCTTCGGACCCCCACCCGTTTGGTCAGCGGTTCCACGCTGGTAGTGACCGGCCTGGGCGAAATCGGCCTGGAGACCGCCCGGATCGCCCGCGCCCTGGGCATGACGGTCAGCGGCACCAAGCGGAATGTTGAGCCGCTCGAAGGAATCGAACAGGTTGCCGGCAACGACGGACTGGCCGGGCTGCTCGCCTTGGCGGACGCCGTCGTCAATACGCTGCCCGGCACGCCGTACACGGAGAAGCTCTTCAACCGTGACGTATTTGCAGCGATGAAGCCGGGAACGGTGTTTGTGAACGTCGGCCGCGGCACCGTGGTGGACGAGGACGCCCTGCTGGAGGCCCTGGACAACGGCCAGGTTTCCTACGCCTGCCTTGATGTCTTCGCCGTGGAGCCGCTGCCCCAGGACAGCCCGCTGTGGAACCACCCCAAGGTTATGGTGTCGCCGCATACCTCGGCGCTCAGTGCTGCGGAGAACCGCCTGATCGCGGAGCGCTTCTGCAGCAACCTGCGCACGTTCCTCAACGGCGGCGACCTCCCCCACCTGGTGGACCCGGTCCACTTCTACTAAGGCGCAGGCCCCGGCCGGCACCACAGAGCCCCTGCCGTGGATCCTAGAACCAGGAATCCGCAGCAGGGGCTCTTTGTGTCGGCGGCTGCGTCGGCGTCGCGTCGGCGGCCAAAAGTTACGCATTCATGCTGGGCGGCGCCCAATTAACGAGCGGCACGGAAATAGGCGGCCTCCCCATCAAGTGGAGGCCGCCTATTGCGTGGGTGGAGTGCCTAGCGTGCGTCCTCCACCAGGAGCAGGTCCCGGCCGTTGGTTTCCGGGGTGAAGAAGGTGGTGCCGAAGGAGATCAGCGCCAGGACCAGGGAGTAGATGGCGGGAACCAGCCAGGAATGGCCGGTCGCAGCCAGGAGGGCCACACCGATCATGGGTGCGAATCCGCCGGCCAGGACGGCTGAGAGTTCACGGCTCAGCGCCACGCCGGTGAAGCGGTGCTGGGAGCCGAAGAGTTCCGGCAGCATGGCGCACTGCGGACCGAGCATGGACTGCACGCCGAGTGAAATGCCCACCACCATGACCACCCAGACGAGGGTGACGTTGCCGAGCGTGACCAGGTAGAAGGCCGGCAGGGCGATGACGGCCTGAAAGAGGGCGCCGTAGCGGTATACAGGAACGCGTCCGAAGCGGTCGGAAAGGGCGCCGAAGGTGACCACCATGACCGCTGCGAATCCAGCGGCAATGAGGAGGCCGGTGGGGCCGATGAACTTGTCGCCGGCGAAGATTCCGGCGGGCATGCTGATGAAGGACACCAGGAGGGCGGAGTAAATGGAGGAGTTTCCGTTTTCACCCATCCGCAGGCCGATGCCGATGAGCACGTTCTTCTTCGAGTGCTTCCAGATCTCCACGACGGGGTTCTTGGCCACGGCTTTGTGCTTTTCCAGTTCCTGGAACACCGGCGTTTCCTTGAGTCGGAGCCGGATGAAGACCGCGATGACAATCAGAATGACGCTCGCCAGGAACGGAACGCGCCACAGCCAGCCCTGCAGCACTTCCTTGTCGGCCAGTGCCATCAGGGCGAAGGTGCCTGCGCCGAGCAGGGTGCCCAGCTGGATGCCGACGAACGGCAGTGCGGCGAAGAATCCACGACGGCGGCGCGGGGCCACTTCTGAAATCAGGGTGGTGGCGCCTGCCTGCTCGGCGCCGGCGCCCAGGCCCTGAAGGATTCGAAGGGCAACCAGGAGCACCGCGCCGACCATTCCCGCCTGTTCAAAGGTGGGCAGGAGCCCGATGGCGAAGCTGGCCATGCCCATCAGGCCGATGGTCAGGATCAGGACCATCTTCCGGCCGAACCGGTCACCGATGTAGCCGAAGACGATGCCGCCGAACGGCCGGGCTGCGAAGCCCACACCATAGGTGGCGAACGACGCGATCACGGCGCCGCTTTCCCCCAGCGGTGAGAAGAAGAGCGGTCCAAAGATCAAGGCCGAGGCGAGGCCGTAGATGTAGAAGTCGTAGTACTCCAGTGCGGAGCCTACTGAGCTGGCAAGAGTTGCCCTTCGCAGCTGCTCCGGATCGACGGCGGCGCCGTCCATGTCAGTCTGCGGTGATTTAGTACGAGTTGTCACAAGAACTCCCTCAAAAACACTCCAGGCCCCCGTTGGCCTGGTGGGATAGCGAGGACACGCCGTGGCGTCGATCACTATACTGAACAGAGTACAGCAAGTTGAACACGTAGCAAGTGGTTGACGGATATTTTGTTCACAACCGGGGTGATGAACGTTAAATAGGGCCGCCAGAGCGCGGACACTCAGCCCATTGGGTTGCCCAGGGACCGCGCCAGCTCGTTCAGTTCCTTGACCATCCGGGAACCCTGCTCCGCGGAGTATGTGGCCTTAAGGGCCGTGACTGACAAACCAAGGCTCGGGCCGTGGGCACCGCGCGTAGGCACGGCCACAGCCAGGCAGACCACTCCAGTAGTGGATTCCTCATCTTCGAACGCATAGCCCTGTTCACGGATGGTTGTGAGCTGCGCCTTCAATTCGGCCCCGGTGCGGAGGGACTTCGGGGTCAGCACCGGAAGCTGGGCGTCATCGGAAAACATTGCGTCGACGTCGTGGTCGTGAAGGCGGGCAATCAGGGCCTTGCCCACGGCACACAGGGACACCGGCATCTTGTCACCGATGTTGGACGTCAGCCGGACCGCCGGATGGCCCTCGTAGCGGGCCAAATAGATCACGTTGGTTCCGTCCAGCATGGCTATGCGTACTGTCTCCCCGGAAAGGGTCGGCGCCTGCTCGCAGAACCGGTAGAACTCCTGTACTTCGTCGAGCCGGCTGAGATAGGCGGCGCCGAGTTCCACGAGCTTGCGGCCCAGCGTGAATTCGGCGCCCTGGCGGCTGATCAGCCGGGCTTCTTCCAACGCCAGCAACAGGTTGGAGGTGGACGACTTGGGGATACCCAGCTCGCGGGCCAGGTCGCTCAGTGTCAGCCGCCCCGTCGCAGAGGCTGACAAGGCGTCCATGACGGCGGCGGCACGCGTGACCGCCGGCGCCGGCGATGTGCTCCCCAAACCCTCGGAGGAGCGGGAGGTGCGGGAATCGGCCATGATTCTCCTTCGATCGGCACGCCGGAGCGCTTCGCGTAGATGCGTTCATTCTGCTGAACAGTAACCATCATAATGGCTTAGCGGTGATTCAGGGCCCGGGCCAAGGCGCCGTCCGCCGCGCCACGTACCCCGGTTCGCCTGGCATTTGTTTGTTTCAGGAAGTTCACGGTATATTCATTTCAGACCCTCCACCGCGGCATCCCCCAATAGTCGCGGTGGAGGGTTTTCCAATGCCTGAATGTTTTCGCGGGCTTGGCCGCCGGGTTCAGGCGACGTCCACCACGGATTCCCTCAGCCTCCAGCCGCCACCAAGGCCGTCGCGCTCCAGCACCATGGTGGTCAGCGCGGACTGCGGATTGCGGCCCAGCCGCACCTGGACCTGCAAGACCTCAACGTCCACGCGGCCCAACCCTTTGGGCATACGCCGCTGCGCCTCCCACCAGCTCACACGCTCAAACCATCTCACTGCCTCGGCACCGACGGCCCACTCCCTGCCGTTGCTGACCACCGCCGTCGGGCTGCCGTCCTTGGCCGTCTTCATCACCACATATTCCATAGCGGGAACACTAGGGACAGCCACCGACAATATGGCGCCCTAGCGGAATTGAGCCAGGATGGCACGGATTGTTGAACCCTTGGCGTCTGCGTAGTCCTGCATGAAAGTCCATCCTGATCCGCCAGCCTACGTTTGAGCTGTTCGTATTCGATCCGGGCGTCCTGGTCACTTCGGAGGTAGTCCCGAAACCGGATCATGCGCGTTGCTTCCTCGCATCCAGCGGTGAACACGTGCAAATTCACCTCGTGAACCTTGTGATTCAACAGGCGGTGTTCGAACCACCCCGGCTCGCGGAGGTGGTGAAGGAACCCGACGGTCTCAAGCTGGGGGATGTACGTTTCCTCAGCGGCGGAGTCTTTGACGAGCAGGACAATGTCGATGACCGGCTTCGAAGCAAGCCCGGGAACCGATGTCGAGCCGACGTGCTCCACTGTGCAACAAAAACCCCGCCGTTCCCGGCCACTCGGGCCAGGAACAACGGGGTTGGTGGTGGGTCCTACCGGGATCGAACCGATGACATCCACGGTGTAAACGTGGCGCTCTACCAGCTGAGCTAAAGACCCAAACTGCCAGTTTTTCGCACCTCAGCGCGTCAACCAACGAACATAAACTCTACCTGACGGGCGGGACGAAAAGCCAATCGACACGATCGGCCCCGAACGGTCAAAGATCGGGGAGTTCGGCGGCGAGCCAGGTCAGTGCCTCGCTGACGCCTGCGTCGAGCTTGATGGTGGCGTACTGGTCGCCCCGGGTATCGCCCCTGTTGATGATCACCACAGGCTTGCCGTCCTTCGCCGCGTGACGGACGAACCGCAGTCCGCTCATCACGGTCAGCGATGATCCGGCAACAAGCAATGCCTCTGCACTGTCCACCATCGCGTAGGCGGCTTCCGCGCGTTCCTTGGGCACGTTCTCGCCGAAGTAGACAAAGTCGGGCTTGAGCATTCCGCCGCAGGCGGGGCAGGCGGCGACCACAAAACTGCTGACCAGAGCCATGTCCTCAACAGTGGCGTCGGCGTCGGGCGCCATTTCCACCAGGCCGGACGTTGTGGCGCGCGCCAGGAAGCCGGGATTGAGTTCGTCGAGCACCCCCGCCAGCATGCGGCGGGTATAGGTGCGTTTGCATTCAAGGCAGACCACCCGGTCAAAACGGCCGTGGAGGTCAATGACATTCCGGCTGCCGGCGTCTTCATGCAGCCGGTCCACGTTCTGCGTGATTAACCCGGCGAGCAGGCCCCGCCGCTCAAGTTCTGCGGCCGCACTGTGCCCAGGGTTTGGATCTGCGTGCCGCAAGTGGGACCAGCCGATATGGTTCCGCGCCCAATAGCGCTGGCGGTTGGCGGCGTCACGCACAAACTCCTGGTACGTCATGGGCGACCGTGGCACGGCGTCCGGCCCGCGGTAATCCGGTATGCCCGAATCGGTGCTCAGCCCGGCGCCGGTCAGCAGCACCAGTCGGTTGCCGGACAACAACTCCTTGACGCGTTCCAGTCCTTGAAGGTCCGTACTGGACAGCGCAGCAGGGTCAGCGGCTGCCGGCAGGCTGGCGAAGCCCGTCAGGCCGATGCCGTGCCGCTGCTGGTCCATGCGGCTTCAGGCCTGTTCCAGACCTGCCAGAGCATCCTGGTATTCGGCGAGCTCGCGGGCCTGCCCACGCGGATTCACCACGACGTAGCGGATTGTTCCGGTTGCATCGATGATGAACGTCCCGCGCCCAGCCATACCGCTCTCCGGGTCGAAGACACCGTACGCGGTGGCGACAGCGCCGTGCGGCCAGAAGTCGGCCAGAAGGTCAAAGCCGTAGCTTTCCTTCTCGGCATAGGCCCGCAGGCTGAACTTGCTGTCCACAGACACGGCCAGGACAGTGGCCCTGGCATCCTCGAACGCGGCCAGGTTGTCCCGGATTTCGCAGAGCTCGCCGGTGCAGACACCCGAAAATGCAAACGGATAAAACACCAGCACAACGTTCTGCCCGCGGAAAGTCGATAACCGGACAGGTTCTCCGAACTGGTTTACCAGCTCAAAGTCCGGGGCAAGCTCCCCCACCGCCGGAACAGTCTGCCCGGCTACGGCAAGAGCTGCCGTCACTTGTTCTTCCTGCTGACCAGGCGGGTGGCACTCCAGTCCTTTGACACACCTGCCGAGGTGGTGAGGTGCAGGCCCGCAGTGGGCGCCGCTTCCTGGATTTCCGCCGGCGACACGTACCCGGTGCGCCCGGACTTTGGCGTCAACACCCAAACAACCCCGGTTTCACTCAGGGTGGTCAGGGAATCCATGAGGCTATCTACCAGATCCCCGTCGCCCTCCCGCCACCAAAAAATGACGGCGTCAACAACGTCGTGATCGTCCTCGTCCAGGAGCTCGGACCCTGTCAGGTCCTCAATATCGTCACGTAAGTCGAAATCGACGTCGTCGTCGTAACCGAACTCCTGAATCAGATCCCCGTTTTTGAAACCCAATTTTTCCGCCACATTTACCGAAGTGGCGGCGTCGGCCTCGCTCACGTGTTCCTCCAATGCCTAATACATGCAATTCGCATAGTGATTTCCATTACTCCCAGCCAACACCCTTTGTGCCTGCGCTTCAAGCTGCCACCACCGCGATCCGCCATATTCTGCGTCACATCCGGCGCCGTCAGCCTGCGTTGCAGCGGCTTTCGTCACACAACCAGTATGACGGCGAAATACAACAGGGACGCCATGGACGCGGCTACGCATCGCGCTGGAGTCACAGCTAGAGTGACTGGTGACAACTATGCCTGCGGGGCGACCGCCTGGAACTCAATGGCAGACATAGGCGTGATAGGACCCTGCCCGGCGCACATGACCGGGCTGTTGTAACCGATACGTCGCACACGTCGCATTCATGCCGGACAGTCACCCTGCCCGGCATGTGGGCGCCGATGCATGCGCGCAAAGAGAGGTTGGACGTGGCTGCAGGAGAAGAGACCTCCCATATCCTCAGCGGGTTGACAAACCAGCTGCCTGATCGTGATCCGGAAGAGACCGCCGAATGGCTGGAGTCCCTGGATGCCCTGATTCAGGAACAGGGCACCGAGCGTGCCCAATACATCATGCGGAGCCTGCTCCAGCGCGCCGGCGCGCAGAGCGTCGGCGTGCCGATGGTGACCACCACGGACTACGTGAACACCATCCCGGTGGATCAGGAAGCTCCTTTCCCCGGCAACGAGGAGTTCGAGCGCCGGTACCGGGCGTACATGCGCTGGAACGCCGCCATCATGGTGCACCGGTCCCAGCGGCCAAACATCGGCGTGGGCGGGCACATCTCCACCTACGCCGGGGCCGCCACCCTGTACGAGGTGGGCTTCAACCACTTCTTCCGCGGCAAGGACCACCCCGGCGGCGGTGACCAGGTCTTCTTCCAGGGCCATGCCTCCCCCGGCATGTACGCCCGCGCGTTCATGGAAGGCCGGCTCGCCGAGGAGGACCTGGACGGATTCCGGCAGGAAAAGTCCAAGGAAGGCCACGCGCTCTCCTCCTACCCGCACCCGCGCCTCATGCCAGACTTCTGGGAATTCCCCACGGTCTCCATGGGCATCGGCCCGATGAACGCGATCTACCAGGCCCAGTCCAACCGGTACCTGCACAACCGCGGCCTGAAAGACACCAGCGACCAGCAGGTCTGGGCGTTCCTGGGCGACGGCGAAATGGACGAGCCCGAGTCCCGCGGCCTGCTCCAGCTCGCCGCCAACGAGAACCTCGACAACCTCAACTTCGTGATCAACTGCAACCTCCAGCGCCTGGACGGTCCCGTCCGCGGCAACGGCAAGATCATGCAGGAACTCGAAGCGTTCTTCCGCGGCGCGGGCTGGAACGTCATCAAGGTCGTCTGGGGCCGGGAGTGGGATGACCTGCTCACCAAGGACTCCGACGGCTCGCTCGTGAAGATCATGAACGAGACCCCGGACGGTGACTACCAGACCTACAAGGCAGAATCCGGCGGGTTTGTCCGCGAGCACTTCTTCGGCAAGACCCCGCAGACCAAGGACATGGTCGCGGACCTCTCCGACGACGAGATCTGGAACCTCAAGCGCGGCGGCCACGACTACCGCAAGGTCTACGCCGCGTATAAGGCTGCCACCGAATTCAAGGGCAAGCCCACCGTGATCCTGGCCAAAACGGTCAAGGGCTACGGACTCGGACCGCACTTCGAGGGCCGCAACGCGACCCACCAGATGAAAAAGCTCACCCTCGATGACCTGAAGAAGTTCCGCGACCACCTGCGGATTCCGGTCACCGACGAGCAGCTGGAGAAGGACCCGTACCAGCCCCCGTACTTCCACCCGGGCACCGATGCGCCGGAGATCCAGTACATGATGGAACGCCGCGCCCAGCTGGGCGGTTCTGTTCCTGAGCGCCGCTCCAAGCACCAGGAGATCGCCCTCCCGGAGGCAAAAACGTACGAGGTTGCCAAGCGCGGTTCCGGGAAGCAGCAGGCGGCCACCACCATGGCGTTTGTCCGGCTCCTCAAGGACCTTATGCGGGACAAGAACTTCGGCAAGCACATCGCGCCGATCATCCCCGATGAGGCCCGCACGTTCGGCATGGACGCATTCTTCCCCACGGCCAAGATCTACAACCCCAAGGGCCAGAACTACCTGTCGGTGGACCGGGACCTCGTCCTCGCGTACAAGGAATCGGCCCAGGGCCAGCTGATCCACCCCGGCATCAATGAAGCCGGCGCGGTCGCAGCGTTCACCGCCGCCGGCACCGCCTACGCCACCCACGGCGTACCGCTGATCCCGGTGTACGTGTTCTACTCCATGTTCGGCTTCCAGCGCACCGGCGACGCCTTCTGGGCCGCCGGGGACCAGATGGCCCGCGGGTTCATCATCGGCGCCACCGCCGGGCGGACCACACTGACCGGCGAAGGCCTCCAGCACGCCGACGGCCACTCCCCGCTGCTGGCCTCCACGAACCCGGCAGTGGTCACCTACGACCCCGCCTACGGGTACGAGATGGGCCACATCATCCGGGACGGCATCGAGCGCATGTACGGGCCCGATTCGGCTGACCGGAACCTGATGTACTACATCACGGTCTACAACGAGCCCATCACGCAGCCCGCAGAGCCCGAAGAGCTCGACGTGGAAGGTGTCCTCAAGGGCATCTACCTCCTGGCTCCGGCGAAGATCGACGGTCCCCGGACCCAGATCCTGGCCTCCGGTGTCTCGGTTCCCTGGGCCATCGAAGCCCAGCGGCTGCTCGCCGAGGACTGGGGCGTCTCCGCCGACGTCTGGTCCGTCACGTCCTGGAACGAACTGCGCCGCGATGGCATGGCCGCCGAGGAGGAGGCCTTCCTGAACCCGGGCCAGCCCGCCCGTGTTCCGTTTGTGACCCAGCAGCTTGCCGGCGCCACAGGACCCGTGGTTGCGGTCTCGGACTACATGAAGGCCGTCCCGGACCAGATCCGCCAGTTTGTGCCGAACGAGTTCGCCACGCTGGGTGCGGATGGCTTCGGCTTCTCCGACACCCGTGCAGCTGCCCGCCGCTTCTTCAAGAACGACATCCACTCCATCGTGGTCCGTTCCCTGGAACTGCTGGCACGCCGCGGCGAAGTTGATGCCCAGGCCCCGGCCCAGGCAATCGAGAAGTACAAGCTGCACAACGTCAACGCCGGTTCCACCGGCAATGCGGGCGGCGAGTCCTGATCAACTCCCGCTGACCTGCTGTCAGCGGAAATGAACGACGACGGCGACCCTCACCGAAAAGGCGAGGGTCGCCGTCGTCGTCCCCCTGCCTTTCCGGACAGGAGGCCGCCTGTGATGCAGGTCCAACAACGTTGTAGCCTTTGCACAAATGGAGCTTGCCGGGCAGGCACCGTATGCTCGTAGGATGCCAGAGCCAACCACCCCGCCCGTGAAGCGCAAGCCGCGCAGCATGACACCGGAGAAATCCGAAACCCTGAAAAAGCTCCGGGCAAGCGTGGGCCAGCTCTCCACCACCACCCTTCGCCAGCTGGAGAAGTCGCTGCCGTGGTATTCGCGGCTCAGCTCCGACGAGCGCTCGGCCCTGGGCATGGTGGCGCAAAACGGCATCGCAGCGTTTGTCACCTGGTATGAGCGGCCCAGCTCACCGTCGTGGATCCTCTCCGACGTTTTTGGGACGGCCCCCACCGAGCTGACGCGCTCCATCAGCCTCCAGAAGGCGCTCCAGCTCATCCGCATCGTGGTGGAAGTGGTGGAAGACCAGGTGCCGGTCATTGCCCCCGAAGCTGACCAGCCCTCCCTCCGCGAAGCGGTGCTGCGGTACTCACGGGAAGTGGCCTTCGCGGCGGCAGACGTGTACGCGCGGGCGGCCGAGTCCCGCGGTTCCTGGGATACGCGGCTGGAAGCGCTGATCGTGGACGCCATCCTCCGTGGCGAAAACACGGACGCCCTGCGGTCCCGGATCGCCGCGCTGGGTTGGAAGGCACAGGAGAGGTTCACCGTGATGGTGGGCAATTCGCCGTCGGAACCCAGTGCCAGCTACGTCAGCGAACTGCGCCGCCTGGCAGGCCGCTACGCCGAGGATGCGTTGGTGGGCATCCAGGGCGACCGGCTGATCCTGATCCTTGGCGGCGTCCAGGACCGCGAGACCGCATACCTGAAACTCAGCGAAATGTTCGCCCCCGGCCCGGTGGTCTACGGCCCGGAAGCCGGCTCCCTGCTGGAGGCCAGCGGATCAGCGCAGTCTGCCTTTGCCGGCCTGACCGCGGCAAGGGCGTGGCCCGCCGCTCCCCGGCCCGTGGCCGCCGATGACCTGTTGCCGGAACGCGTCATCTCCGGTGACGAAGCGGCGCGCCGTTCCCTGGTGAAGAACATCTACCGTCCGCTTGTCGCCGCCTCCAACGGGCTGGTCGAGACCTTGGGTACCTACCTGGAGTTGGGCCATTCCCTTGAGGCTACTGCCCGCGAATTGTTTGTCCACGCCAACACCGTCAGGTACCGGCTCAAGCGCGTCTGTGACGTTACGGGCTGGGATCCGCTCCTCCCCCGGGAGGCGTTTGTGCTGCAAGCGGCGCTGGTAGTCGGGCGGCTTTCAGCCCCGCCAAAAGCCCCGGCGGAGCGTCATCCGGCGCGGAACCAGCCGTGAGTCGTTGTAGACTTCCTACAATCTGACCCCTTGAGCTTGGTGCAGACAAACACCGCTGGATGACCCCGAAATTTGGAAAGCTGGATACGTGCTTGCAATAGTCTGCCCTGGACAGGGCTCACAGACCCCGGGTTTTCTGGCCCCTTGGCTGGAACTGCCTTCGGTAGCAGGCCATCTGGCCTCCCTCAGTGAGATCGCAGGCATCGACCTGACAGCCCACGGGACCACCTCTGACGAGGAAACTATCAAGGACACCGCCGTTGCGCAGCCCCTGATTGTTGCCGCCGGGCTGGTGGCCGCAAAGTCGCTGTTCGACGTCGAACTCGGCACGCTTCCCGTGATCCTTGCCGGCCACTCCGTCGGTGAAATCACCGCCTCGGCCCTCGCCGGCGTGCTCACCGAGCAGGAAGCCATGACGTTCGTCCGGGAACGCGCCAACAGCATGGCTGCCGCAGCTGCCGTAACCCCCACCGGCATGAGTGCCGTGGTGGGCGGGGACCCTGCAGAGGTCCTGGCCGCCATCGAGGCTACCGGCGCGACACCGGCCAATGTCAACGGCGCGGGCCAGACCGTGGCAGCCGGAACCTTCGAACAGCTCAAGGCCCTGGCGGACAACCCTCCGGCCAAGGCGCGCGTCATCCCGCTGAAGGTGGCCGGGGCGTTCCACACCTCCCACATGTCACCCGCCGTGAGCGCCCTCGAGTCGCTCAAGCCCAGCCTCAAGCCGCAGAAGCCGCAGGTGCCCCTGCTGTCCAACTTTGACGGCCGGGAAGTCACCGACGGCGGCGCCGCCGTCGAGAGCCTCATCGCGCAGGTCTCGCGGCCGGTCCGCTGGGACCTCTGCATGGAAACCCTTGTGCAGCGCGGCGTCACCGGTGTCATTGAGCTGGCCCCGGCCGGCACCCTGGCCGGGCTCGCCAAGCGCGGCATGCCCGGCGTCAAGACCGTTGCAGTCAAAACCCCGGACGACCTCACGGCCGCACTGGCACTCTTCGCAGAACTGGAGGGAAATGCATGAGCGTTCCCACGCTGAAACAGGTTCCCGTCAACGAATACAGCCGCATCATCGGCCTCGGCGCATTCCGGCCTGACGTCATCGTCACCAACGACGACGTCTGCCAGTGGATTGATTCCTCGGACGAATGGATCCGCCAGCGGACCGGCATCGTGACCCGTCACCGGGCCGCCGCCGACGTCAGCGTCATCGACATGGCAGAGGGCGCTGCCCGGGAGGCCCTGCAGCAGGCAGGCATCGAAGCCTCCCAGCTGGGTGCCGTCATCGTTTCCACCGTCACCCACCCGTACGCCACGCCGTCGGCTGCCGCCGCCCTGGCTGACCGCATCGGTGCGACGCCGGCTCCGGCCTTCGATATCTCGGCCGCCTGCGCCGGGTACTGCTACGGCATCGCCCAGGCTGATGCCTTAGTCCGCGCCGGCACGGCCACGTACGTGTTGGTGGTTGGCGCGGAGAAGCTTTCCGACGTCATCGACAACCGGGAACGCACCATCTCCTTCCTGCTGGGCGACGGCGCGGGCGCTGTTGTGATCGGCCCCTCGGACACCCCCGGAATCGGACCCTCGGTGTGGGGTTCGGACGGAAGCAAGTGGGACGCCATCGGCATGACGCGTTCCATGCTGGATGTTCGCGACCTCAGCATGGCGGCCCGCCAGTCCGACGAGCCCGGCGACTTTGCCCTGCTCGAAGAAGCGCAGGAGCTCTACCCCACACTCCGCCAGGACGGGCAGACCGTCTTCCGCTGGGCGGTCTGGGAAATGGCCAAGATGGCACAGCAGGCTTTGGAGGCCGCTGGTGTCCAGGCTGAAGACCTTGTTGCGTTCATCCCGCACCAGGCCAACATGCGGATCATCGACGAGATGGTCAAAAAACTGAAACTTCCCGAATCCGTCACCGTGGCCCGGGACATCGCCGATGCCGGAAACACCTCGGCGGCCTCCATCCCCCTGGCCACCCACCGCCTGCTCAAGGAAAACCCTGAGCTCAGCGGCGGCCTCGCACTCCAGATCGGCTTCGGCGCCGGGTTGGTCTTCGGTGCCCAGGTAATCGTCCTTCCTTAGGAACGCCCCATACAGGCCGCATCCGCGGACTGCACCGTTTCCGGCATCCCCTGCCGGCAATAACAAGAAAAGGAGCCATCAATGGCTAGCAACGAAGAGATCCTGGCCGGCTTGGCTGAAATCGTCAACGAAGAAACCGGCCTTGCCCCCGAGGCTGTGGAACTGGACAAGTCCTTCACCGAGGACCTGGACATCGACTCCATCTCCATGATGACCATCGTGGTCAACGCCGAAGAGAAGTTCGGCGTGCGTATCCCGGACGAAGAGGTCAAGAACCTCAAGACCGTGGGCGACGCCGTCAGCTTCATCGCCGGCGCTCAGGCCTAGCCAAGGCTTCAGCCCCTTATGGCTGACTGGACTGCCGGTCCGTGCTCAGGCCGGACCGGCAGTCCACCACATTTTTCGGCAGCCAGCTGCCCCACACGCGGGACCCCGCCGGACAACCGGATACGGCCTGCCCACCGACAGAGAGTGATCCAATGACACGCAAAGTAGTCATTACCGGTCTGGGTGCTACCACGCCCATCGGCGGCGACGTACCCACCATGTGGAACAACGCGCTGAAGGGGGTCTCCGGTGCCCGCACGCTGGAAGACGAATGGGTCGCCAAGTACGAACTGCCGGTCCACTTCGCCGCCCGCTGCTCCACTCCGGCACTGTCGGTCCTGAGCCGCGTTGAGGCCAAGCGGATGGACCCGTCCACCCAGTTCGGCGTCATCGCCTCCCGTGAAGCCTGGGCCGATTCCGGCATCACCGAGATTGACCCCGACCGCCTTGCCGTCGCCTTCGCCACCGGCATCGGCGGCGTCTGGACGCTGCTGGACGCGTGGGACACGCTGAAGGAAAAGGGCCCGCGCCGCGTCCTGCCCATGACGGTGCCCATGCTGATGCCCAACGGCGTCGCAGCAGCCGTCAGCCTTGACCTTGGCGCCCGCGCCGGCGCCCACACGCCTGTTTCGGCCTGCGCGTCGGGCACCGAGGCCCTTCACCTGGGCCTGGAGCTGATCCGCTCCGGCAAGGCCGACGTCGTGATGTGCGGCGGCGCCGAGGCGGCCATTCACCCCATGCCCCTGGCCGCGTTCTCGTCCATGCAGGCGCTTTCCCGCCGCAACGATGACCCCCAGGGCGCCTCACGCCCGTACGATCTGGGCCGCGACGGCTTTGTGATGGGCGAAGGCGCCGGTGCGCTGGTGCTTGAGGCTGAGGAGCATGCCATTGCCCGCGGCGCCCGCATCTACGCCGAACTGGCCGGCACCTCCGTGACGGCCGACGCCTACCACATCACCGCCCCGGACCCGCAGGGCCTGGGCGCCACCCGCGCGCTGAAGGCAGCGATGTTCGACGGCCGGATCCAGGCCGAGGACGTTGTCCATGTCAACGCGCACGCCACCTCCACTCCCGTAGGTGACAAGCCCGAGTACACGGCCCTCCGCGCATCGCTGGGGAACCACCTCGACAACGTCGCAGTGTCCGCCACCAAGTCACAGATGGGCCACCTCCTGGGCGCGTCCGGTGCCGTGGAGGCAGTACTCACCGTGCTGGCCGTCTACCACCGCAAGGCCCCGGTCACTATCAACCTGGAGAACCAGGACCCGGAGATCCCGCTCGACGTCGTCACGTCGGCGAGGGATCTGCCGGCAGGCGACATCGTGGCGCTGAGCAACTCGTTCGGCTTCGGCGGCCACAACGCCGTGATCGCTGTCCGCAGCATCTAACGGCAGCGCGGGAACAGCATGTACCGCAGACGAAGCAGAGGCCCCGCCATGTGGCGGGGCCTCTGCTTTTGCTATGGAGCCCCGCATTCCGATCCGGCACGGCTTATGCCGGGACAGCGGAGAGGAAGTACGACAGAGTGATGTCCGACGGCGGTCAGCCCACCTGGTGCAGCCAGCGGACCGGTGCGCCCTCGGCTGCGTGGCGGAACGGTTCAAGTTCCTCGTCCCACGCCTCACCCAAGGCCAGGGAGAGCTCATGATACACGGCCGAAGGATCGCCGGCGCCCGATTCGTAGGCGTAACGGATGCGGTCCTCTGAGACCATGATGTTGCCGTGGACGTCCGTGGTGGCATGGAAGATCCCCAATTCGGGGGTATGCGACCAGCGGCCGCCGTCAACGCCCTGGCTCGGCTCTTCAGTGACCTCGTAGCGCAGATGGGCCCAGCCGCGAAGGGAGGAAGCCAGCAGCGATCCGGTACCCGGGGTTCCTGTCCAGGAGAGCTCGGCGCGGAACATTCCGGGCGCGGCAGGCTGAGGGGTCCACTCTAGATCCGTCCGCTTGTCCACGACGGATCCAATGGCCCACTCAACGTGCGGACACAGTGCTGTAGGGGCTGAGTGAACAAACAGCACACCGCGGGTCATTGCAACAGACATTCCATCCTCCATAGCTGTAGGTACGTCTTCCCCAACGACCTCTGCCTGGATGAAACTGCCCGGTGCTGTATGTTCCAGCGGCGGTGTTCCCTGCCTGATTATTAAGCTGTGTCCGGACTTGCGGTAACGCACGAAGCGAAAGAGCTTCACGCGAAACTTGAAAGTTGCCGGACGTGACTCTTATTGTGCCGTACGCCGCGTAATTACGCCAGTGCGATTCGCCACGGGTGGCACGGTCCTGGAATTACCCCGCGTTGGCGGGAATCCCCGGCTCTCAGGCCCGGGGATGGGCCTGCTGGTAGCTGCTCCGGAGCCGCTCAACGGACACATGGGTGTAGATCTGCGTGGTGGCGAGGCTGCTGTGGCCCAGGATTTCCTGGACCGCACGAAGATCCGCGCCGCCATCGAGCAGGTGCGTTGCCGCAGTATGCCTTAGCGCGTGCGGACCGGTTGCTGAGGTGTCGCCCAAAGCTTCGAAGAGAGCATTCACCACGGTCCTGACCTGACGCTGGTCAACTCGGTTTCCTCTGGCGCCCAGGAAAAGCGCCGGTCCGCTGTGGCCCGTCGCCAGGAGCGGCCTGGCCCTGCGGAGCCAGTCGTCGACCGCTACAGCTGCCGGGACGCCGTAGGGAACCGTCCGTTCCTTGTTGCCCTTGCCGACCACCCGCAGGGTCCGGCGGTCCGGGTTGAGATCGTCCACATCCAAGGCGGCCAGCTCCCCCACCCGTAGCCCCGTGGCGTATAGGAGCTCCACCATGGCCCGGTTGCGCACCGGAACCGGTGACCCGTCAGCCGCGGCTTCTTCCAGACTGTTCAGCAGCCTGAGGAGTTGTTGGGACTGCAGCACCCCGGGCAGTGACTTGTCCGCTTTGGGAGCCCTGAGACGGAGGGCAGGGTCGGTCTCGATGAGTTCTTCCCGCATGGCCCACGTGGTGAAGGAACGCGCTGTGGCCGATCTCCGCGCAAGGGTGGCCCGGGATATCCCGGCCTGGCTCTGCGCCCCGAGCCAGCGTCGGAGAGTGCCCAGCTCCAGGCCCGGCAGATCCGTAACGCCCTCGGAGGCGGCGTATTCCAGGAGGCTTCGAAGATCGGACAGGTATGCCCGAAGCGTATGCCCGGACCGGGCCCGCTCGGCGGTCAGGTATCTACCGAAGTCTGCAAGTGCCTGCTCAAACGCCCGGGACAGTTCCTGATTCTGCACTTTTCAACTGTCCCAGAACTCCGCGGGAATCCCGTCCCGGACACAGGCAACTACGCTAATTCCTTGGCCCGTTTCCAGCCTCCCCTTTCTGAAGCTGCGAGCCCCAGCAGGCCTAGCCTGCCCAACCCGGCCCGCACGGAGTCCGCACTGAGGCCGGCAACTGCGCAGAGCTTGTCCACGGACGTGGTGGACCGCAGCGGCAGGGCGTCAAGAAGGATCAGATCCTCCAAGGTCAGTCCGTCATGGTCGGCCGCATGCGCTGTCCCGGGCGCCGCAAGCCCCACGCCGCTTGGGGAGGCCAGTTCGGCGATCTCCGCCGCGTCAGTCACGCAGACAGCCCCGCCATCCCGGAGCAGCCGGTGGCAGCCGGCGGAGTTGGCGCTGTTCACGGACCCCGGCACAGCTCCCACCGCCCGGCCAAGCGTCTCCGCGTGGTGGGCCGTGTTCAGCGCACCGGACCGCCAGCGCGCTTCCACCACCACCGTCACAGCGGCCAAGGCCGCGATCAGCCTGTTCCGCTGGAGAAAGCGGTAGCGGGTGGGCGCCGACCCCGGCGGCACCTCTGCGAGCACCGCTCCCTGGTTGCAGACCGCCCGCAGGAGATCCTCGTTGCCGGACGGGTAGAACCGGTCCACACCACCAGCCATCACCGCGATGGTAGGCACCGCCGCTGATCCCCCGGCCAGTGCTGCCCGGTGCGCGTGGGCGTCGATGCCGTACGCGCCCCCGGAAACCACGGTGAAGCCCCGCTGAGCCAGGGAGTAGGCGAGGTCCCCGGTCACCGAGGCGCCGTAGCTGGTGCTGTCGCGGGACCCCACCAGCGCCACGCTCCGGGCCGGACCGGGAAGCTCCTGTTCCAGGCCCCGCCACCACAGACAGATGGGCTCCTGCATCCCAAGGTCCCCGAGCTGGGCAGGCCAGAGATCATCCGACGGGATAATCAGCCGGCCGCCAAGGCGTGCCATGGTGGCCAGGTCACGCTCGGGCGCCAGATCCGGAATGCGGGGAGCCCAGCGTTTGAGGGAGGCAGCCATCCCCGCCCAGCTGGTTCCGGCGCCGTTGTCCGCCAGCAGTCCGCTGATCTCCCGCTCCAGTGCCGGGCCGGCGGCCGCCTGGCCCGTGGCGATTTTCAAGGCGTCGGGTGCGCCGGTGGCCTGTACGAGGGCCAGCCCGGCCGCGTCCTGCGGTTCCATGAGCCGCGACAGGGCGGCCCGGACGATCCGTTCGTTGTCCATGTGGTTTCTTCCTTCACGCAGCTGCCGAGGCAGCCTGCCGGAGGCCAAGGGCCTGGCCGATGTCGTTGGTGTCGGGCACGTCGCGGTGCGACAGGTCCGCCAGGGTCCAGGCCAGCCGGAGAACCCTGTCATAACCCCTGGCGGTCAGCACGCCCCGTTCCAGTGAGTGGTCCAGGATCCGCGTGGCGCCGGCCGGCAACCGCAGGGCGCCGCGCAGAATCCGGCCGGGCACCTGCGAGTTCGTTTCCATTCCCAGCGGCTGCAGCCGTTCGGCCTGCCGCCGGCGTGCGTCGCCGACCCTCCGTGCCACGGCCGCTGTGTCTTCTTCGGCGCCCGCCTGGCCGAAGTCGGCCAGTGACACGCGCTCCACCTGAAGCTGGATATCCACCCGGTCCAGCAGCGGACCGGACATCCTGGCCACGTAGCGGCGCCGCATCATAGGCGTACACGTGCAGTCCAGGCCCTTTCCCGAAGCCTTGCCGCACGGACAGGGATTGGCGGCAAGGACCAGCTGGAACCGGGCAGGGTAGGCCGCCGTTCCTGCCGAGCGGTGAATGACCAGCTCCCCGCTCTCCAGGGGCTGGCGAAGGGCGTCCAGGACGCGCCGTTCGTATTCCGGGGCCTCAGCACGAACTCCCCAAGCACACCCCACTCAAAGACAAGAAACCGCCCCATGCAGGCAAGCGATGGGACGGCATCACAATTGTATCACTATTCATTCTTCTGTATACTTATGCACAGAAAGCAGGCAAGCAATCAAATGAAAAGGATAAAGCTCAGCGGAATACGCGGAGATGGAAAGTACGCCATCGTCGATGATGACGTGGCGCAGCAAACAGACGTCGCATCGTACAAGTGGCATGTCGGAACTAATGGTTACGTCCAGAGATATAAGTACGTCGGACAGAAGAATGGGCGCAGCAACTACACGCCGCTCTTGCTGCATAGGCACATCATGTCCGCCACACCAGGTACGGAGATCGATCATGCCAACGGCGATCCGCTCGATAACAGACGATCAAATCTAAGATTCTGCAGTCGGCAGCAGAACATACGAAACCGGACCGTCGCCAATAAGACTGGCTACAAGGGGATCTACTGGAGGAAGCAGAGCCAAGAGTACGTCGCTCGACTGACTATAGACGGCAGATCTCTCCACACAGGTATGAGCAATGATCCAGAAGCAGCGGCACTCATGTACGACGTTGCTGCCATTCAGCTGTTCGACGAGTTCGCACAGCTCAACATCATCGGTAGGCAGCAGCCGTGAGGTTCGCTATTTACGGTCGCATATCAAGAGACAGAGTCGGGGCGGGCCTTGGAGTTGAACGACAGGTAACGGACTGTCGCGACCTAGTATCCGGCTTGAAGGGCGAAGTGGTAGCAATTTTTAGAGATGACGACATTTCGGCATACTCGGGGAAGCACCGCCCTGGCTACGAGTCACTTCTACAGGCCATCAAGAACGGCGATGTCGACGCTGTGGCGGTGTGGCATCAGGACCGTCTTCTTCGCCGAACGATTGACCTCGAGAACTACATCGAAGTCTGCCAGCCGCTGAATGTCGCGACCTACACGGTCAAAGCAGGTCAGCTTGATCTCACGACACCAGCGGGCCGGGCCGTCGCTAAGACCCTCGCTGCCTGGGCCTCGTATGAAGTCGAAACATCAACGGACCGAGTCAAGGCGGCGAAGCTCCAGGCCGCCAGAGCTGGCAAGCCTTCGGGTGGAAACCGCGCCTATGGCTACGAGCAAAACGGCATGGTCATCATCGAGCGTGAGTGCGCAGTAGTCCGTGAGTCGATCGAGCGCTTCATTGCTGGCCATTCCTGGAACGAAATCGCCCTCGACTTCAACGCACGATCTATCCCGACAGCCAAGGGCAACAAGTGGTCAGCTATCAACGTCCGCAACGTCGCTGTCCGCCCTCGCAATATTTCTATCCGCGTTCATAACGACAGCGAGTACCCGGCTCAGTGGCCAGCGCTCGTCTCGCAGGACACTTGGGATGACCTGCAACTCGCCATCATGAAAGGCCAAGCAATCTATGGCAAACGGTCGTACGCCCGCAAGCACCTTCTCAGCGGCTTCGTCTTCTGCGGGCTCTGCGACTCTCGTATGAAGATCATCAATGCGCAACAGCGAGACGGTAGTTACTCCCCCGCCTTTTCTTGTCGAAAGAAGGACCACCGCGGTCAAGTGGTCGGATGCGGAAAAGTGAAGCGCAAGAAGGACCCTGTAGAGGATCTCATCGTTGACTGCATCATGTACCGCTTGGACACGCCTGACCTTGCCGCGTTGCTGGCAAGTAGTAAAAATGACACCACTGAACTCAAGGCACTCATGCGCGATCATGAGACTCAGAGCCTTCGTCTACAGGAAATCTTGAATCTGTACTCAACCGGCGATATCACCTTTGACGAGTACAAGATCGCCAAAGTCGCCGCCGCGGCACGGCTGCAGGCTCTAGGACGCGAGCTGGACCAGAAGTCGACCCGCAACACCCTCGGCCAAGTTCCAGCCGGCCAAAGCGTTCGTGAAGCTTGGGACCGGGCAGATCTCGCCTGGAGACGCCAACTAGTGGATACCTTGATTGACAAGATACTGATTCACCCGAAACAGCTAGGCGATGGCAAAGCTCGCTACAAGCAGTGGATCTTCAACCCTGACCGTGTTGAGATTCGCTGGACGTCCTAGCTATGACAAATCACGCACCTCGGCTGCCTTGAGCTCATCGATAAGCACGTTCACTTCGCGCCGTAAGGTGTCTTGATCGGCCAGCGTCGTCATGAGCGTGTCCAGCAGAATTTTCTGACTTGACGAATCCATTGGCGGACTACCGTAGGTGGCAGCGCGAGCCAAAGTATCTCTGGCCGATCTCACGCGCGAAATTAGGTTGTCATGCTTCTGCTTTAGCGGACCGATTTGACGAACGAGGTCAGTGCCCATCATCCACGGGGAGAAACCTGAACTATCAGTGGTTCGGTCCGCAAGCAGTTGCGCCAGCTGTTTGATTGCAATCCTTTCCCACCTCCGCAAAGTTGCCTCCGAGACGTCTGGAAAACCACCAGAATCCAGCAAGTTCGACCGGCGCAGCGTCAACGACTCTGCATAGACAGTCATTGCTAAGGCTGCCCTGAGAGCTACCGCGTACTTGCCCTCCCCCAAAGCCCAGCATTCAGCCTTGACTCGGTCAGTGGCGTGATTCCAGTTATCAGTCCCCGTTGCTTTCATGATGTTGGGGGCAAATCTTCCGACGCGAGCAGGGTGCAACCCTTCGTCCTGGATCAGTTCCTGGAGTTCAGTTTCGATCTTTTCAACCAGTGTGACCATGACGATAGTCTACCTGCCATGTCTCTGTAAGGTCGATGCAACCTCACAACGCTTGGTCGATGCAATGTGCTTGCAATCTCTCTGCAATGTCTGCTAGTTTGAGTCCACAACTTCAAGGCAGTTTGGGAACTAAATAGAGAGAACTCACATGGTGCGAGTAACACCTGATGAAGTTGGACAAGCGCTCTACCACCTTCTGAAGTACGGCAAGGGATTGGAGCAGCTCCAAGAAGAACTCCAAGAAGAAGTCGCCCCGTACGTCGAACGCCGCACACAGGTTCAGCGAGTGATACGGGCGCTTCCTAACGGCACGGTAGAAGTAATCGAACAGATAACAACCGACGAACGACTGTACTGAAAGCGAGAATCACCGTGGGCAATGGATTTGGAACATTTGTATTTGCCGTAGTTTTCATGGGCGTCATGCTCGGCGGCATCATTTTCTGCTACTGGGCACTGACCTCCAAGCGCGGACAGCGCCTTGATCGCAAGCAGCACATGAAACACGCTATCCGCCAGGGCATGCGCGACGCAGAGATTGAAGACGGGCTCTTTGAAGAGGCCATCCGCGAAGTAGCGGATAAAGAGATGCGCAAGCGGGGCCGTGCGTAAGGTCTGGGAAGCGGTTGCACTTTTTATCGTTGTCATCGTCCTCATCGGAATCGTCAGCGAAGCCATCGCCCCCTACATGCCCATCATCGGCATCGTCTCAGCAGGATTGATCCTGCTTTCCGTTTTGATTCTCTTATTCAGACTGGTATACGCCAGACGCAAGTTCTGGTAGAAAAAGCCACGTTGTGCCAAAGTAAAACTAGGCATGACGTGGCTTTTTCTTTACGTATCACTTGTTCCGCTTCTATCAGCAGGAGTGTCGCTACTAAAGATGGCTAGTCAAACAGAACTCGATCAGACGCGTAAGACCTACCTCATAGCCTTCCCCGCTGAGCTGAAGACGCCCGAGCTGTTGAACTGGCTGCGACAAGTCAGCGGGTCACTATACAAGACGTCACTACTTACAATGCCGACTATTGTTCTTGAAACGTGGGCCAACGACCGCGAGATCATCCACCGGCTGTCGATGCCGAAACAGGATGCTGACTACATCATCGGTCAACTGCAGGGCTTGATTCCTGGTATCGGCGCAATCCCTGATGAAGAGCGACCCCTTATCGCCTGGGGAATTGCCACTGAGTTCCGTATCCGTAGGACTGACCACCCGCTTGTCGTCAAGGACAGCTTCAGTATGTCCACCTCTATGTTGCTCACCCTCGGTCAGCTTAAAAAGAACGAGTCAGCTATCTTCCAGTGGGTCATAGCGCCGTCTACTCCCCCGCGCACGATTGCACCGCAGCCGACGCTGGTTGATGCACTGCTTGGTTCTAAGCCGCCTTCTAGTGAGCAGATAGCACTACTCAAGGCCAAGCTCGATGAACCCAACTTTGTCGGATCATTCAGAATCGCTGTCAACGCTCCAACCAAGCGGCGAAGCCAACATCTGCTTGCACTGTTCTTCCGTCCGCTGTCTAGTACCGGCCGCTTTGCGCCCGCCTTCAACTTCAACAAGCGTGCCCTGGCTGAGTCCGTCAGCTATGCCTCAACGCCGTGGCAGTTTGGCTGTCAGGTATCAGCGAGTGAGCTCGTGTCCTTCATGACGTGGCCTCTAGGTTCGCCACTCATCGCAGGGCTGCCGAGCGGGGCGACAAGACACCTGCCACCAAATGAAGCTATCCCCCGCGCGGGGCGCATCCTTGGCCTGTCTACCTATCCAGGAACCGAGCGCCCTATAGCGATGAGTCCCAAAGCTGGGGCCACGCACGTTTTTGTCGGAGGGGCTACATCTGTTGGCAAGACGACTCTGATGGCGAATATGGCGAAGCAGGACATGGAAGCCGGCCACGGTCTGATAGTCCTCGAAGCTAAAGGTGATCTTTTCTACGACGTGCTGGACTACGTACCCCACAACCGCTTGGACGATGTGGTCATCATCGACTTCAGCAACGGCCTCTATCCCGTCGGTTTCAACCTGCTAGACCAGGGCAACCCAAGGACGGTCATTGATGAGCTGGTGGAGCTGTTCCAGTTCAAGTACAAGGACAACGGCGTCTGGTTCCGCGAGCTGATGTTCCACGGCCTCATGACACTCGCCACCGTGAAGGGGCTGACGTTTAATGACTTGTCGCCTCTCATCTCACCAAAGGACGCTGCGGAAAAGGCCTGGGCGGACGGGATTATGAAGGGCGTCAAAGACAGGGAGCTGGTCAAGTTCTGGCAGCGCTGGAATCAGCTCAAGGAAAGCGAACGCGTTCAGCATGCAGGAGTAGTCGAGAACCGTATCTGGCAGATCATTGGCCGAGTAGAACCGCGCTACTTGTTCGGGCAAAGCATCTCGTCGTTCCAGGCAGAAGACATCATCCGTCAGAACAAGATCCTGCTCGTGAACTTGGCTGGTGTGCCGAAGGAATCAGCGGAGATCGTCGGAACCCTGCTGTTCAACGCCATATGGGAGGCCGCCCAGCGGGTGCCGGTAGAGAAAGAGAACTACGTCTATCTCGATGAATTCCAGATGTTTGCCGACATCCCTATGGGCTTTGATGACGTCTTGGCGCTGGCTCGTAAATTCAAGCTGGGCATGGTGCTGGCCACGCAGTACGTCGAGCGCTTGCCGCAAAACCTGTCTCAGGCCATCAAGGCGAACGCCAGGACCAAGATTATCTTCCAGACCAACGCCGAAGGTGCGAACATCTGGCAGCACGAGTTCGGGTCTAGGGCTGTAGATAAGTCGGACATCACGAACCTCAAGGCCTACCAGGCAATCGCTCGTATCAACACTGACAGCGGTATCAGCTCACCAGTAACGATCAAGACGTTGCCACCAGCGAAAAAGGCCGGCACTGCTAAAGCAGCTACCCTGCGCTCCAACGATAAGTACGGACGGCGTGTCTCTGACATCGAGCGTCAGGAGACAGAACGACGAATGGCCGCTACGACACCGAAGGCGCAGCGACCAAACATCGGTATAACACCGTGGGGACGAGACTCTTAGTGAGCTGCCTTTTCATACGCATCTATCACAGACTGAGCCACGCGCCCGCGAGCGTTTACTTCATGTCCATTCTGAGATGCCCAGGATCGCACTTTGGTCAAGTACTCCTTGTTGCTCTTAGGAGCTGATGATGAAGCGCTACGTTCGCGAGGAAGTCGGGCAGTTTCCTTGGAAGCAACGTCGATGTACTTGCCGAGGAAGTCTTCGAGTTCCTTGACGTTCTTCTCGCTCAGATCAATCTCATATTGGTCTTTACCCCAGGAGAATGTGTAGGAGGATGCGTTGTCCGAGCCATCAAGGTCATCGGTAATTTTCGTGATCGTAGTCTTTGCCATGTAATAACACTACACACAAAAGCCCTAAGTCGATGCTTAGGGCTTTGAAGTCGGTACTTAGTCGTTTTCGAAGCTAGCGAGCCATGCGCGGCTTCTGACAGCCTCACAGGCTATATATTCGGCGTATCTTGGCTCAGGAACGTCTTCTGTACGAACACAAGCGCCGCGTTGATGAAGACAGTCATCGGACCGAACAGCTCAGGATCGTTAGTCGTTGCTGTGATGATGTAGGCCAGGACTGCTGATGCAGCTGACCATGCCGCAGCCTTCAAAGTTTTGCCTACGTTGGTGTTCCAAAATTGTGACGATGGTTTCATGTCTATGCTCCTAGGTTAAATATTCGTTTGATAGCTGCCCATATTTGCTTGAGCAGGTTGTTGTTCTCTCTGGCTAGAACTAGCGCTTCATCCTTGGCTGCTTGGGCAGCGGCGTCGGCAACAGAAGATGCACGGTCCCGCTCTGCACGTTCAGCATCCAGTCGTGCTTGTTCTTCAGCAGCTTTCTTAGCCGCATCCAAGGCCGCTTGAGAAGCCTGAGCCTTGCGTACCTTTAGATCCGCGTACTCATTGGAGTTTCGGAGTTCATTCTTGATGCGTTCGATGTCGAATCCGCTACCTAGGTACGTATCCATACCGCCTTGGTCGTAAGTCCGCTCAAGCACTTCTAGGTAAGCAGCAGCAATCTGAGCAGCCGTTACCTTTGGAGTCGGTGCCGTAACTGTTCCGCCCTTCCCCCAATCAGTCGCGTGGGAGAACTTGTTGCGAGCTTCCCTGTCGAGCCGGCCAAGGTCGTACGGAGTACAGCGGGTGTTGACGTACTTGTTGTGCGCGACAAGAGGCAGATCACCATAGGCAGAACGAATGTCAGCGATCAGTTCAGCGATGACATCGAAGTCTGCATCACTCTGGGCGGGATCACATTCGATCGAGATCGTATAGGGGTTGCCGGGACCAGTTGCCCAGGAGTTGTGCGTTGGATCTACGAGGCAAGCCACGCGGCGTCCGCTGCCAGTAGCGACGTAGTGCGCTGACAGTCCTCCTGGTTTGAGGAATCCCCCGACGACCCCTTCAAAGGTTGCGCCGCTATTGGGTGCGTTCCACCAGTGAATAGCTATCTCTTTGATTTGCCTATTTACTCCCCAAGACTGCGCCGTCTGGTTCGCTGGTGTGAAGTTGGGACTATCCCATTGCGTTAGATATTGGTAGCTCATTCATGATGTCTCCGTTTATGGTTGCTGTGGTGCCTCTCTTAGATCGACTGGTTCTGGGCACTTGTCCCCGACATGCAATTCATAGAGGTCTTTGTATTGATCGTCAGTCTCATCCGCATACTTCCACGCCACGTACTGGGCATCGACGGTAGTAGTTGAACGGATGACGCAAGATATAACTGGGGATCGGCCGGCTTGCCCTGGAAGGCCAGCTTGCCCGTTTGAACCATCAGAACCGTCAGCCCCTATGCACTGATTAGCGGCGCAGTAAGCAATAATCTGAGCTTGTATATGTGCATCAGTCAAGGCGGGCGCGTCCTGCCCGTTAGTACCGTCAGCTCCACGGCACGTGGTGTCTTGGCAGTATCTCGTCACTGCGGCGTAGACAGTCTCAAAGCTTGGCCTTGCGCCCTCACATACGCCCGTCTCAGCACAGTATTTTACGACTGCTAGTTGAACTTCCTGAGCTGTTGGCCGATCGCCTTTATCACCCTTCTCACCTTTGGTAGGAGAGCCCGGGGTAATGCCGACGACTGGCTGTTTCCGCTCAATGAGCTGGTTGGTGAAGAAGACGTTGCCGCCAACTATCAGCAGGACGAGCACGATGACGGCAGCTCGTATCACTCCGCTTTTGGACAAGAACTTCATAGTGACTTCACTCCGTTGATGAGGAGTTGGTAGAGCGTCGCCAGGAACATGACGCCCATACCGCCGGCAACCCACCAGAAGAACTTGCGGATGGTTTCATGCGGAGCAAGACGGATCTCAAGCCGGTCATTGCTCACGTAGTTCTTCTTGATCTCAACGGTGTTCGCGCGAATGGATGCCCCGACATCTTTGAGTAGCTGCTTGATCTCAACGTTGTCCTCAAGGGTGCGCTTCTGGTACATCTCCAGATGCTCGGCCACTCGTTCGAGCTCGTGGCGTTTGACCGTTGAATCGCTATCCCCCATGGTTCATCGCCTATTCAAGCTCCACTGATAACGAATTGATGCTTGGTGAAACGAATATCGTGCCCGCCGTTCCTGCGGTCGCTGATAATGCCGCAGAGTAAGTCTTCGACGTAGTGACGGGTGTTTGATGAATAATGTTCGTCATGTTCGCCGCATACCCACCTGTTGGGATGGTCTGCGAGGCCATACCAAGATGCGTTGCGCCGTCATAGACAGAGAGCTTGTTCGTGCCTGTCGCAGTGTTGTAGGCCGATGGAAGCGCAGCCGTTAGCTTAACGGTTCTTCCTGCGGGGACTTTTGCGTAGACGATGAGGCCCGTAATTTGGACTGGTGTCGTACTGGCGGTGGTGAAGTCTCCAACCGCCTGTGCATAGGCGATAAGCTTCTGACCTGGCTTAGGGCATATAAGGTCGCCGAGTGATGTGGAGACATTAATGGCGATGCTTGATATGACTGGTGCGACGGCCCCAACTTGGCCTACATTGACGCTAGTTACCGTACTACCGTTAGTCACCACGATCGCCAACCAAACTGAGTTAGCTGGCAACGAAGGTGAAGCAGCGTTGTTCGTGACTTCGCTATAGGCAACCGTGCCCGCATTATTGACACTGACATACGTGTCTTTGCTCGCGGTGAATGTCCTGGAAGAAATCAGGCTGACGGGAACGCGCAGCCCACCGATATACACAACACCGACTGTCATCGCGGCAGCCAGTCCTGAGGTTGCGGACCAGACAAGACCGGACGCAACGAAGTTGCCCAGGCTCTCGCTCATACGCGTCTCAGGGTTGGCGTTGATATCCATGACTGATGCGGGGAAGGTGCCTGCAGGAACACTTGCGGCGACTGCAGGGGCCAGGCCAGCAACTGTGACTTTCTTCGTGACCGACGCGGATATGTCCACGAGGGGAACGACGTCGGTCGCATCGGCTGTTACTAACGCGGGTAAATCGCTTACTTTTTTATCAGCCAAGGTATACCTCCATTCCTAAAGCTTTTTCAATAGACCAGCCATAGACGTAGTACCTCTGACGAACCGTGCTCGGCTTTGCACCGACAGTGCGAATCCACCGAGCTAGCGTCTTCTTCTCGCCATTGATCTCCACGATTTTGTTGCTCGATCTGTTGGAGCACTGCTCTTCGCGGGTGGTCCATCGGCAGTTATCTTTGCTATAGCCTTCATCGTTGTCGATACGGTCCAGGCTCAGCTCGTCGCTATATCCATCCGACATGTCCACGTAGAAACCTTCGAAACTGTTCCACGCTGGAGTGAATCTAATTCCCCTACCCCCGTAGTTTTCGTACTGAGTCGCTTTGGGGTTAGTGCAGCGTGTCTTCATATTCGACCAGATGCGATATATGCGAGACTTATAGAGTCTGCGCAGGTCTATTTCGTTTTTATCTTCGGCCATACATTTCTAAATCCTTTATATTCCTTAATTTAACATCAAACAGGCGCAGTTGGAAGGTTTTGATATTGTTCGCCTTGCAACTCGTCACTTATCTCTTCGATTCTTTCGTGTTGTGCTTGCAGAACGTCGCCGACTTCGAGCGTCACGGCTGTCGGCGTATAGGACAGGCTGACAATTTGTAGCAACAGGTCATCCACGAAGTTTCCGTAGTTAGCAAACCCGACGACTTGCCCTTCCCTGATCGATTCAAGGTCATACCTGGCCGAGCTGATCGTTATTGGCGTGGTATAGATAGGATTCTTGAATCGATTGATCAGCTTCATGGCTTTGCGCTGCATGGCCGCTGCATCAGTGAACCGCCGATCGACGATTCGATGCAGACCCACTCCCCACTGCGCGATGCTGGCAGCGTCTTCGTACTTCTTGAAGACAGGAACGCCGGCTACTTCCCCACCAATGAAGTAGACGCGGTTGATCAATTGCTCCTTAGAGCGTGTGAGATCAAGCGACTTAACGTGGTAGCCCTTCTTGAACATGTGGTGTGGTGTCGACGCTGTTGGTTGCATGTAGATGAAGTTGTCGGCCACGTCGCCGTACCAGTACCAACCATCAGGTGACTGCTCATAGACGCGCTCAACGGCCTCGAGTTTCGTACTGAGCTCAAACTTGAAGGCCGCAGACACACCTGGGGCAGCTATCGAGTCAGTGCTGTATGTCATCACCTGAGGGTTGGAGTCCAGGACGCTCTTCAGCGTTGTTTGGAGCGGCTGAGATGAGTAGTTGACCGTCGTCGTCTCGCCACTACGTACCAACTCGTTTGATAAGGCCAGACCGTGTGATGCCAGTGTGACCATGACGCCGGTTTCCTCGGCATAGGTAGATCGGTAATCAAGAATCGTGCCGCTAAACACCCGGACGCCGCTCGGTGCTCCGGATGCCGCTAGCAGATATTCTCCGTCTTCCGTAGTCAGTGGTTCCCCTGCTTCAGTGACCAAGCGTTGGAACTCTCCATAGTGGACATAGACATCCACCTTGTAATTGATATCCACATCAGTGCCTTCACCGACTGAGTTGTTCGTTTCGTAGGTAACGGTCAACCTATCTCCGTCTTCCGTGGTGATCGGCTCGCCGGCCTCCGTCGTCAGATTCGCGCGGACTTCTTTTGTCGTGTTCGGGGAGCGAGCAAGGATGATCGTCGTCGTCGTTCCTGGAGTGTTGATCTTGCGCGTGAACTTCAGGTTGTCCCGCACGTCAGTCCAGATCCCGATGAACGTGCCGGTTGATGTGTAAACCTTGTAGACGTAAACCTTCTCGTCTTCCTTACCGATAGCTTCCCAGTCAGTCGGAGGTGGAGGTGGAGGTGGCAGCTGCGTTAGGACCGGGGCATAGACGGATGCGGTTGAGTCGATGAACGTACCGCCAGATAAGTACATGGTGTTAATTGCGCTGTAGACCGTCGAGGTGCTGTCGATGAAATTAGGCGACATAGTGGACACGCCTGGAGTCAGTGTGGGTTGGAAGACTGATGCGGTCGAGTCGATGAAATCCCACGTGGGCAGCGGTGGCGCAAGGAAGTTCCAACCGCTGTTATTGCCGTTGTTGACTCCGCCTATGTTGTTCCAGGTTGCTCCACCGCTCGCCGCCGAGTCTTGAAGGTGGAGATAGTAAGCATCTACCGTGCCGCTAGTCTTGCGTAGAACGTGCTGCAAACCGACAGATGATGACTTTATAGTGATAGGCGCAGCAGCCGTGCCATTGGCGATGAAGTTGGTTATCGTCTGAGTCGTTGCTGACATGCCGCCGACGGTCGAGATTAGTGTTGAGCCGGGGTACAACTTCAAGGTGTTGAATGTATGAGATGTTGTGACGGTCGTCGTACCGTATATTTCTAGGGTTCCGACATCCTCGTAGTTTAGATTTAGTACCCCCGTACCTGTCATGATGAAGGTTGCACTATTGGAGTATATGTTTGTGCCGGTATAGTCAATGACGGTGATTCCACTACCTGTTAGCGTCACGACAGAAGTTCCAAAGAATATATTTAGAGCCCGGTAGAAGCTAATAGCTGCTACGGTAATCGGATAATTATTCGTAAAAAGCGAACCGCTATAAATTCCGGATACAATACCGAAATTTAATGAATTTGCAGCGAATGCGTCGTTGAGTTCGAGTGTGGCGGAATTGCCGAGTGTGACTGAAGTGTTTAGTGTTGCGCTGCTTCGAGTAAACAGACAGTTGGTGGATCTGATTAGAAGCGGCGTAGTCATCGTAAGCAGTGAAGATAGGGTGACATTTCCATACACAACAAGATCCACTGATCCTGCTATTGTCATGCTGTCGTTCAGACTACTGGCATTCAAGTGACGTATCGTACTGAAGGCATTAACCGTTACCGTAAATCCGTTGCCGGAGAAACTACTCGCATCAAAGAACACGTCATCAGTACTCGTCGGGACGCTCGCACCGCCAGCACCGCCACTTGTCGTAGACCAATGCGCTGTGTCAGTCCAGTTCCCCGAACCTGAACCTCCAGATGGTACCCAGTAACGATTTGCCATCTAAGTCAGCACCTACAACTTAAAGATGCCGCTAGCGTTCCAGGCAGTGGCGATGTCACCACCGTTCGGCGTGATCGGGATGCCGCCGACGCCGCTATCGATGTAGCAGATCAAGCGCGAAGTGGTGGCTGTTCCTGTGTCTTTGTAGAGAACTATGGCTTCAACAGAAGCACCCGTGACTGCTGGGAACGTAACGTCTGCCGCGTCGGCTACTCCGTTCGCGATGGTCTTGCCGGCAAGGTTGGTACTGGTGGCGACTCGTGCTCCAGCGGCGATGTCACTGAGGTACTGGTTAGTGCTGAGGCTGGGCGTATAGAGACCAGTATCAACAAGCACAGCCTTTATGTTGTCTGAGTTCCAGAGGATCTGTCCTGAGAGAAATCCTTCTCGTGCCTTATCAAAAAGTGAATTCGCCATATGTAGTTTTTCCTATTTAATTCTGTCTTTAATGTAACTTACAACCATCGTCTTGTGTAGCTGCTCGTTATCGTAATGCTGCGGGTAGTGAAATCATCGAGATACCCTAGTCCCCCGTCGCCAGGTTCGAAGCTGAGTAACTGACCGGTGAAATCTGATGCGGCTCCGTTGACTAAAACGAGGCCCTTCAACGCGTCGACCTCAAGGACATCGCCGGCTACCCAGGTTCGTGTCACTGCTATCGAGCGAAGCGTTGCCGCGTTAGAGAGGGTGATCGTCTTGCTCGTACCTCCAGTTATCACGCCCACTGTCACTTTGATGTACGGATCAGCTTTGTACGAGCCGCCCACGCTCAGCGAGACGGTCGTGTTAGATGTCGTGTTGGCAGCGCTAGAGATAAGTGTCGTCGCTTGAAGATCCCAGCCCATGCCATCAGGTGACAAGAACTCAATCGAGAACCCGACGCTCGTGATGCCACGGTTGCTGATGATGTTGTTCTGGACCGACGCGAGGTAGCGACGGATGCCGCCCGCGTAGGCCACATCAAAGCCCTGGTTCTTTTTCGACATCGCTAGCTTGAACGCATCGAGCGTCTGCTCCAGCTCTAGCTGTGTAGCTTTGCGGATGAGCCCCTCAACTTTGAATGCCTTCTTCTGGAACTTCTGTTGGACGATGAGTGCACCGTCGCGCTCTGCCAGTTCATCGGCCTGGATGTTGTTTGTCGGCGCTGAATAGACATCAGTACCAGTAACAGTGACGCCGTTCGCCTGCATGTTGAAGTCGCCGTAGCTGACGCCGATCATGAGGCCATTCCAAACTTGGCCAGGCGCTGTGTCTTGTCGAGGCGATTAAAGAACTCCTGGACGGCCTCCGCGGACTGGAATGTAAAGTTGCCGTTCAAGATGTTCGTGACGCCTCCTGAGCCGTCTGAAGCAAGCTCATTGCGTGTTCTGTAGGCAGGAGTGACTTGGGAACCACGTGGCATGTTGACGATCTCCGGACCGTTCTCACCAACGAGTGTTGATCCACCAGGTGAGTAGGCCGTACCCGATGCATTGCCGCGTGCAGCGATGTTGTTTAGGACTCTTTGCGCGGCCGCTTTCCGTTCAGCTGATGCTGGGCTGTTGAGAACGCTGTATGCAGTTGCCTTGTCTTTGGCATCTTGAGATGCAAGGTTTGCCTTGGCAGCGGTCGCTTCATTGACTGCATTGCGAGCCTTGACTGCGGCGTCATAGACGAGAAAGAGTGCGCCGGCAGCAGCGGCCACGGCGATGGCTGGCATAGCGAGCGGCGATGCGACGAGTGCAGCTAGGCCGGTCATGCCAGTACCGACTGCACCAATTGCAGCAATGGACGCAAACTTGAATAGGGCGAACACGGGACCAAGACCCGCGACAGCAAGAGCTAGGGTTCCTACTACTGTCGTCAGTCCGACCACAGCAGTTGTGCCGATAACCAGTCCCGCGGCGAGTTGTGGATTCTGTGAAACCCAGTCGGCAATTGAGGTGATGATTGGTGTCATCGTCTGAAGCAGAGACAAGAGGGCCGGTTGGAGTGCCATGCCAATCTTCTGATTCAAGATTTCCGTCTGTGCCGCCCAGACCGCTTGCTTACCTGCAGCACTATCAGCCAGCTTGGCTGCGTCTCCAGATTGAGCGTTCGTCTCTTTGAGGATGCCGTTGAAAAGCGCCTGGCGTATGCCGACGTCGGTCGTTGCCTTTGAAAGATCCTGGGCGCTGTAGCCGGCCTCCGTCAGCATGTTGCTGAGGTTCTTCGTCACGCCAGCGTTGTCTACCAGGATGCTGTTGCCGTTCTTGATACCTTCCGTCGCACTTGACACTGCTTGACCGAAGCTCAGGGCACTTTGTCGGCCGAAGGCTGCGCTGTCCTTAAAACGCTTCATCAAAGTCGTTGCCTGGTCGAGACTGAACCCAGACGCCAATAGGTTCTTGAGGCCTATCGCCGCGTCGGTGACTGTCATGAGCCCGTCTTTGGCAAGAGACTGCGCTGCCTGCTCTGCTCTTCCCGCGTCGTGGCCAAAGGCTGTTGCGACACTGTTCAAGCCGGTCAATGCGGCTTGATACTTGTTGGCCGAACTGATGCTGCGGTCCATCATGCCGATGAGACTGTAGGTAGCGACGCCAGCGGTAGCAGTCACGCCTGCGAGTGCGCCCATATGATCATTCAGGCTATTGATTGACTTGGCACTGGCTTCTGATTTCCTGCCGGCACCGTCGATGTTATCCCCAACATCCTTAATCACCTTAGAGGCATTGTCTTGGGCTTTGATGAGGATAGATATTGTATTGGATGCCATGAAGTTGTGTGTTTAAGTGCCGCCGCTTCTTTCTGTCTCTAATTTATCACGGTCACTATCTAACGACCATATGTAAAAAGCGCGCTCTATTTCTGCCCATGGCGTTTCATTCGCTGCCTGAATATAGCTTTGGTTCAGACGCTCTATGTAGCGGAAAAGCATGATCTCCCGAACTACTGCGTCGGGGACTCCGGAACTGATTCCTCTGACGATGTAGTTTCGGTAGTGTTCTGCTCGCTCGTCTGCAAGGCGCTCTCCATCACTGCCTTGCGTAAATCTTTTGGGTCCAGATCAAACCCCATGATGTCGGCGTAGAGCTTGTCGTTGACGGCGATACTGGCGTCGATGTCCTCATCCGCCATGTCCACCAACTCAAACTTAGAGCCGTTGAAAGCCTTTATCTTGCCGCTAATGAAGTGATCTTTGACCATTTTTGTCTGCCACTCCACCTGCTCGCGCTGCTTCATCGTTGAGAAGTCCGCCTCAGTGACGGCCATGTTGTCTGCGTAAGTAGCTGGCTGCACGTAGGCGTAGCACTCATCGCCCCACTCTTCGCTGAGCCCAGCTAGTGATGATTTCTTTACTGCCGCATATCGCTTAACTTCGGTCATAGATGCTCCAATTAAATAACTGCCCCTAGTTAAACATGGGGCAGCATTTCAGTAAAGGATGAACTAAGCAGCGACGTAAGAAGCGCGTGAGTTCTTCAGGACCGGAACATTTGAAGCACCAACCGCGGTGTCGTATTCGCAGAAGTACTGGATCGTCGCGGTCACGACATCGTTCTTGTCACGAGACTGTTCAAGCTCGCGGTAGCGGACCTTAGTGGCTGTGATCTCAAGGCCGTCGTTGCCGTTGACCATAGAGATGCGCAGGGCCTTGACGGTGTTTGCCAGGAAGGCTTCCTCGTACTCGGTGGACTTCAGACGGACCACGAACTCACCGTTCGCTTTGTAGCTGCCACGGTCGAACTCAACTTCATCCATCGTGCCAAGCGGGCTGACAGCTTCAGATGGACGCTCAGACATGAACTTGACGCTCAGTGCACTGATTGCTGCGGCGGCACCGAGGGCGGCACTCGTATCTGCAATCTTGAGGGTGATGTGCTTACTCGTGAAAAGGTTTTGCGCCGTGTAGGCCACCGTCTCACTGGAAGTAACACCGACTCGCGCCTTGACTGCAGCCGAGAAGTTCACGTAGCCGTTCTGCTCTGCCGTGATCTCCAAGGTTTCGAACACACCATAGCCGTGACGTTGCGACTGCAACGGGCTCGAAATCGATAGGCTGACCGTTGTCGGGATGCTTGATTGCTTGACGCTGAAGGTGTGAGGGTAGACGCCGGCCACCGCTGCGCCAGTCGTGACCGCTCCGTAGTGCCCCAGGAAGAAGAAGCCCATGTCGACTGCACTGATCTTGCCGCCTAGCGTTCCTTCTGCCCAACGAGATGTAATGCCGCTGTCGCTAATCTCATCCACGACACCCATAGCGCTGTCGTCTTCAACAACGTTTGTCTTTGGTTGAAGATCGTTTGTATCCCATCGTAGGAACGTTTGTGGAGCGACGGTCACACCAGGAGTGGCTTCGATGCCAATTCCTACGCCTACTCGTCTGCCTATATGTTGATCAGCTGTTGCCATTACCTACCTCTATTTCTTGATTAGTTATATCTTTAGCGACTAGGGCCTCGACGTCCGCCAGGTCTGTTGCCTCTATCGTCCGAAGGATCGACGGGACAAAGAAGTATTGAATGGATGCATTCACCGCTTTAGTCTTAATATGCTTTGCTAACTTGTTTCCCATGTCTTTAATCTAAAACAATTGACAAGTATTTAAAAGCCTATGATGCAACTGGAATATCAACTGGATAGCTGATACTGAAGGTCACGTGGCCTTCGGCTGTAAGGTCAGCAAGGCCCTCACCAGATACACGTGGGTTAATCCCGTACTCCACGTTCATGGTTCCGGCAATGGCCGTGATGCCGTCTAACGCCATGGTGCGTACTGCGCCCTTGACGGTTCGCAGCAGATAGGTCCCTGTCGTCTGGTCACGCTCAGCGACGAAGTTCCTGATCTTGCGCTCGGTCATGTTGAGCGGATTGACCTTGTCATTGTCGAAGTCGTCCCGTTTGTTGAGAATGATCTTGACGGTCAGAGTGTCTTCCACTTCATCCTGCTGCCAGGAGTCTTGAGTAGTGGTGTCACTGGTCTGCGTCACCACAATGGCCGGAAGATTGAAGACGGGAATCGCTTCAGGATCACCGTCGTAGTAGGTCTTGAACGTGTCCCCAAACGTGGCCTTCATGAGGTGCAGGATGCGCTGGACGTTGTCTTCGTACTTAGACATCGGCGGCCTTCATCTTTCCGCTGATGTCCTCAGCTACGAAGCCGACGATCGAACGTTCGCGCTTCTCATCGACGTGCATCATCACGCGCTCTGGCACTCCCCTGCCTTCTTGGTGGTAATCGAAGTACTTGGCTTCGTTCCAGAGGCTGGCGGTTAGTTTCGTTGACTTGTGCTTGAAGGATCGGTTCATAAGACCAGACCGGATGAGGGGTGGCCGGCCTGGAAAGGTTCGCGCCTTGAACGCCGCGTAGTTGTCGTTGAGAGCTGGCCAGGGCTTGCCGAACACCTGTCCGCGTGAAGCAAAGACTTCACCGGAGAAGAATCTTGTGAGATAGCGCCCTGTCTCATCCATGGAGTCGCTGAGATCGAGGACCGAGACACCAAACTTCCGCAGTTTGGCTACGAGCTCTTTGTCACCCTGGATGACCAGCTTGAGTCCGGACATTAGAAGCGATCGCTCATTCTAAAGAACCTCGGTGCATCGTCATCTGGATCACCGGGGAAGCCGCTGACTGACTCTGACGTTGAGAGGGCGGTGCCGGCGTCATCGGTGAGGACGGAAGCGCCTAGCTTGTAGGCATCGATAGCTGCCCTGGCATCTTTAAGTTTCTGTCGATTACCCGAGGTATCGCCGTAGGCATTGACCTGGAGCAGCGCAGCTGCCAGTTGGATCGTCAGCGTTCGAACGATCCCGGGGACCGGGCTAAAGGGCACGGTATACACGCCACTCAGCGAGGCGTTAATCTCCGTCTCCGCTGCTCGACGCTGTTGCTCGACGGTGGAGTCCTTAAGGTTGAGCGCGTTCTCAAAACCAGCTTCGACGCGGATCTCTGACAAGCTCGCGTAGTGGGCGAAGTCGTCTCCGCGGAAAGCATCGAAGGCGGTAAGTGGCGTCTCTTCTAATGTCGAGGTATTGAAGTAGGTGTAGCGATACCAGAAGTCACTAGAGCCGGTTGGGTCCTTGTAGTAAGTCGAGATTTGGTCTGGATCGATGGCGCGCGTCGTTAGGACAGCGAATTGGCCATCAGCTGGTACGGTCCCATTAGCGTTCGGTGCGCGGTGGATTCGGACCGAGTCACCAAGTGCGGCTGTGACTGGCTCATAGCGCGTGTGTGGCAGTTTTAGGGCTTGAGTAAGGTTGATAGTCGTTTCATCACCAACTGTGCTGACGACGGCCTTCTCAACGCCTTCGCGTGATAGCTGCCCGACATACAACACTTGGCCGACCACAATGCCTTGGGTACTTTTCAGCTTCAGGACCAACGGAGCGGCGACGTAATCGGCGCTTAGCTCACTGCGTTCGACAATGTTTATTTCGTTGAATGAATCTACTCGGATTGTTGTTGCCATATATGTCCCTATTTAAACACCACGCGGCAACAATTAAAAGAGCGCCCGGTTTGGACGCTCTCATTTGTGTTTAGGCAATCAGCTATTTTGGCTTGTTGCCTGAGTCTTTTGATTCGCTTTTAGACGCAGGTGCCTGGACTTTCGTGACGCTTAGGACGCCATCAGCCTTGATAGCTTCAAGCTGCTCGTCCGTAAGCTCGCCTTCAAAGCCATAAACCTTGTTCACGACGATGCCAGCACGAACGCGCTGCTCGTAGGGGAACTCTCGTGGAAGGGTGACGCTATACATAGGTCAGTACTGCTCTTCCTAAGAAGAGACAGCTCCTACGATCAATTGGTGGTTGCCGTAGCCGACGTTGTGACGAGCGCGTGTGCCCCAAGTGAAGATGTCCTTGTCGAACGCCCGGTCGCTGTTTAGGTCAGTTTTCGCTAGCAATGAGATTGCGATACGGATCTGAACGATGAACGGAAGCAAGCCCTGGCTGAGATCGGCCACAGCCCATTTCTTAGATGTTCCGAGGTGAGGCAGAACGACTACTTCGTAGCGTTGGTAGTTAGGGTTGTCCACAGCGATACCGCCGTCATTAATGGTTTTCGAGTTGACCAGTTTGTTGGCAGCAGCTGCGAGCTCAGGACCACAGATGATCGCTGTGCCCATGTAGCCAAGGTATTCACCGCGGTCGTCTACTTGCTTGTTGAGCAAGAGCTCAGCGGCAGCGACGTTCGTAGCGTTCAAGTCTTTCGCAGTACCAAGGTAGTTGCTACCAGTGGTGTGATCAACGTCGAAGAAGTTCTGGCCGTCGTAGATGAGTGTGCTGTCTGCTAGATCGAAAGCCTTGGCTGTAAGGACTGTGTAGTGCTTAGCAGCTTTGGTGGCTAGGCCGGTGACAGCGAGCATGATCTGGCCAGTGTTGTCGTCTTCGATGACATCACGGTCTACGTCGAGGGTTGATTCCCATTTCTTGTTGCTGATCTCATAGTTGAAGCCAGACAGTGTGCCAGGGATGCGCTCAGACTTGAACTCACGGAGTCCAGGTACGGTGCCAAGGAACGAATACTTCTCGCTCAAGCTCTTACTGTTGATAGGCATGGCAATTTTCTTCCAAAGATCAGCTGTTGGCGCTGCTTCGAATCGTTTTTGCCATGTGACCCTGATGTTCGTATCAAGGGCTTCTAGCAGTTCTCGTGTGATTACAGACATTTAAAATGTTTCCTTTCTGTATTCGTCTTAGATTTTTACGCGTACTTCAGTTGCTGATATGAAGCCGACGACTTTGCCGACCTTGACATCGTTGAGTGTGGTTGCAGCTAGTGCGACCAGGTTGTCATCGACGGCGAAGACGTCTTGGCCTACCCATGCCTGAGTAGCGCTTGCGCAGTTCATTGAGCTGACGCCTTCTACCCAGACGCGGACGATCTTGTCACCAGCTACGCCTGTGCTGTTGTCTACTGTTTCCATTGCTAGTCCGGCGAATCGTTCGCTTGCCGTGTCACCGGCTTTAGTGGCGAAGCCGGCAGCGTTGAAGTTGAGGTTTGAACCCTTGAATACCTTGACGGCCGCAAGCTTCACATCGATCAGGATGCCTTCTTGTCGTTCGTCAGCTTTTGATGCAGTTAGATTGCTCATTGTCTATAGACCTTTCTTATTTGCTTTCGCTTTGTGATTTTTTGAACGCGGCAATGTCTTCAGCACTGTTGCCGAAGTTGGAACCGAGGTCCTTCTCTTCGTCAGTGATGACGACTTCCGTCTCTGCTTCACCCTTGCCGCTGCCCTTCTCGTCGCCGAGCAGCTTGTTTTCAGGGAGAGCGTTGATAAACGACTCAAGCGCTGTGCGCTGTTCACCCTTAGAGGCAAGGAGCAGTTTGACTGCGTTTTCTTGCTGATCTGATTTCACTCGGCCGCTCGTGATGCTGGCCTTGATGAAGTTGCGGGCTTCGTTCTCAGCGAGTTGTTTCTTCGCTTCTATGCCGGCCTGAGCGTCTGCCCGAAGCTGTGCAATCTCTTCGTCCGTGATGCCTTTGATGGCACTCGCTTCGATTGGCGCTGTTGGTGTTTCTGGTTTCTGTTCAGGTACTTCTGGAGTCTCAGGCGTTTCAGCCGGAGCTTCCTCTTCTAGTCCGTAGGTCTTCAGCTCTTCAGCGGTCAACTCAGACTTGTGCTCAGCTAGGAACGATTTTTCTTCGTCGTTCAGCTCAGCAACTTGTTTGGCTCGAATCTCTTCTAGCGTCATAGTTTCTCCTTTATGGTTATCACCGTTGCCGGTCTGGTCTGCGTTGACCACCTTGGTAGGTAGGCGAGACGCAGTGATCGGCTTCAGTTTCTTGAATAATGGGATGTTGGTCAGGGCAGCGCCCGTGATGACGTTCTTGACGAAGCGGAACTCTTCTTCAGGGTCTTCCCATGGCCATGAGGTCGGGTTGAACTCTGGTGAGATGTACTTCCATTCGCCGTCTTTGATTGCCTGGGCGGCAGCCGGCGTCCAGTCTGGATCGCCCAGGAGTGCCTGACCGTCGTCGCTTGCGTAGATGCGAGGAATCCAGGCCGCAGCCTTGTCGTAAGAGGCGTGGCCGTAGTTGATCGGGACCTTAGGATCGGCAGCAACGAGGCCAACACCGTTCGCAGCGTTCAGGACGTACTGCTGGATGTCTTCCGGGGTGATCTCAAAGTCACCATGCCATGGTGTGTTCCACTTGCCCGATCGAAGTAATTCAATAGTCTTAGGCGCATTGCCTTCAGCGTCCGCGCTGATCTTTACTAGGTTGTGAAATCCTTTTATAGCCATATCTAATACTTAATGTCTTATGAATGGCTTTAATTGTCAATCAATAAATGTAGATTAAAGAACAACGACACCTTGGATGCCCGGCAGGCCTGTCTATCTCGCGGCCATTCGCCAGAACAAAGAGATCACCAATAGGCAGTGTCTTACCGATGAGTGGTGAACAGATTTGGCAAGCTGCGCTGAGTCCGTCCCAGGTCTTTTCCTTTGCCCCGGTCTGCAAGGCATAGTGCTTCAGCCCCGTTTGATAGGCGTTGACTGGCTCCGTCTGAGCGATCAGTTGGGCTCGGATCGGGTTGTCGATGACGTTCATCAGGCGCACCGTCGCAAAGTCAGCGTTCTCCCCCAGGGCAATGCTCTTAGCTACGGATTCGCGGATTAGCTTGCGGGTCGTCTCGCTGACGTTTGAGACCATCTGCGCCGTGTGCTTCCTGGCCGCTTGCATGATGGCTTCATCTAGCGAGGCGAACTCAAGTGTCGAGTAGCCAATCGGGATACCATACAGCGTCTCCCCTGCCACAGCACCAGTTGCCACAAGGTCAGTGATGATGTCGATGACGGCTGCAGTCAGAAGGATCTGCTCTTGCTTCCAGACTGGATCGTCGTTGTTAGCCACAGGGCCGGCGTCTGCTTTGATCGGCTCAGGTAGGCGGGACCAATCCACGTAGCTGGGTGCACGGTCTGCCAGCTCATGCAGATACTCCCCCGCGGCCGTTTCTAAGGCCGCCTCTAGGCGAAGTAGGTCCGCAAACGTAATAGGACTCGCTTTGTAGCTGTCCTGCCATTCCTCAGCTGCGTGAATGGCTATGTGGAGTTGTTCGCGGGCGTTAAGCAACTCTTGACGTGTCGCCATAGAGCCGTCCCGTTATGGATGCGTGAAGCTTCTTCGCTGCCTGGATCTCTTCGTTGTCAGCCTTGTGCTTGACCGTTTTCTTTGGCTCCGCTTCAAGTGCTTTGATGTCCTCATCAGTAAGCTCGGACCAGCCGATCATCTTACGAGTGCTGTTCTCATCGATGGCACGTGGATGTAGCACACCCGCATCAACAAACTTCTTGATGGCATCACTCATGACCGGGATGTTGTCATCGCTGATGTTGCCGACTCGCAGCGTCGGATATTCACGATCAGTGAAGTTGAGATCAACGAGAGTCCGGACCACAGTGTTCTGCAGAACCTGGACGATGCGGCGCGCCACTGATTGAACAGCGAGCTCAAACAGCCGGCTATGGTCCTCACTGGTTGAACGCGTACCGCTGCCGCCTGATGCACCGATCTCAAGAAACTGCGCCAGGACGTTCTTCATAATCTGGCGGTCGTGGTGGTTGATAGACGGCTCGACGTCCTTGAGTGAGTTGGCCTTCATATCGAGGAACTGAACGATCCAGCCTTCAGGGTGTTCAATGTAAGACTCTTCATTGGCGCGAAGGTTGCGAACCAGCGTGCGCATCTTCTTCTTGTCAGCTTCTGACGCACCTACGGGTGTAGTGACATCGATGACGCCAAGTGCATGGCGCTCATGGCCGACGGCATCGATGCGGTAGAGCTTGTCCTTGATGTACCAGTGCTTGTAAGCAGCACGGAGCAGGGAGATTCCTTCGTAGTTGTCGCCCTCTTGCTTGTGAGTGAAACGGACCAACTTCTGTACCGGGATCGAGTAGGTATGTCCAGTGTTGTCGAACTGCTGGATGCCAGGCTTGCCGTCAACGGTCTCCCATTTCTGGATCGTCGTCTGCTTGCGGTAACCGAGCTTCACCAGGGCGATTCGAAGAGTGCCATTGATCTCACGCGGTTCGAACACCATCTCGTGCACGTCATAGCCGAAGTCGAGGAAGGTAAGGGCTTCACCCAGGAACTGGTCCCAGTCAACGACGTGGAAGAGACAGTCCTTGACGAAGTCAGCAACTTCCTTGTCCGCATCATCATCTGAGGCTGGATCGACTTCATAGTCAGCACTCAGGACCGGCAGCTTCACGGCATTGAGAGCGGCGTTCACGGTGGCATCGCTGCGGCGCATCTGGTCGTAGGCATCAATCGCCTTTTTGCCGGTCAGCTTAGGGTTGTACTCTTCCCCAGTGATAAGACCGCTAGTAATAGAAACTCCAGAAGTTCCGATTTCCTTTGTTTGAAGTTTCTTTGTATCCATCTACTACTAAAAGTACGACAATTAGAAGCTTTCGTCTAGCAATCCCGATGTAATTGATTCATAGTCATCATCTTCAACATCACCTAATGGAGCTGCAGCGTTTCCAATGAGATCGGTCATAGCATAACGACCGGCATCCATCGCATGGTTGAAAAGATCCCGCGGCACGTTTAGCGGTTCGCCGTTCTTATCCATCTTCCATAGGTAATTGCGCTCTTCTTTGATCAGCTCGGTATCCTGCTTTAGAACATAGACTTGTTTGCTCTTGATCAGAGAGACGCCGTTGATTACTGAGTCAGCACCTTTGACTGCTCCGACAATCGCAATGCCATGGCCTTTGATCTCGGCGATGGACTTAGGCTCTGAACTGTCCCCTATGACCAGGACTTGCTCTGGCTGCGCGAGGATGATGTCTGCAATCTGCTTGTTGCTTAGACCCTTCGTGTACGTCACCAGGACCCAGATATAGCCGCCATTCCATTCGTAGATGTCCACGATGGCTGACGGGTCGTTCGTATAGCCAAAGTCCAGGCCACGACGTACGAGACGCGCTTCAGACGGCAGCTGGTCCAGCTGAATCCAGTTCGTCATGATCTGACCTTCATTACGGCCGATGTTGCCTAGGACATAGACCTGCCGGTAGTCCTCATCGATGCGGCCGTTCTCTTCGATCTCATTAACAAGGGATGCTTCTAGTGCTTCGTTGTCCTTGTACGTGAGCTTCAGGAAGTCATGCACGCGATGGACCATGAGCTTTTCGTGAGCCCAGAAGGCAGCCACAGGGTTGAAGTCAATGATGATCACGCGGCGAGTACGACCTGCCAGCTGACGGTAGACGGGCCAGCTTACGTTGTTGGCTTCGTTCACGAAGAGGATGTCGCGCCGTGGTCCGTGGGCCTTGCTGACATCGTCCACGCTGAAGAACTCGATAATTGATCCGTTGGCGAAGCGGTAGATGAACTCAGTCTTGCTCCACTCGTCATCACGCCAGTAGCGCTGCCAGCGCATGATGTTCTGGAAGTCGCGCATCGCCCCTTTTTTAAGGTGGGGCAGAGACTCACTGACGACGCTGATGACCAGGTTCTCGTTGGTCTGAGCTGTGTGGATCAGGTACGCGAGAATAGAGAACGTCTTAGACGCGCTAGTCCCGCCCTGGATGATGCGAAGACGCTTACGGAGACTAGAGATCTTCTTGAGAGCTGTCGTCGGCTGAAGCGTCGGCATCGTCGTCTACCTCAAGCTTTGATGGAGCGTAGCCGGCAAGAAGTGGCATCGGCTGATCCTTGGTGGTGTGATCTATCTCTTGACGGTCCTTCCAACCCCAGTTGTTCTTGAGACTGAAGGATGCACCGGAAGATGACTTTCCGAAGAGCTGATTCTCCGCGTATTCGTGGCAACGCTCCTTGGCGCTGTCTACCGTGTCGAGAAACTCGGGTCGTTCTGAGTAGCTCAAAAGTGTGTCTCGAGTGATGCCAAGCGCCCTGGCAAGGCCTGAGACAGTGTAGGGGCGCTGCTCGGTCATCACCTTGCGCTGGGCAAAGATCGTCTCACCGCGCTCGTTGATACCTGACTCCACTAAGCGGGACTCTAGATGTGGATCGCACGCGTCAAAATAGGAATCGATTGATACTTGAAGTTCATCGACGGTCTTGAACTTGAGCGGTCGTCCGCCCTTGTTCTTTTCTGCTGGTTGGTCTGGTGTGTCAGTATCTGGCATATATGCCCCTATTTAAACACCAAGACGCAAAAAAGGAAATGGTGACAGCATTTCCTTCGGCAATGGAAGGGGCTCGCTGCCCTTTGCATAATAACTACATTTCTTGCGGCGAGTTCGTATCACTGACATCAATCCGGCGGCGCCTTAGGCGCTTTATTCGCGGCGCGTCAGCAGGCAAGCCGCCGCTCTTTTCTAGGCGTTCGTAAGCCTGACGAACTGACTGGTGAGATAGGCCGTGGCGGTTCGCATAATCTAGGTAAGTTGTAAACGTCCCCAGGCGCATCTCAATGTACAAGTCGAGCTGTCTGCCGCCAAAGCCCGCAAACTCTCGAAGGTCATTCATCGCGTCTTCGTAACCGGACTGTCTGCTCTCTGCGACCTTCTCGTCACAGAAACGGTCGATCACAGGCAGAAGTTTGGTCACTATGGACTGAGCGTCACTGCGGTCTTCCAAGGCAGCAAGCAACACCCGGCGCAGCTCAGTGTTAGTAGTCACCTGCCGAATTTACCCTTTACGTGATCTTCAATCGGCGTCCCCGACCGGTCAGCGTCGGCTTTCAGCCTGTCGTAAGCATCCGTCTCATCGCCTTGGAACGTAACAGTCAGTCGCCTTTCTGGTTTCATAGCAACATGTGAGTAGTTTTCGGGGTACGCCCAAAAGCATGTCCTGCAGGTGTCGACGTCCTTGGTCTCCCAGTTCGGGCAGTGCTCGCACGACCAAGACTTAGACCTGTTATCTGAAGCACAAAGCGGCATGTAGTCGGCTTGATCCAAAACGGCGATGTCTCCGCCAATCCTGAAGGGTATGCGGTGATCCGCCTGCAGCTCACGGTCTTCGAACCTGCCAGAGCAGATCCCGCATTGATGACCGTGAGCGCTGTTCAAATCGAGCCGGAACTTCTTCGGGATGTTCACGCGTCCGGCACGACCTGAGGTGATGATGTCCACCAAGGTGTACTGGGCAATCCTGCGTCCGGTTGAACCAATGACGGAGGCCTTATCAATCGTGGCTCCGGCATCCTGCAGATCAGCGACGGCGCGAGGCGGATGCTGGTACCCCATGTCTGAAAGCTGCTCGGTTGTCAGGCTCCCGTACTGCAGCAGATGGTCACGAGCTGCGGCAGCTCGTGAGGACATTGGCAATGCCTTGATCCAAGCGACGAATGCCGCACTATAGGTCGGTTTAGTTCCCCCAGTATTAATCACCCACCAGACGTTACTAGATGGTCTGGCTTAAACCTCAGAACAACGCGTCTTGACCCGCTGGTTCTAGATCGATTCGCGTGTCAATGATGTCCGCGCCACCTAGCCGCTCCACGAGGGCAGGACTTAGGTATAGCGACTCAACCGTCATTTCCTTGCGGCCGCTGAGTGTCGCTTGAGAGGACACACCAGCCACCACATGCCGATGAAGCAGTCCAAGTTCTTCTGGCAAGGCGAACCCATACTTGTTGTCCTCCCTAACAACGTCGTAGGACACGATGAAACTCACGTTGTTGTCGATTGCGTGCTGCAGCGTTTCGATGAACGGGTCACGCTTGAGCCCGGTCAGGTAGCGGTGATCCGGAACGTCGGTGGTGCCCTGGTAGGGCGGGTCCATATATACGAGTGCTTCACGTGGAGCATTCACCAGTGGAGATTCGTACGACTCACTAGATACAGAAGCGCCTTGCATGAGCCGTGAGGCTTCCGAGATGCGCTCCTGCATGTTGGCCGGCTTCGCACCCAGGCGGCGGTGATCCGCGCCCTGATTGAAGTCCCCGTTCTTGCTGTATCGAACTGCCGCTTTGACCACCCGGCACAGTAGGTAGAGCAGATGGGCAGGATCTTGGGACTCGTTGAATGTCCCGCGAGCCTTGAGGAAGTAGGCACGTGGATCTTCCAGCTGTTCGTTCCAGAGTCTCGTGTACTCAGCAATCAGCTCATCTGGTGTGTTGATGATCTGATCCCACAGCGCCATCAGTGGGCCGTTCACGTCAGAGATAGCGACTTCGCCAACCCTGCCATAGTGACGACCGGCGACAGAGATCGCGGCCGAGCCGGCGAACGGTTCAATCAGAAGGGGGACGCCTTCGTCTGGGAACAGCGAGAGAATCTGACCAACGAGCTGTCGTTTGCTGCCCTGATACGGGAACGCTTGAACGACAGAGCGGATACCGTCCGTCTTCCAGGGCATGTGCAGTTTCGGGGGAACGTCGGCCAAGAGAGTCATGCCGTCAATTCTACGGGCGACCCCCGATAGTCAGTCTGCTGATCCACGCCGGGTGAGGACGTTCTGTTTGAAAAGCTCCAAGAAGACATCGACCGTCGAGTTCTCGGGTGACGCATCGCGAGCTAGGTAGTTGAAGAATGGCGGGCGGTGCCGCATCATTGCCGCCGTCGTCGTGAATCCCTTGGTGCTGACAGTCACACTGACCGCATACGGCAGACGCCGAACCAAGAACCCAAGGTCGTAGGCAGGGACATCCGGCAGACACACGCGGCTGTCGCGTGGCATCATCTCGATCTTGTCGCGAGATCCACCGACGTACTTGAAACTAGTGTCGTCCCACCCGCTCACCTGGAACAGTTTCTTGCAACGTCCTACATCCGCAAAGTGCATGTCATGAGGCTATCGCAAACGATAAGCATGCTTCTCAGCTCATTCTTGCTTCGAGCAGGATCGCCCTGACCTCAAGCGATGCATCGCGGTATGCCGACTGGTACACCTTGGAAGAACTGCTTGGCGGTTCAGGCAGGGAAGCGATGACGGCGTCAATCACTGCTTCCAGGCGTCTCTGCTTTCCGATGACGTCCAGAGCTTCTTCCAGTCGAGTCTTCAGTTGATTGTCCATACAACCATCATCGCTTGGCGTCGGCGGTTGCTGTCACTCGCGCCCAAAGTGTCCAACAACGTACTCGCAGTTGTCGTTGTCGTTATGTTGTAGGCCGAAGCCGGCGTCCTGATAGTCAGCCACAAGCACTGCTTCATGAGATGGACTGGCGATCCACGCATTCACAACCGCATCCGCTGAGTCGTAGCACTTAGCCAGGTTCTCGCCAGCCGTCTTGTAGTCGTAGCTGGCCTCGTTAATGAAGTCCCATGCTGTGCTGCCGTCTGGTGCCGTGTGGCTCCAGTACTGGTTGGTGACTAGATCGTGAGCCTTCGCCTGTGACGAGCTGTTGAGTTTGCGGTCCATAGTTAGCGGCGGCAGATGCTTGGTTGATCGGTACTCGTTCACCGCTGCGAGGATGCCAGGGACGGGCTCTGTTAGTTGGAGGGTTGAGACTGTTGATGAGGTGGCATGTTGCGAGCCCCGGTCTGCTGACAAGTGGTTAGCAATAATCGCGGCGACTATGAGCGTGGTTGTGATCAGTAGATATTTGAGACTGTTACGCATCACCTTTTCTTTCATTATTAGTTTCTTATTATCAAAGAGGGCTCTCGCATGGCCCTCTTTGATCTTTACCACCAGTTGCCAACATTCTGACCGTTGATCGGTACTCGTGCCGTCCAGTGTGCTTTTGCTGCTCCCCAGGTTCCGTACCTCGATGTCATGTACCGCTCCCAGTACGCATCCTGACAGGCGTAGTTGGTTTTCCAGTCAGGACAGTCGATGACGAGCTGCCCGTTGCAGTCCTGGCCAAGTCCCTTGCAACCGCCGCTGTTCTCAGCGTCTAAAAGGTTAGTGCTTTCCTTGAAGTAGATGAACGCCTTGTCTTCCGCTTCAGTACTCGTCGCGATGATGGGTGCTACGACTGCTTGTGGGGCCGGCTGTGGGGCTTCTGCCACTTGAACCGGCTCAACTATCGTCTGCGCTTCCGCCGTGCTGATCTGAGTAGTCTTGGCGGGTCGAACTACTTTTGTGCTTTTGACACGATGCTCATATCCTGGACGACAGCCTGGCGAGCCTCGCTGTGGATGTTCGTGTACAGGAACCAGTTGGCTACGGTTACGACTACTAACGTTGTGAAGAACGTCAGTGCGATCGTGAGGATGAACGTTGTTCGGTTCACTGTCTTAGGTGCTGGTATGTCTTGTGGTTTTACTGCTGCTTCTTTGCTTGTCATGATTCTTACTTTTACCCTTGCCCGTAGTAGGCGTTATTTATGTTTGTTTGGCTGTAGAGCCAGTAATCGCAACGAATGGTTCGCTTCCCTACCTCACGCATGTCGGCGCTTGGCTTGTACAGCTGTCTTTTGTCGTTGCGATTACTCGGTCTACAGACGGTCATACGGTTTCATGGTGCTAGTAGCAATTATCCCGCTTAATGGGCGGTGCGCACGCCATAGACCCTTGCTATCTAGCTAACTATGTAAGAATACGATTACGCCAGGACTCTGTACGTATCTACCGTTTCCCGTTGACGCTACTTACATAGCCATGTTGAACATATAAGGCAGGGATTTGACGAGACAAATTTAGTCGATGGGCTAAATTTATATAAACTTCAGCCAAAAGGTCTGTTATTTTACTCGTATAGTCACCCTGCATGATGTAGCTGACCCTCTTTCAGACGATACGTACTTTACTGCACTCTGTCTTATGAGTCCGTATGGATATACTGATGTCTTCCAACATCGCTGCTAGCACTTTCGGTGAGGACTGTGTTGCAGAGTTCCTAACTCACCGTTCGCTACATCCACCACGTTCTGCGTCTACCTATTCCGCCACTTATATGCCCATGAAACCGTGTGAACCTGATTGTAAATGTTCTATTCAACCGCTTCGACCAAGCACCTCGGCTCAGTTCATCTCTAGCTTGTCGAGATTAGATCGGATTGCACGATATCGACCTGGCTGGTTGCTCAGTAGGAGCGGTTGAATTGTTCGTTCGTATTGAACTGCTCATAGTTAAACACACACTGCAAAAATAAGCAATACTATTTTTGTATTTCATATCATTTATCGAGAACATTTAGATAGGCATACTCGCCGCGTAATCCATAAGCAAACTGGTCTCGCATGTACGCGGCGTCCTCGGCGGTGTCGAAAGTACCTAGATATATTCGATGTGTTCCGTCTATTACGTGCGCCCTGTACTTGTTGAAACGCTTGTCGTACCAGACGCCTCTATATCCTGAGACAGAGTTTGAGCCCGCCCTCGTGTTCCAGGAGTTCTGTTGAGCCGTAACGAGCCGCAGGTTTTCGCGCCTGTTATCAAAGCCGTCGCCATTTATGTGATCGACGAACTCACCTTTGAGAAGCTCGCGACCCAGCTTGTTTTCTAAGACGATACGATGCATGGGTACTTGCTTGCCCCACCACATTGACATGGCATATTTGCCCGACGTACTCCAAAGACCTTTTGTGGAAAGCAGCTCATAGTCCTCAGGACTGACAAGTATGCGTTGGCCGTTGTACCCGTATAAGCGCTTGGTCATATCACCTCCTTATTAGTTTATTGGCATTAAGCCACTCTATCCTCCCTGTATAGGGGACTTAGGTGATTAGCGATACAGCACACTACTTTCAATGTCAGGGCGCGGATTCCAGTCAACCGCCTTTAGCAAATAGCCCTCGCCTCTCGGCGTCTCTTCCCACATCTTTACTTGTAGTCTTATTGATTGAGTGCAGAGGGAGGACCAGGTCGTCAGTGATCCGTTGCCTGGTTTAGTCTCTACACTCAATCTACGTCTTTGTTGGAATGAGCTCGTATAACTCATTTTGTGCTGTAAAGGTATGGACATAATCATTTGAATGGGTCATACTAAAAGGCAGCAAGAAGCATACGCCCACTAGAAATAGTGGGAATTCTTTTATTTCTGAATCCCTAGTCTAACTATGTGGCTACGTATGAATCGCAAGAAGCATACGAGCTGGTGACCATTATGCGGTGTCGAGCTTTCTTTTACAATGCAAAAAGTGAAATATCTTACAAAAACGCTCTAGGCAAAAGGGTAGCTATCCCCCATACTGTGGCTATGCAATCCCGTAAACAAAAACCGCTGTCGCTGTTCCGTACGATTACCGTGCCAAAATTGATTATGCCGCGGCCTCAGTCAGCTATCCTGGCGGACCTAAAAGACAACGCTAAACGCAAAATCTATCTACCGCGTCAGAATGGTTAGTGTTACACTCAGGGCAGATTACTAGCCTGGGTCAACACGCTGATAGTCTCGCACCTTCTATAGATGCGGCAGCGATGCCGCGTAACTCTCCTCAATTACACTCCACAAACACAACACCACCAACAAAAATAGCCGCCCATCTTGGGCGGCTTTACTTATGCGCTTAGTTCGTCAGGCTTATCCACATTCCGAGGGTGCTAACCAGAGCGATGAAGTGCCAGGAGTTGAGTGTGTGTTCATCTTTGCGGTGGTAACGCCGTGCAGGGCATCTCACGCGGCCACGGGGTTTATATCGGAGAGGTGACAAGTCGAGGATTTCGCCCCCGTTAGTATTGGTGAGGCCGGCTGATGTTTGGACAATCATGCTGCAACCTCGAAAATCTTAGCGAAGACATCGTGGAAGACATTGGTCGTCACTGCGTTACCGCACATCTTGTACCGCTGCGTGTCGCTGATAAGCTCGTCGTCTTTGCCGTACTTAGTCCAATCGTCGGGGAACCCTTGTAGACGTTCGCTTTCTTTGGGGGTAAGGCGACGGATGCTGCCGTCATCGTACTGTAAGAGGTTGTTGCCTCCCTTGTAATCACGGACAGCCAGCGTCTTTGCTATAAGTGGTGTTTCCGCTTCGCACCAACCTGAAAGATCGTCGCTCCGAATCCGTTGCCCCTGGCCTTGTGTTCCGCCTTGTGCCTGTGGATGCCGGCCACCGCTCTCTCCGAAAGGAAATACTTGTGGTCGGGGTGTTCCTCTAAGATGTCCAACAATGACGATGCGGTCCCTTGTCTGTGGAACTCCGTGATTCTTGCTGTTGAGCACTTGCCACTGACAGTCGTACCCCAGCTCATCAATCGCGGCGATGATGGTTTTGAAAGTTGCTCCGTCGTCGTGACTAAGCAGTCCTTTGACATTTTCGAATACAAAGAGTCGCGGGGACTTAGCCCAGAGTATTCTCGCAAGGTCAAAGAAGAGCGTCCCTCTGGTATCCTCGAAGCCACGTCGGTTGCCGGCGATGCTAAATGCCTGACAAGGGAAGCCACCCACCAAGAGGTCGAAGTCGGGTAGTTCTGCTGCGTTGATTTTTGTGATGTCTCCATAATTGTGTGTCTCTGGGAATTTCCTTTCATAGACTGATATTGCGTACTTGTCGATTTCAGAGTAACCGACGCACTCTGCAGCGGGATAAGCAGCGTGTATGCCAAGCTCGAATCCCCCTATGCCGCTAAAGGTAGATAGATATTTTATACCACCGCCTTTTCAGCCAGTACGTAGCTCTCATGAGTTGCACCTATCGCTGTCATCGCTTCAATAAGGTCAATGACGCCAGCGAATGTTTCGTGTCCAGCGGCTAGATCGCCGTTCCAGTAGGCTCGGTACTCTCGTCCGTTATCTGTCGGTATTCCCTCAATTTCAAATCCTTTGTATTTCATGTTCAATTTTCCTTGCTTACCCTTTTGTATTACTTCTCTATTATAAGATTACCTCCGTAAATAAGCAATACTATTTATTGATAATCAGATGTAGTTAAAACAACATCAAGACAGTAGCAACTCTGGGAAGCTGTCTTGCATCTGGACTCTAAACAGTTCCTTAGCTTCCTCAGGCCCACTATTGATTAGCCAGGTCAATTCCCTCAGGCGCTCATCATCTGGGACCAGGAAGAGCACACGAGGGTAGACGGCCATGTCGGCTTCGGTGGCGTGCTGGTAAGCGTGCCAATATCGTGCAAGCTTTTCCTTCAGTTGCTTCTGGCGTTCCGTCCCCATATCGATTTCCAAAAACAATGAGACGTTCATGCGCCTACTTGGGACGCTGAGTTCAACGTGGAGGTCAGGCCTCAGGTCAGCACCCGCGATAACCCGCCATGTGTCGGGCTCAGTAGCCATCCCAATTACTTCAATGCCTCCCTCACGCTCTAGCCGCTTGAGTCCAATGAACGCGTCAGCGATGGCGAGCGTGTGATAGTGAACCGCCCTATAGGGATAGCCGGCCTCACGGCCAACGTACTTCCGCCCTTGAGTACCTAATTGGTAGACATATTGTGCTGAGCCAGCCCCTGTCCCACCTCTTAGACGCCGCTCGATCCGTGACAGGTGACGACTATGGATGAGCCTATTTAGAGCACGACTAGGACGAGTTGGACTGGAACCATCATGAAAAAGAAGTTCCGAAATTTGCCCGGAAGTGAGCTGTCCGAAGCGGGAAACAGCCTGGACAATTTGGCGGTCGCGATCGGTCGCAAACATGGTCTTAGTGTATACGTGAGTAGTACGCGTGCCTAGGGCGAAGTTTCCGCAGGTCAGCGGCGGTTTTGACGGTAGCGACTGCCACGTCATGTGCACAGCAAAAACCACACCAGTGATGTGATTGCGTTTTATCCACAGGCAATGCAAAAAATAGTATTGCATATTTCAGACTATTGCTTCATAGTGATGCACAGCGAAAGCAAGCCAACAATTACTAGGGCTTATGCAACTAGCTGTAAGACTTTAACAACTCAGATTATCGGGCTACTCATGGTAGCAAGTGGCGGAATAGGTAGACGCTAAATAATGGTTCATAGTCTCGGGCGCTTGTTGGGAAACCAGCCAAGACAAGCGAGCTTCGATGAGATATGCAGGGTGACTATACGAGTAGTGACTACGGGGGTAACCCGTAGATAACGCTTCTCGGCAAATCCCTGCCTTGCTACCAGCAGCAGCCCGATAATAATCACTAACAAAGGGGTAAGCAATCATCGTAAAGGATTCACAATATGACAAAATCAATCGAGTTCAAAAAAGTAACAAAGGTAAAAGGTCTAGCAATGGCACCGCTCTTTCTCAGGGTTGACCCTATCGACAAGGTCGTCATCCAGGAGTTCGCGGAACGTCAGACGGAGACCTCAGGACACTTGGTGTCAGCTGGCAACGTTCTAGTGACTTCCTTCTACCAACAGTTTCGTGATGAACACCAGAAAAAACTAAGACTCGAAAAGGAGGTGGTCCATGGCCGCAGATACATCGACGGAATTAAACGACAGTAGCGACAAAGCTCCTACTCCCCCAGCAACCACGATGAGCATCCCGCCCGAGATCGCAAAGGCGCTCGTCGCTCTCCAGGCTGATGTACGTGGGCTCGGCAAGACCGCTAAGAACGATCACTTCAAAAACACCTATGCACCCTTAGACGAAGTCATGGACGCAGCACTGCCGCTCCTGACAAAGAACAAGCTGTCACTCATGCAGTGGCCTATAACGGTAGGTAATGAACACTTCCTGCACAGCGTCCTGGCTCACGAGAGCGGCGCGTCAATGCAGAGCGACATCAAACTGCTCCTAGTGAAGCAGGACCCCCAGGGGCTCGGCTCAGCACTGACCTACACACGGCGTCAGTCTGTAATGGCTATCCTCGGTCTCTCCGCTAAGGACGAAGACGATGACGGCAACAAGGCTAGTAACCACCTTCCGCCTCCTACCCAGGAACACTTGGATGAGATCGCTGCTATATGCAAGAGCCTCAAGTTCCCTGAAGAAGAAGTTGATAGAAAGCTCCGCGGCCTACGAACCGACGATCAGGCAGTCATTGCCTTAGACGATCTGGATAAGATCATGGCCGGCCGAGCTGCCGCTGTAAGGGCGCGGAAAGCTGCTGACAACGCGCAGACTATCCCCGTTGGCGATGAACCATCTCACGTATCAACGGAAACGATATCAAAGCGTCTTCAGGCGCTACAGCTCAAAGACAACGCCACCATACGTCAGTTCATCAAAGTACATACAGGCAAAACGCTTATCGGAGCCTGCAAGTTGGACGATCTAGTCAAGCTGGATGAGGTATTAGCTCGCGTCGAAAGTGGCGAGGAAAAGCTCCCCGGTGACTGGTATGGATCGACAGATCGTGAGCAGATCGTCCAGGAGGACGTTGCGTGACCCCTCGTGAACGCGCACAGGAAACGCTCTACCTGATTACAAGAGAAATGAGTACGGAGCGATTGCGAGAAATCTCCGCTCCCCTGCCAGCCGACGTAGGTGAAGCAGCTAAAGACTTCGCCCTTGCGTTCCTTCCTGGCGTGGCCCAGCAGTTCATAGACGAGATGACGGCTACCAACGTCAGCGTTCCATATGAGCTGTTGGCCATCGCCAAGGGGCGAGAGCTGGCGGAAAACGAAACAACTAATGAGGTGACAACCTCGGAGAACAACTAAATGTCCAAACGCACACGACTTACTAAGCAGAAGTTCTACGCTATTAACCGCGACCTGAAGGTGCATGGCAAGGTCAAAGACATCGCCGCCGTCCATTCAGTCAGTGAAGAGACAGTCCGCACCGTCAAGCGAGCAAAGACATGGCCACGCTTCGAAGCGATGAAGAAGCTGAAGAACGAGCAGCGCCGGCCACTTGAGGCGTCAAAGCCGATCAAGGCCGTTGCAGTCCAACAGAGTCTAGGCACCGACTTAGAACAGCTCGACAAGATCACCCGGGAACCAGCGAACCAGATTCAGCCGCTTCCATCGGAGGAGGTCAAGATTGTAACCGTCCAAGAATGGGAATACCTGAATCGTAAGGTTGGTCGCCTGTACTCCCTTATCGGCACTCCTAAGCCCACCGGACTGTTTGGACGCCTTCGGGGACGTAACTAGATGGCTGGGACTCGCATCGGAGCGCTGAAGGCTCGCGCAAAGAACCTTGCCATTGATCCAGACTTTTATTCCAGGATTGGAAAAATCGGAGGGTCCAACGGCCGTACAGGCGGCTTCGCAGCCAATCCAGAGCTCGCACGTATAGCTGGAGCCAAGGGCGGCCGGAAGAGCCGCCGCAAAAAGGCAGTCACGAGCGCCTAGCACCTGGACGCTCAACTGTCGAAACTAAACATCCCCAGGGCGAACGCAGTGACGGCAGACAAAGACCAATGAACCTAAGTCATCGTCCTGCTTCAGCTCACGGATAGAACAGGACCAGGCAGACCACTTCTCGCATTCATAGCAGTAGTGGTCATCCAAGCCGCTAGCAACCATCCAAGCGACGATACGACGACGTAGACGATCACCGGACAAAGCGGGGGCACGCTGAGGACGAGGACCGAGAAACTTATTCACGGTTTTCTGTATCGCTCGCTCCCCCACCATAAGACCAAGCTCTTCGACAATCTCAGCAGCAGTCCTGCCGGCTTCGGCTAGAGCAAGTACTTCATCGAGATCGTAGTGGCGTCTTGGCATATATAAGACTAAGTATAAACGGAGATAACTAAATATGGGATATTCCATCGGTACTGGCCCAAACGGGCGCGACATTGGATACGGGGTTCCAGCAGTCTGCGATAAGCCAGGTTGCCAGACCAACATAGACAGGGGTATGAGCTACTGCTGCGGCGGTTTCGTCACAGATTACGGATGCGGCCTCTACTTCTGCTCGGAGCATCTTTCGTACCGAACACCCAGGGGGTCAGACAGAATGATCGAACTCTGCCCTCGCTGCTACTCATATAAAGCTTCATACGATCCAAAGGAAGACATAGAGGAATGGCAGCACTGGAAGCTTGCCGATAGCAGCTGGTTGTCTTGGCGAGAAAGCAATCCTGACGAAGTTGACCGACTAACAGCCGCCGTCGCGGCCGCAGGCGACCATCAGCACTACTGGTGAGGCATAGTTCGCGATAGTGTGCTTCATCGAACAGTGATTGTGCGCCGCATGTTTACAGGGGTCAGACTTCAAAACCTAGTCAGAACATAGAACTCAGAAAGTCAAGACCCCTGAAAGTAGGGACAAACCAGCAAGTACATGGCGTAGTAGTACTACTGGACAACATTCAGGGTACGTCCGTCAAAAACGAACTCAGCAGCGCAAAATGGTGAGTTATCCACAGTTCGCCGACCATGCCGCCTGCCGGACTACTAATAGATGTTACAGCCAGCGGGCGGCATGGGTTACGACCCACAACATAAGGACGGTCAGCCGTCAAGGAAACACAGAATGAGAAAAACGAAGTTTAGAGCGTGGGACAAGCAGCGCAAGCAGATGCTTCACGACGGCGACTATTGGAGTGCTGAGAATAGGCAGAAGGGCAACAGCTCCATCTGCTACCAGATCCTCGTAATGAATCATGGCGTCCGCTGGTGCAAGAAGTATCCCAGCCCCATGCCTGAAGGTGCCTTCGAGTTTGATCGGATGACTATGGAGGACCTGGAACTCATGGAGTACACAGGCCTCAAAGACAAGAACGGTATAGAAATATATGAGGGCGATTTACTGCGCTGGATCGACTGGGAGCAAGAGCTTACTGAAACTCCAGACCTTGACGTCGTGATCTATCTCAACTCAGAAGCAAGATTTGCTATGAACACCTTTCGTGACGGCAAGCACATTGGAACTGGCGATGAAGAGAACCGTTACCTGCTAGGTATGGACGAGTTCGAAGTTATCGGCAACATCTACGAAAATCCTGAGCTGCTTGAGGCTAAGTCATGAGCCCTCGCACTACAACGATCATCATCGGAGCAGTAAGCATCATAATTGCACTGACGGTGACACCGCTCGCCCTGGTTGGTCTAGTACTCGCCGTTGCTTATTGGTACGTGAAGAGGGATGAGGCATGAGTGAATCTCTTACACAGACAGCTCGTATCTTGAAGCTTTTGAAGGCAAAAGGCGAAGCAACCAACCACGAGTTGAACCGCATAGCCTTCCGCTACAGTGCCAGGATCGCTGATCTAAGAGTAGAAGGCTGGAACATCCTCAGTATCCGCGAGAAGGGCGGACTGTGGCGGTTCGTTCTGCAAGGGCATCGTGATGACAGGTGAGCGATACCCGGACCTAGTCAGCGCTCTTAGCAAGGAAGTCAAGGCTACTGAGTCGGACTACTTCAACCTAGATGAGATCCAGCTGGTCCGTCGCTATGACAAGCTGCACGAACTGGAGAGCCGGCCACTCGATGACGAGCAACGCCAACTCGTGGACTTCATCATCAGGGCATTACTCAGCCGCATCGAGTACAAGATCAGCCCCAGCTTTCGACACCAACTAGAGGAAGAGGCACAACAAACTAATTTTCAGGAGGACCCGACATGGGCGAAGTAATCAACATCAGTACTAGACAACAAGAAGTCGCACCGTCCTTATCGCTGGAGCTACGCCTAGAAGCGCGCAAGCGCGATGACTATGGCGACCTGGGGCCGGCCGAGCTCATAGCCAAAGCCGAGTACTACATCGACTTGGAGCAGACAGACCTTACGCCAGGCCAGCGCACGGATTGCCAGAGCATCTTGAACTACTTACTGAGTGAGATGGAAGTGCGCGACGCTGATGGTGTGCGGCTATGACCGTCGCATCCCTGGAACTATGTAAGGAACTGTATGAGCTGAGCGGCTGGGTTATGCCCTCTCAAATGGGCCACACAGTCCGCAACGAACACGGTGTGGGCAAGGAGTGGTGGGCGCTTTACGACCTCAGCTATCTACTTAGCAAGCTGCCGGAAACCATCAGGAATGCAGAACACAGCTTCTGGTATCGCTGGCACCTGACTCCCCTAGGCCACGGCTTCAACATCAGCTATCAAAACGATGCCTGGGTTACTAGTCATAAGTCTTCACTGAAGCGCGACGGTTTTGACGACGAGCAGATTGAGCGGCTGGTTTACTGGCAGCTACCCCACTACTCAGACAGCGCTGCCGACGTAGTAGCCAAGCTAGGCATCGAACTCTTCAAGCAAGGCATCGTTACCAAAGAGGCCGGTGATGTCTCCTGAGCGCCTTACTACTCCCCCACATTGGGAACAGGTACTAGAGACGGCACTCAGCCTGCCGGGTGAAGCCGGATCAACCTATTCGCGCTTCCGCACGCTGAGTCTTGGCAACCAGGCACTCCTGATGATGCAAGGCGTCATAGAGCCCGTACACACCTTCAAGGGCTGGCCGGACTTGAACCGCCATGTGAAGAAGGGCAGCAAAGCCAAAGCCATCTTCGTGCCGATGTTCCGCAAGCAGGAAAAGGACAACGGAGATGAAGAGCGCCGGCTATCCGGCTTCAAGCTGGTCAACTGCATGTTCGCGGTGTCTGACACTGAAGGCGACGATCTACCAAAGTACGAAGCACCAACTTGGAACAAGGAGCGTGCACTCGGTTCCCTGGCGATTCAGGAGATGGCCTACGAGAGTCTCAACGGCAATGCCCAGGGCTATTCGCGGCACAGGCAGTTCGCTGTTAATCCAGTCGCGGCCTATCCGTTCAAGACCATGCAGCACGAGCTGAGCCATATCGTTCACGGTCACACCGCTGACGACAAGCTGGCAGAGTACGGCGACCACCGCGGCATCTTCGAGTTCGAAGCCGAGGGATCGGCCTACCTCATCATGAACGAGCTAGGCGCGACTGATCAGTTCGACGCAGACGAGAGCCGGCACTACATCCAGTCTTGGCTCCAGGGCCACAAACCGGACGAGAAGAGTATCCGCAGTGTGTTCAGCACAGCGGACAAGATAATCAAGGCCGGACGGCCAGAAGGAGGAGGTGAAGATGGATAGCGAACTATTTGACCTATGTAAGGAAGTGTATAGGCGGACTGGATGGAAGATGACCGACAATTACTACTTCTACGCTTGGACTACTAAAGGTCACAAGCTAACCGATGTTACGGAGAAAAAATACAGAGGCAAAGGCTATGATGACGTTCCTCTCTTCACTACAGACTATCTACTAGAGAAGCTGCCAGAGGTCTTAATTACCAATAGCTATGAACGGGGTGAATGGATTGCTGGAACATACGGCTGGTACGACGGAATTGGTTGGCTTGATAAAGAAGTATCAGACACCCCACTCAAAGCCCTCCTAAAACTAGCTATCGCATTAGACGATGCAAAGGAGCTGAAGTAATGAGTGAACATCTACCAACCAACAGTGAGAACCTAGACGATCGGCTTCAGGACGTGCTGGAGCAAGGCGGACAGTCCGCACGTGACTTGCTGAACCTAGTGGACCTGGACAACCCGGACGAGCTGCGAGAGGCCATACAGCTATGCGAGCGACACCTTGTTGGCAAGCAACCGACCGCTATGTATGTCGTCAGCGCTACGGGTGTCGCATCCAACCTAGAGAACATGCAGAGCTTGTCAGTCGGCGACATCGAGAAAGTCGGCTATGACAAAGACGGAAGCGTGTACTTCATCAGGAAAGCTCTTGAATAAATAGCTCGTTTCGCTCATAATACCGCCCTAGAAGATGAACAGTTTACAGAAGCTTAGAATCTACTACGAATGGCAAGAGTCAGATGACCGACATGAGGCGTCTAAAGCCCGTATCAAAGCGAAGAAGAAACAAAGTAGTGGGTTGCCCGACTAAGTTCGCTTAGGACCACCGTGTCAGACCGAGTACCAATTATCCTGGTACGGCAACCTTACCCTTGTACATTGACATTGAAGATATATGGGAGGGAGCAACATGAAGTGTTGACCCTGTAGAACGGAGTACCAGCTTAGCGGCTGTGAAGATGGGATTCAGGTGCGGTTATAGCTATCAGACTTGCCCTCTACCACATACCTTCAATCCATCACTACTCACAACTCGCTTGCGGCTAGTGATGGACAGGAGAGTCCGCAATGCTCGCCTGTTCACGCTCATCTCTACTGCATACGGGTCATGGATTGCAGCTAAAGAAACCAGCCTAAGACGCGAACCTACGGAGATGAGCAGACATTATTTTATAGAGGAGAATGAGTGAATGAAGCTACGGATAGACAATGATGCCGATGAGATCAGCTACTGGCTATGGTGCCCTGGTTGCGATGAAGCTCACCGTATCACCAATTCATGGCAATTCGATGGGAATATAGAAAGCCCGACATTTAGCCCAAGTATTCTTGTGCAAGGCGGCGAGTTTGATACGCGCTGCCATAGCTTCATAAGACAAGGTGAGTGGGAATATCTTGGAGACTGTACGCACACGTTAGCCAATCAAAAGGTACCGATGGTTGATTTACCAAAATGGTTAGCTGAGGAGAAAGTGTAGGGTGAGTATCTCATCCGACAAAGGTGTCTCCCTAGAGAAGGAAGTCGCCAAGATGCTCCAGAAGAAGCTAGGTGCTCGTGTAGCCAGGGACAGTCGCAGCGGCGCCGGCCCTCACCATAAGACCGACATCAAAGACTACTTCCAAGACACTCCCCTAGACATCGAGTGCAAGAACCACCAGACGATCAAGATCAAAGAGTGGTTCAGACAGGCAGTAGCCGGCGCAAGCATCAGCCGTATTCCAACCGTCGTGTTTACGTCCGACGATGAAGTGCTGGCAACTGTCCGCTTCAGTGACCTCGTAGACCTAGTAGCTGAGACACAGCAGCACCGAGTTGAGATCAAGCGCCTCAAAGAACCCGTACTGATGACGGGCGCAGGCGAGATCATCACATCCGCTGACATCAAAGCAGGACCTTCACGCAATGAGTGGACCGAATGTCGTGGCGGGAACATGGTGAGCCCTGGTGAGAAGAAGTGTCTGGTCAAGACCTGCACCGTCTGCCAAAACAAGAAGGTCAAAAAGGTAAAGAAGTAAGCCCGATCGTGGGCTGGGTCTTGGAGCTATTCGGCTTCAAGTACATTCCATGATCGAAGGATGTGATCAGTGTGATCCACGCGATACTCGTTCCCGCAGATGAGGAACGGCCCCTGTACAAAGTAGCCATCGAAGGCCTAACCGGTCTGCAAGCCGCTGTTGGCGGACTCATAGAAGTAATGGATATAGACCGTCCCGACGCCACGCTCATTCTGAATGAGGAAGGAAAAGTGATGGGTCTACCCATGAACCGTCGAGCAACCTTGTTGCTTTGGGTTCACCTCACACGCTGGCGTGGGCATGATGCCCTGGCTGGTGACGTACTCATCGTTGGCAGGCCCGACGATGAAGGCAACATGCAAGACGTGCCACGCGAGCTAGTAGAGCTGCTGTTCAAAACCAAGGTGTACAAGTACGAAGTCACCACAGTGTCTGACCTGGACGTTTGGAACGGCAACCAACGGCGCTATGAGGACTGGGTAACTGCCTACAACGATGGCCTGGCACTCGCCTCAAGGTGGTTCGCCGTCAATGATGTGCGTATCGTTCCTGCTTGAATCATGGGATTAGTCCGTCTATATGGCGGACTTTTCTCTTGCAAAAGACTTGGATTCAATCATAGTGGAGATAGTACTTTTACATCTACGGCCAAGTTAAGTTTAGAAAGAAGTTTAGTTATGAGTAAAGTATTACTATCAGTCACATATAATCGCCGCACACCAGATCCAACGACAGCGCAGGATCGTCGTGCTGCACATTTGGAAATGCACATACCAGATGAATGGGGCTTGCCAGTAGCCACTGCAGTAAGTTTCAAGGAAGTGGTACCTGGAGAAGTCGAGCCAAAAAATCCAAAGGTCGTGCATTACATCACTGGATCAAGCGACACTAATCGTCTTGTAGGTCAGCTTAAAACATACATTGATGCGACATACACAGACCCGCAGCAACGAAAGGCTCACAAAGATATTGTTGAGCAGGTCATTTGGGGATGGCGCAGCGGCATGCAAGAGCGAGCAGAGTCCGATATATCCGCATTCACCGGAACAACAATAGAAAGTTCAATAGAAGTCTAATATAGCCACTTGGCCGTGGTTGCAAGAGTTCAAATTAAAAGACCCGCACCTCAGAGATTTTACTCAATCTGAGATGCGGGCCGATTTGAGGGTGATTGCTCACCGATAGATACGTGGATCACCTCCCGGTCAGGCACCTTTGGGAGTAAACCCATTGCGGCGTCCGCGGATGTTGTCGGCAGCAGCCAACACTTCGGGAGTAACCACCTTGTCAAAGTCGCCCTTGCTGGTGATGAACTCTTCAGTGTTGCCGTCAGGATGACGCAGTTCGATCTCAACTACGTTGGTGAGCCGCTTCAGACCGTCCAATTCATCTTTCGATGCATCGAAGAGCTTTCCGAGTCCACGAACGACGACGGTGATCACCTGGTCATCTTCGAGAGTCTTCCCGCTGATGTCGCTTGTCCTGATGTTCTTGTAACCCATATCTGTCACCCCCTCATAGGGATAGGTGCTAGCAATCACTGGGTGCGATCACTTCTGCCGTCATTATGAGTGAATGCTATTTATTGTCAATAAGTAAATTGATATAATAGATGCAGAAATGAGTTTTATTCTCGCGAATTATATAAAGAAATCGACCCAATCAAGCGGGGTTTCTTTGCGAGTAACTGACTCAACGGCCCTCTCCACTGTCACTAGCCTCGTGGCTGCACAGAGGTAGTCGATCCTGTCAAGCCGTGTCGCCTCGACCCTCGTGTAGCGATCTAAGGTCATTCGTATACCACATGCCCCCGACAACCCAAACTCGTGTGGACAGACCTGTGGATAACCCTTGCTACCCCCTCTTGAGCAGATCTTGAGGGGACAGTTTCTGTGGATAAAAGTGGACACCAGACTGGACACCGCGCGGTGTGGTTTGTTGAAACCGCTAGAACAAGAGGAAGTTTGCGCAACACGCTCTCAACGCGTCGAGTTGCCCATGTCGTCGTGTCGTGTAGGCTGTAAGCATCAACAGTTTGAAATTAGTGTTGGGGAAGGAGGATGGTCATGATCAAGTGGGACGAAGTTCAACACGAGACCGAGTCGATGCTGGAACACGTGCAGCAGCAGATGGCGATGTACCGCCAGCGCATCACGGAACTTGAGTCGGAGACGATGAAGCTAAGGGGCACTATCGCGGTAGCCAGGCGCATGCAAGAGGGTGGCTACGACACGCCATTGAGTTTGATTCCTCAGGCAAGTCAGGCCGCCCCCACACCGCCTGCTGAGGATGACGACGCCGGGCAGCTGGAACTGGACTCCCCGTACATGCACGCGCCGGCCCTGCAATCTAAGCCGAACTGGCAAAGGGGTATCGACGCCCTGGGTGAAATCCCCGATCTTCCGCCAGCCATGGGTCTTTCCCGTCAGCCGAACAAGACCAACACGTCTTACCGAGCAGCGGCGCTCCTTCAGATGGAGAAGCGCGAGATGGACATCGCCGAGATCATTGAGGCCTTCCAGCAGCGCGGCTGGGTTGACTCAGACTGGGCGCGCCCCAAGGATGCCATCACTATCGCAGTGAAGCGGTCCGTAAAGTACGGATGGACCCGGCAGACCGGTAAGCACGCCTATATCTACAGCCCTCAAAGCCAGGAAGCCTGGCAGACCCTTGAGGATCACTACGTAAAGGAGGGGAGGTGATGACTTATGACTCGGCGTAAGCGTAAGCGCAAAAAACTGTAGGTGCCCACCTAGACGTTCATTGCAAAGAACGGTGAGCACCCACATCCACAGACCCCGGACTGCTAGCGCGCCAACGCTGTAGTTCGCAGTCGCCACAAGGGCGACAGGGGCTGGGTAGTTCTTATACTACCCAGCCCCATCCCAAATCGAACAATTACAAGGAGAAAATTGTGAGTCTTTTTCGGACTATGGGGGGTTCCCATGGGACAAAGCAGGTAATAATCGTAAGTAAGCCCGGTACCGCTGATGAAGAGCGTACAACGGTGACTGCGATGATCCAGAGTGAATCTGGCTTCTTCGAAGTCACCACGCCCATCTATGAAGGTGATCTGGTTGAAATCCCTGACCCTCGTGGTGGAACCGACGTGCGGCTGGCTCGTGAAGTCAAGGTAAATGACTTCGGCTCGTCCAATATGCGCCACACACAGGTCAAGTGGGGCAAGGCGCCAGTCCAGAGGGTCGCTCCTGTCCGACGGCTGACCTTTGAAAACCTCCATCCAGATGTTAAGGCCGCAGCGGGAAATCTGTTTGCGGACGGGCACATGGGCTCGGCAGTCTCCGAGGCGTTCAAGTCGCTTGAAGTGCGCGTTCGTAAGCTGTCAGGACTGGATCAGTCGGGGGCCTCGTTGATGACGACGGCTTTCGCGGCGAAGTCGCCCATCCTAGATGTCGCCACAGAGGACGGCAGGAGCGCTCAGGATGAGCGTGAGGGCTTCATGGCACTGTTTCGGGGTGCAATGATCGGTATCCGTAATCCGAAGGCTCACGAGCTCTTCAGGGAGGAAGACCCACAACAGGCGCTGGAGTACCTGGCGTTCGCAAGCCTTCTCCACCGTCGGATTGACCTGTCTGGATCTTCCAACTGAGTGATCACCCCCGGTGCCTTGACCATGCACCGGGGGGTGCAATAGATTTGACGCCTCGTCCAGGAACAGGACACCGCGGTGTGCCCGCGACGCCGCACCCGGGCGCGGCAACCCCGATCCCCCGCCGATAATGGCGGCGGCTGTGGCCGAATGATGCGGGTTTTCGAACGGCGGCCGCCGCACAAGCTGAACGGCGGATGAGGGAAGGCCGCAGAGGGAGTGGATGGCAGTGACTTCCATTGCCTCATTGTCGGCAAGGTCCGGCAGGAGACCGGGAAGTCTTTCGGCCAGCATGGTCTTGCCCGCACCCGGAGGTCCGGTCAGGAGCAGGTGGTGGGCCCCGGCAGCGGCCACCTCGAGTGCACGTCTGGCTTCGCCCTGGCCGGAGACGTCGGCCATGTCAGGAACAGCCTGGGCCCCCGGTTCGGAGTCCCCGTGACCGGCCTCGTCCTCCGGCTCGAAGTCCAGTGCGAGCTCTTGCGGATCTGCACCGAAATCGAGCGCCAGCCGCGCCAGCGTGCGGTACCCCTTGACGTTGGCTCCGGGGACCAGCGATGCTTCGCCGAGGTTGGCGTGCGCGACCACCACGTCCGGATAGCCGGCCTGCACCGACGCCATCACTGCCGGCAGGATGCCACGCACCGGCCGTAACCGGCCATCCAACCCGAGTTCGGCGATGAAGACGGTCCGGCCGGTGGGCTTGATGTCATTTGCGGCCCTCAGGACTGCCATGGTCACGGCAAGGTCGAAGCCGGAACCGCGTTTGGGCAGCGACGCAGGGATGAGGTTGGCCGTGATCTTCCGCCGGCTCAGCGGAATTCCGGAATTTTTGGCCGCGGAACGTATGCGTTCCTTGGCCTCGTTGAGGGCGGCGTCCGGGAGGCCCAGGATCACGAATGCCGGCAGGGTCTGGCCAATATCGGCTTCTACCTCGACGATGTACCCGTTCAATCCCACCAGCGCCACGGAGTAGGCCCGGCCCAGCGCCATCTACCCCACCCCCTTGAGGTGTTCCACCAGGGGTTCGCCGCCGCCGTCGTCCACCACGGCAATGACGTCCACGCGCCGTAGCGGCATCCGCAGCTCCCGGTCCCGGCACCATGCCGAACCAAGCCGATGCAGCCGGGCAAGTTTGTCTGGCCCTACAGCTTCGAACGGGTGCCCGTAGTCCAGGGAACGGCGGGTTTTCACCTCTGCGATGACCAAGGCGTCGCCGTCCAGGGCCACAATGTCTATTTCACCCTCGGCGCAGCGCCAGTTGCGTTCCACCACCAGCATGCCGAGCGATTCAAGATAGCCGGCCGCGAGTTCCTCGCCGTGCCGGCCCAACAGGTCTTTGGATTTCATTTCTACCTCCGCAACCAGCCTGCAGTGGCAGGACAGCGGAGGACAGCAGGCTATTCGCGTATGTGGGCAACCCGGGAAAACCGCCCCAATACAGCGGGGCTGTGGAGGAGCAGTGGGCCGGCGTCAGTTGCCGAGGTCAGCGTCCTTCGGCAGGGCGAGTTCCTCGTTGCGGGGCAGTTCTTCGACGTTGACATCCTTGAACGTCAGGACACGGACTGTCTTCACGAACCGTGCCGAACGGTACACATCCCACACCCAGGCATCCTGGAGCGTCAGATCGAAGTAGACCTCGCCGTCGGCGCTTCGGGCCTGCAGGTCAACGTGGTTTGCGAGGTAAAAGCGGCGTTCGGTCTCGACAACGTAACTGAAGAGCCCGACAACATCGCGGTATTCACGGTAGAGCTGCAGCTCCATGTCGGTTTCATAGTTTTCAAGATCCTCTGCACTCATGCTTCCATCTTGCACCATCCAGGGCGCCGCAGTCGCAGCGTCCCCGCCGCATGAGCCCCACACCAGTGCGGCAGGCACTCGAGCGGCACGGAATCAGAGTTCGCCGCCCAAGAGGTTCCAACTCACCCGGTGGTACGGTGTGGCTCCGGCGGCGCGGAGCGCGTCCCGGTGAATTGCCGTGGCGTAGCCCTTGTTGACGTCCCAGCCAAACTCGGGGTATTCACCGTGGAGGCCGCGCATCTGCTCGTCGCGTTCCACCTTCGCAATCACGCTGGCTGCGGCCACGCTCAGGCACTGCATGTCCGCCTTGATCCTGGTGTGGACCGGGGCAAGGCACGCGAAATCCATGGGTGGCTCGTCAAACAGGGAAGGCTGCCCGGCGGGCGAGAGCCAGTTGTGGCTACCATCGAGCAGCACCACATCTGGGCTGATGCCGGCTGCAAGGATGTCCTGCCAGGCGCGCGTACCGGCCAGCCGCAGCGCAGCAATAATGCCCAATGCGTCGATCTCCCGTGCGGAAGCGTGCCCGACGGCGGACGCAACACTCCAGCGTCTGACCAGCGGTTCCAGCCGTTCCCGTTCGGCGGGGCTGAGGAGCTTGCTGTCCCGCACACCGGCCAGGGGCTTCTGGGTGTGGAGGTCCACGACGGCGATTCCGACGCTCACCGGTCCTGCCAGCGCCCCCCGTCCCACTTCGTCCACGCCGGCCAGGTAACGGGCGCCCTGCGCTTTGAACGTCCGCTCATGCCGGAGCGTCGGTGCTTTGGAGCGGACCCCGTCCGTCTTGCGGGCTGGAACCTTGGACCCGGTGGCCGGTATCACTGCGGACACTCCTAGCCTCCCGCAGGCACGTTCCGGAAGACGGCCGGATAATTGTCAAGGACAGTGATCCGGTTCAACGGCCATGCGATGACGGCGGCTTTGCCCTCCACGTCCACGAGGTCGACGAATCCGCCATTGGATTCCAGGTGCGAGCGGGAATCCGCGGAGTGGTTCCGGTTATCGCCCATGACCCAGACCTTCCCTTCCGGAACAACGACGTCGAAAGCACGGATCTGCGGTTCCTCAGCCCTGTTGACATAGGTTTCATCAATGGGAGATCCGTTGATGGTCAGTTTACCGCCGGCGTCGCAGCAGATCACGTGGTCACCGGGTAGCCCGACGACCCGTTTGACGAGGTGCTGTTCCGAGTTGTCCGGCAAAAGTCCCACAAATGTCAGGCCGTCCTGGACCCAGGTGAAGGGTCCATTCGGTTCCTCCGGTGCGGTGCTCAGCCAGCCCTTGGTGTCACGGAAGACCACAACGTCGCCGCGTGAGAGGGAAAACGGCTCCGGAACCAGCAGGTTCACGAAGATGCGGTCGTTGACGTCCAGGGTGCTGACCATGGACTCGGACGGAATATAGAACGCGCGGAACAGGAAGGTCTTGATCAGGAAGGACAGCACCACGGCGATCACCACCACCGTGGCAACCTCCTTCAGCCAGACAAAGAGCTGGCTGGGCTCGGCGGGCTCGGTAGTCGGTGCCGCGGATCGTCTGCCGGACCGTGGCGCCGACGGGCTGCCATCCGCCACGCCGTCCGACGCGCCGTCGTCGGCAATCACGCCGTCGGAGGTCCCGCCGCCGGAAATCGTGTTGGCGGACATACCGTCGGCGCCGGCACCGGGGGCGCCTTCGCGAGGCGGCTCGGGTGTCCGGGCATTGTTCTCGGGCATTTACTGTCCGTCCTCTGTTGTTGATCCTGCCGCTGGCGGCCGTGGTACTGCAGCAAATCTATCAAGTGGCCAGACGATCTGGACCGGCCTGCCGATGATACGGTCCATTGGCACCATGCCACCGCCGGGCGCCCCGAGCAGGCTGCGCGAATCAGCGGACGCCGAGCGGTGGTCACCGAGCAGCCAAAGCCTTCCGTCGGGCACCACGGCGCTGAAGACCTGCGTGCTTGGGCTGTCTCCGTCGAACAAGTACGGCTCGTCGAGTGCCCCGCCGTTCACGGTGATCTTTCCGTCTGCATCGCAGCAGACCACGGTGTCCCCAGGCAGGCCGATGACACGTTTGACGTATGTGGTGTCACTGCCGGCCAGGCCAAGCCACTGCCCGGCCGCTGCAAGGGAATCCAGAAGGGGGCCCTTCCCACTGTTCAGGGGAGCAAACGAACCCCTGCCATCGAAGACCACAATGTCGCCCCGACGGATGGGTTCGGCATGGAAGTCTGTCCTGGAGACCAGGATGCGGTCCCCTTTCGCAAGGACCGGCTCCATGGATTCGGATGGTATGTAATAGACATCCAGCAAGAGGGAACGGACCAGCCCGCTGATGACCACGGCCAGGAGAACTGCCACGAACGCAAAACGCCAGCCCATTCGTCTGGGCTGGCGTTTTGTCTGGTCCATGATCCGTATTCCTGGGGCGCTGATGCGAAGGGCTCCGGCGCTGGCCTGGTACGGCTGGGGCCTGCTTTGTAGGTCCCTGGGGACTTACTTCTTGGGCTGGAAGTCGCGCTTTTCCTTGATCTTCGCAGCCTTGCCGCGCAGGTCGCGCATGTAGTACAGCTTCGCGCGGCGCACGTCACCCTTGGAGACAACCTCGATCTTGTCGATGATCGGGGAGTGCACCGGGAAGGTACGCTCCACACCGACGCCGAAGGAGACCTTGCGGATGGTGAAGGTTTCGCGAAGACCGTCGCCGTGGCGGCCCAGGACGAAGCCCTGGAATACCTGGACACGGGAGTTCTTGCCTTCGATGATGTTCACGTGAACCTTGAGGGTGTCACCCGCGCGGAAGACAGGAACATCGGTGCGCAGCGAGGCTGCATCTACGGAATCGAGAATATGCATAATTGCACTCCTGGTGAACGCCACAGGTCATTCACTTTGGGTCACGGCGGGCAAGCCCGGGAGTACCGGAAATTACCGCCGAAAATTAAGTGGGGCCGGTTCCTTCACTGATTGAAGGTCCCGGGGTGTCCAGCTGTTGGTTGCGCTCCCCCTGTGGCAGGTGCGGACCCAGCAGACACAAAGACTAATTTTGCCACACTCGCGGGCCTACAGCCAATCGCCTCGGACCACAGACGCGCCGGTTCAGGTTGAGGCGTCGGTTCCGGTGTCCGTGCTGGTATCGGCCTGCCGCCGCGCCAGGAGGTGACCGTCGACGACGTCGTACCCGAGGTCGGCGAAAGCCGTACGGTCGGCACGTGGCAGCTTCCCGGCGTCGAACGTTTCCAGGAGGTCCGGACGGCGTTCCGCCGTCCGCCGGTACTGCTCGTGGCGGCGCCACTGCGCGATCTTCCCGTGGTTGCCGCTAAGCAGCACTGCCGGGACATCCCGGTCCCGCCAGCTGGCGGGCTTGGTATACACGGGGTATTCCAGCAGCCCGTCCGAATGCGACTCCTCCACCAGGGAATCAGGGTTGCCCACAACGCCTGGCAGCAGCCTGCCGATGGCTTCGACCATGGCCAAAACGGCCACTTCGCCGCCGTTCAGCACATAGTCACCAAGGCTCATGGGGCGCACCGTGAAGTGCTCTTCCGCCCACTCGATGACACGCTCGTCGATGCCCTCATAGCGGCCGCAGGCAAAAACCAGCTGGTCCTCTTCTGCGAGCTCATGGGCCAGGGCCTGGCTGAAGCGCTCCCCTGCCGGCGACGGGACAATCAAAACCGGTTTGGCGGGCTCGGCGGCCGTGGCCTCGGCGCCCCCTGCGGCTTCACCGGATCCGGCGACAGCAGCTGCGGCAACAGCAGCCAATGCCTGCGCCCAAGGCTCAGGCTTCATCACCATGCCGGCGCCGCCGCCGTACGGGGTGTCATCCACTGAGCGGTGCTTGTCGGTGGTGAAATCACGCAGGTCATGGACGCGCAGGTCCAACAGGCCGTCCTGGCGGGCCTTGCCAATGAGCGAGAGCTCCAGGGGCGCCAGGTACTCCGGGAAGATACTGACGACGTCGATTCTCATCTACGCGTTTTCCTCCGCTTCACCGGGGCCGGCTTCGCCGTCGTTGACCTCAAAGAGACCGTCCGGCGGCGTCAGCAGGACGAAGCCACCGGCCACATTGACCTCCGGAACGATCTGCTCCACAAACGGGACAAGGATTTCCTTGCCGTCCGGCATTTCAACCACGAGCAGGTCCTGGACGGGCAAGGTGTGCAGGGCGGCGATCTTGCCGACCACCTTCGACCCGACGCGCGCCTCGAGCCCTACCAGTTCGTGCTCGTACCAGCCTTCGTCGTCGTCCTCGTCCAGCTCTTCGGTTTCGATGAAAAGCTTGGCGCCGCGCAGGGTCTCTGCCTGGTTTCGGGTCTCGATTCCTTCGAATGCGAGCAGCAGGATGTCCTTGTTCCAGCGCGCACCCTCAACAATGAGCGGGCCGGCCGATGCAGGCTCCACCACAAACTCGGTACCGGGAACAAACCGGTCCCCGGGAGCGTCGGTCAGCACCTGGACCGTCACTTCGCCGCGGATTCCATGCGGTTTGCCGATTCGTGCCACCTGAAGCTGCATCTGTTCCTCTGTTTCGGTTGTGGATTCTCCACGGTTGTGTGGTGAAAGCACTCCGGCCCCTCCACCGTTTCTGGTGGAAGGGCCGGAGCAAAAAACTGATGTTGCCGAGCGCTTAGCGGCGGCGGTCGGTGTCGACGACGTCGACCCTGACCGGCTCGCCGTCTGCCAGTGCCGCCACAACGGTGCGCAATGCCCGTGCGGTGCGGCCCTGGCGGCCGATCACCCGTCCCAGGTCATCCTGATGAACACGAACCTCGAGGGTGTCCCCGCGGCGGTTGTTCTTCGAGCTGACCTTGACATCGTCCGGCGAATCAACGATTCCCCGGACGAGGTGTTCGAGCGCTTCTGCCAGCAATCTACTCAGCCTCGGTGGTCTCTGCCTCGGCCGGGGCCTCGGCTGCGTCAGACTGCTTCGACTTCTTGGTGATGGCTTCCGGGATGATCACGGAACCCTTTTCCGGGGCAACAAAGGCAGCCTTCGGAGCTTTGGTCTTCAGGGTGCCTTCCTGGCCCGGCAGGCCCTTGAACTTCTGCCAGTCACCGGTGATCTTCAGGATCGCGGCAACCTGCTCGGACGGCTGTGCGCCGACGCCGAGCCAGTACTGGGCACGGTCCGTGTCCACCTCGATGTATGAGGGCTCTTCGGTGGGGTGGTACTTGCCGATCTCTTCGATGGCACGGCCGTCACGCTTGGAGCGTGCGTCCATGACGACGATGCGGTAATACGGTGCGCGCATCTTGCCAAAGCGCTTAAGGCGAATCTTTACGGCCACTTTTGTGGTCACTCCTGTTTCAGAAAAGGGGTGAACCGACGTTCTGCACCCGTGGGGCGGGCCATACTTGAGGGTTCGAAGGACAGGATCCGGACGCGGAGAGAGGGGCCACGCAGATCGAGTACCTGTTTATTGTGCCAGATCAGCGTCCGGATTTCGACTTGACACGTCGGGATGGGGCAGCCGGGCGGACCCGGCGGGCCACGGCCGGTCTACGACGACCAGACATACACGCCGGTGCGTGCGGCGTCATCGACGGAGTTGGCAAGCTCAGCGAACTGCTGGACATACGTCCGGGCCTCGGCTGCGCCGAACGGCATGTCATCCTGGGCGGCCCACTTTTCAGCGACGTCGTCCAGGACATTGCCTTCGCCTTCAGTCTCGTAGCTGAGCAGGTCCGCGAGCGCACGCACCATGGCCGGCGGGACCCCGAGGAGGGAATCACTGGCCACGTCAACCATGGCCAGTTCGTAGTCCGCGCCACCGGCGTGCACCGCAACGCCGGCAAGATCGCCAAGCTGCTCGATTTCGAAATCGCTGATTCCGGGAATCCGCAGGGCCTGGCCCGCCGGGGAGCCGCCTGCATCCAGGACGTCCGCCCGCTTCAGAGCGGCATCGTGAGTGGAAACAAAAATTTCAGTGAAGCCCATGGGAACAGCCCTCATTCCATCGACGGTGCGGCCTGAAAGGGCAGCAGCAAGCGCCGCCCCGGCCGTTCAGAATCAGCCTAGTACAAGGCAGGCCGCACATTTGGCATCCGCACTCAGCGGACGGCGACACGGATATTGTTGCGCCACGGGTCCTCGAAGCGAAGCTCGGCGCCCGTGTGGTGCGAGGCCACACCGGCGACCTTCAGGCGGTCGGCGAGCGCTCCGACGTCATCCCCGGAAGGGACCTCGATGAGCACTTCGCCGAGGCCCAGGGTGTCCTTGCGGGGACCGGCTCCGCGGCTGTTCCACACATTCATGGCCATGTGGTGGTGATACCGGCCCGCGGAGACAAACAGTGCCTGCCCGTGCCAGCCGGCGGTCTTTTCGAAGCCCAGCGTGCCCACGTAGAAATCGTGCGCTGACTGGACGTCGCCCACCTGGAGGTGGACGTGGCCCACGCCGGCTTCGCTGGCCCGCTGGCCGGCCACGGAATCCTGGGTCAGGTGCTGCTCGAGGTAGCGCTGCGGCGGCAGTGCCAGGCTGTCCATCACTACATCCTTCCCGTTCCAGGACCAGTTTTCGCGCGGCCTGTCCCAGTACAGTTCGATGCCGTTGCCTTCGGGGTCATTGAAGTAGAAGGCCTCGCTGACGAGGTGGTCGGCGCTGCCGGTGAAGGACCGGGGTTCGTACTGGGCAGCGGTGGCTACCGTTGCGGCAAGCGAAGCCTGGTCGTCAAACAGCAGTGCGGTGTGGAACAGCCCTGCCTCTCCCCTGCCAGGCAGATTCAACGACGGAGCGGCCGCGAGGTGGACCAGCGGGCGTTGAAGGCGGCCAAGATAGACGCCGCCGTCCTGTTCCGCGACGACCTCCAGGCCGAGCGCACGCTGGTAGTAGTCGGTCATCAGCTTCATGTCGCCCACCTTGAGCATCACGGCGCCCATGGAGAGGTCGGCGGGAAGGAGATCCCGGCTGGTGGCTTCTGCAGTCATTTGAAAACTCCCGGTCCGTTGGCCTTCGGATGGAAGGCGGCTATGGTTCCAATTTACTTGAAGCTTCAATTTAATTCAAGTGGCGGCGCAGCCAAATTGCGACCGCTTTCCCGTGATTGCTGTCACCAGGCCACCCTCCGCCTGTGGTAGCTTCGACTTGACCACACGGGAGCCCTTGCAGGGGCTGAGATCGGGCTGACGCAGCCTGCGACCGTTGAACCTGTCCGGGTAATGCCGGCGAAGGAAGTGAGTATTCATTGAATACACAAGAAACACAGCTGATCCTTGCCAAAAATGAAGCCGACGTGGATCAAACGCTCCAGCCTGAAACCCAGTCACTGAAGTCCCACTCGCTGGCGTTTATCAACGATGAGGCCACGGGGATCCGGGTTCCCGTGACCGAAATCGCGCTGGAACCGTCGCCGAACGGCCAAGCGAACGGGCCTTTCCGGACCTACCGCACGGCGGGACCGGGCAGCGATCCGGTGGTGGGCCTCAACCCGTTCCGCTCAGAGTGGATCGCCGCCCGCGGCGACACCGAGCCCTACAGCGGACGGGAACGGAACCTGCTCGACGACGGCAGGTCGGCCGTGCGCCGCGGCGCAGCCTCTGCGGAGTGGAAGGGCGCACAGCCGGTGCCCCGCCGCGCCGTCGACGGCCGGACGGTCACGCAGATGCACTACGCGCGGCAGGGTGTCATCACCCCCGAGATGCAGTTCGTTGCCCTCCGCGAGAACTGTGACGTGGAACTGGTCCGCAGCGAAGTCGCTGCTGGCCGCGCCATCATCCCCAACAACATCAACCACCCGGAATCCGAACCGATGATCATCGGCAAGGCCTTCCTGGTCAAGATCAACGCGAACATCGGCAACTCCGCCGTGACCAGCTCCATCGCCGAGGAAGTGGACAAACTCCAGTGGGCCACCCAGTGGGGCGCCGACACGGTGATGGATCTGTCCACCGGCGATGACATCCACACCACCCGGGAATGGCTCATCCGCAACGCCCCCGTGCCCATCGGTACGGTACCGATATACCAGGCGCTGGAGAAGGTCAATGGCGAAGCCAACGCTCTGACGTGGGAAATCTTCCGGGACACGGTCATTGAGCAGTGCGAGCAAGGCGTGGACTACATGACCATCCACGCCGGTGTGCTGCTGCGTTACGTGCCGCTGACGGCCAACCGCGTCACCGGCATCGTCTCCCGGGGCGGTGCCATCATGGCAGGCTGGTGCCTGGCCCACCACCAGGAGAACTTCCTGTACACGCACTTCGACGACCTGTGCGAGATCTTCGCCAAGTACGACGTCGCGTTCTCCCTGGGCGACGGACTGCGCCCGGGAGCGACGGCGGACGCCAACGACGCCGCCCAGTTCGCCGAGCTCGACACCCTGGCTGAACTGACCCAGCGGGCGTGGGAATTCGACGTGCAGGTCATGGTGGAAGGTCCCGGGCACGTCCCGTTCCACCTGGTGCGGGAGAACGTGGAACGCCAGCAGGAACTCTGCAAGGGCGCCCCGTTCTACACCCTGGGGCCGCTGGTTACGGATATTGCCCCCGGCTACGACCACATCACGTCCGCCATCGGCGCCACGGAAATCGCCCGGTACGGCACGGCGATGCTTTGTTACGTCACGCCCAAGGAACACCTTGGCCTGCCGAACAAGGACGACGTGAAGACCGGGGTGATCACCTACAAGATCGCCGCCCACGCAGCAGACCTTGCCAAGGGCCACCCCGGCGCCCGTGAGCGGGATGATGCCCTGTCCAAGGCCCGGTTCGAGTTCCGCTGGCGCGACCAGTTCGCGCTGTCCCTGGATCCGGTCACGGCGGAGGCCTTCCATGACGAGACGCTGCCCGCCGAACCGGCCAAAACCGCCCACTTCTGCTCCATGTGCGGCCCGAAGTTCTGCTCCATGAAGATCAGCCAGGACATCAGGGACGAATACGGTTCGGCAGATTCGCAGGCGGCCATCGCCGAGGCCTACAGCGGGATGCGCGAAAAGAGTGCGGAGTTCCTGGCCGCCGGCGGGAAGGTCTACCTCCCCGAGCTTCGGATCCCGGCCGGGAGCTGACGGCTCAGGAAGCCTGAACCGAGCGTGACCTGCCGACGTCGGCGATGAAGGACCGGATGGCACGGTCACCTTCGGCAGAGTCCTGGGGCCGGTGTCCTCCCGCAGCGATGCGGTGCAGGGCACCGGTTTCCTGCAGATATCCGGCGATCTCCTCGTAGAGCGGTTCCCACCCACCCGTCAGGACCAGGGTGGGGACGCCCGGAACAATGTGCAGCGGGGCCTCCCAGGACGGCGCCTGCAACCGGAGCCGGCGCGCCGACCGTTTTTCCTCCGGCGTGGCGGGCTCCTGCAGGTCCGCCGCGAACATTCGCCGCACGAACTCACGCTGGAAGTCTTCATCGCAGAGCTGGTGCCGGACGTCGAACAGCGGTTGCATCAGGGCGCGGTGTGCGGCCGTGGCCGGCAGTTCGGCGGTCAAGGACAGGCACGCCGGTTCTACCAGCGTGAGGGAATACACCAGCTCGGGGTGTTCGACGGCAGCCATCATGGCCGCAATCGCGCCCTCGGCGTGGGCAACAATATGGCCCCCAGCGGCCCCGCGGCCGTCATCGGCAAGTGAGCGCAGGATGATGGCGGTATCTTCCGAGAACGAGGACTCCACGGGTTCAGCGACGGGGTCAAAACCGTGCCGCCGCAGGAACAGGGCGTCGTACGTCAGGGCCATTCCGTGCTGGCGCGGCCACGCCGCCGCACCGAAAGGTCCGGCGCCGTGCACGAACGCTACCCGCTGTTTGAACATGACCCAACCCTATTCCACGGCGCCGACATCCCGATTGGGCAGCAGTAAGTGTCGTTGTGAGTGCTCAACGCAACACCTGCTGTTACCCAGCCGGGAGGCGTGGTTACTTGCCGAGGAACTTGTCGAATCCCTTGGGCAGGTTCAACTGCGAAGGATCGAAGTCGCCGCCCTGCTGGCCGAACGCTGCCCCCGTGGGCAGAGCCTTCGCAGCGCCGACCCGACGGGCCTCGGCGTCCTTGAGCTCCTGGGCAGCCTTGGCAGGGTTGCCTGAGCGGGCCTTCTTCTTCGGGGCGTTCTTGCCGCCCTTCCGCGCACCGCCGGGGCCGCCCATGCCAGGCATCCCGGGCATTCCGGGCATGCCGCCGCCCTGGGCCATCTTCTTCATCATCTTCTGGGCCTGGCCGAAGCGCTCCAGCAGGCCGTTGACCTCGGAGACATGCACGCCGGAACCCCGGGCAATGCGTGCCCGGCGGGAGCCGTTGATGATCTTCGGGGCGACGCGTTCGTGCGGCGTCATGGAACGCACGATCGCTTCGACACGGTCGATCTCGCGCTCGTCAAAGTTCTCCAGCTGCTCGCGGATGTTCTGCGCACCGGGCATCATCATGAGCATCTTCTTCATGGAGCCCATGTTGCGGATCTGCTGCATTTGGGAGAGGAAGTCGTCCAGGGTGAAGTCTTCCTGGTCGGCGAATTTCTTCGCCATCCGGGCGGCTTCGTCCTTGTCCCAGTTCTTTTCGGCCTGCTCAATCAGGGTGAGGACGTCACCCATGTCCAGGATGCGTGAGGCCATGCGGTCCGGGTGGAACAGCTCAAAGTCATCCACGCCTTCGCCGGTGGAGGCGAACATAACCGGCTTACCGGTGACCGACGCAACCGAGAGCGCGGCACCGCCGCGGGCGTCGCCGTCGAGCTTGGACAGCACGATTCCGGTGAAGTTCACACCCTCGTCAAACGCGACTGCCGTGTTCACGGCGTCCTGTCCGATCATGGCGTCGATCACGAACAGCACTTCATTGGGGACGATGGCGCGACGGATCTCGCTCGCCTGCTCCATCATCTCGGCGTCAACACCGAGGCGCCCGGCGGTGTCAACAATCACGACGTCGTGCAGCTTCTGGCGCGCTTCCTCGACGCCGGCGCGGGCGACGGCGACCGGGTCACCGGCGGGGTGCTCCAGTTCCGAGGTGGCTCCGGGGTGCGGCGCGAAAACGGGCACGCCTGCGCGGTTGCCGACAACCTGGAGCTGGGTGACGGCATTGGGTCGCTGGAGATCACATGCCACCAGCAGGGGGCTGTGGCCTTGGGCCTTGAGCCATTTGGCGAGCTTGCCCGCCAGGGTGGTCTTACCGGCACCCTGGAGGCCGGCCAGCATGATAATGGTGGGACCGGTCTTGGCAAGGCGGATCCGGCGGGTCTCGCCACCGAGGATCTCAACGAGTTCCTCATTGACGATCTTGACGATCTGCTGGCTGGGGTTCAGCGCCCCCGATACCTCTGCCCCGAGGGCACGCTCGCGGACGCGGGCCGTAAACTCACGCACCACGGGAACGGCGACATCGGCATCCAGGAGGGCGCGGCGGATCTCCCGGACTGTGGCATCGACGTCGGCCTCAGTGAGGCGGCCCTTGCCACGGAGATTCTTGAAGGTTGCTGTCAACCGGTCAGAGAGTGAATTGAACACGCGCCGCGCACTTCTTTCAGTGGATTTACAGGGTGGACTCGACTATCTAGGGTACCAAGTCGGGCTTGCCGGATGGCATGCTGGCAGGGTGACGAGCCAAACAAGTGTAAAAACCCTGCTCATTCTGGGTGCCTCAGGCGATTTGACGGGACGCCTCCTGCTCCCGGGACTAGCCCGGCTGGTGGCGAGCGGCCGCGGCGATGGCCTGACCCTGGTGGGCGCCGGCTCCGATGCCTGGACGCCGGAACAATGGCGGACCCGGGTCCACGAAGCCTTCGCCCCCGCCGCGGAGGCCGCCGACGCGGCTGGAAAAAAGGCACTCACCGCCTTGGCGGAAGCTACCCCCTACCACCAGCTGGATGTTACGGCGGACGGAGCCCTGGCGGCATTGTTGGCAGGCCTGGAAGGCCCCACCGCGATCTATTTTGCACTGCCTCCCCATGTCAGCCAGTTGGCCTGCGAGTCCCTGCACCGTGACCAGGTTCCGGCCGGAACACGGCTGGTGATGGAGAAGCCGTTCGGCGCAAGTGTTGCATCGGCCCGTTCCCTTAACCACACGCTCGCCGCCCTGGTGCCGGAGGACCACATCCATCGGGTGGACCATTTCCTGGGCAAGGCGACGGTGCTGAACATCCTGGGCCTGCGCTTTGCGAACAATTTCCTGGAACCCGTCTGGAACCGCGAGCATGTGGAGAAGGTCGAGATCATCTTCGATGAGGACCTGGCATTGGAGGGAAGGGCGAGGTATTACGACAACGCCGGCGCCCTGCGCGACATGATCCAGAGCCACCTGCTGCAGATCATGGCCCTGATGGCCATTGAGCCGCCGGCCACCATCGGAGAACGGGACCTACGGGACGCCATCGCAGCCGTGCTCCGCGCCAGCAGCATCAGCGCGCCGTACGCGAAATCCACCCGCCGGGCCACGTATACGGCGGGTTCAATTGCCGGCAGGAACGTCCCGGACTATGCGCAGGAAGAAGGGGTAGACGCAGCCCGCGGGACAGAGACCTTGGCGGAAGTCCGGGTGAACATCGACAACTGGCGATGGAAGGGGGTCCCGTTCATCCTGCGATCGGGCAAGGCCCTCGGGCTGAAGCGCAAGGAAGCCGTGGTCACCTTCCGCCCCGTCCCGCATCTTCCGGCAGGATTCACGGGCGTGGACTCCCCCAACCAGCTGCGGATCGGGTTCGGGCCGGATACCCTGGCGTTCGACGTCGACGTCAACGGTCCCGGCAGCATCTTCAGCCTGAGCCGCACAACGCTGAATGCGGAGCTGAGCGCTTCTGAGCTGCTGCCCTATGGCGAAGTGCTGGAAGGCGTCCTGAGCGGCGACCCGCTGCTCTCGGTGCGCGGCGACACAGCGGAGGACTGCTGGCGGATTCTCGAGCCCGTCCTGAAGGCCTGGCAGCAGGGCACCGTGCCGCTGGAAAAGTACGACGCCGGTTCGGCCGGTCCCGCCGGATGGCCAAGTTCCGCGCCGGCTGAGTAGGCCAGAACGAACAGAGCGGGCAGGGAACCTTTTGAGGTTCCCTGCCCGCTCTTTCGTGTGGATCAATAAACTTCTGGAACAGCTAGATGGCGGCGACGCCGCGTTCGCCGGTCCGGACCCTGACCGCTTCGAAGACGTCCACGGTCCAGACCTTGCCATCGCCGGCGCGGCCGGTGTTGGAGCTGGCGATGATGACGTCCAGGATGTCATCGGCCTGTTCGTCCGTGGCTAGGACTTCAACCCGGATCTTGGGCAGGAGGTCCACGTTGTATTCAGCTCCGCGGTAGACCTCTGTGTAGCCGCGCTGGCGGCCGTAGCCGCTGGCGGCGCTGACCGTCAGCCCCTGGACACCGTAGGACTCCAGGCCTTCCCGGATGGCTTCGAGCTTCTCCGGGCGGACGATGGCTGTGATCAGTTTCATGCTTCCACGCTTTCCTTGCCCGCTGCCGGTTCGGTCTTCTTTGCGCCGGCTGCTTCGCCGTCTGTGGCCGAGCCCTTGCCCTTGATCAGTTCGTGGAGCGGCTGGAAGCTCCCGCCGTGGCCGCCCACTCCGAACTCGTACGCCGTCTCGGCGTGCAGGCTGAGGTCAACACCAACGACTTCCTGCTCCTGCGAGACGCGGAAGCCCATGGTCTTGTGGATGGCGAAGGCGATGATTGCGGTGAGGATTGCCGAGTAGGCGATGGCGATGCCTGCTGCTGCGAGCTGGGCCCAAAGCTGGGTCGCGCCGCCGCCGTAGAAGAGGCCGCCGCCCACACCGTCGGTGGGGAGGGCGATGAAGCCCAGGGCAACCGTTCCGATGATGCCGGAGACCAAGTGAACGCCCACAACATCCAGGGAGTCATCGAAGCCCCAGCGGAACTTGAGGCCGACGGCCAGGGCCGAGGCGACACCGGCGATGACACCGAGACCGAGTGCGCCCACCGGGCTGACGTTGGCACAGGCCGGGGTGATGGCAACCAGACCGGCAACCACACCGGAGGCAGCACCAAGGGAAGTGGGGTGGCCGTCGCGGATACGTTCGGTGACGAGCCAGCCGAGCATTGCCGCGGCCGGGGCTGCGAGGGTGTTGACCCAGATCAGGCCGCCCTGCTCAGCAGTCGTGGCCGCGCCGCCGTTGAAGCCGAACCACCCGAACCACAGGATGGCTGCACCGAGCATCACGAACGGGATGTTGTGCGGGCGGTGGTTCGGGTCCTTGCCGAAGCCGCGGCGGTTGCCGATGATCAGGACCAGGACGAGGGCTGCCACACCGGCGTTGATGTGGACCACGGTGCCGCCGGCGAAGTCGATGGCCGGGCCGAGCGCCTGGCCAACTGCGCCTTCAGGGCCGAAGAGGCCGCCGCCCCAGACCATGTAGGCAAGCGGGCAGTAGACAACGGTGACCCAGACAGGGACGAAGAGGGCCCAGGCGCCGAACTTGGCGCGGTCAGCGATCGCGCCACTGATGAGGGCGACGGTGATGATGGCGAAGGTGGCGGCGTAGCCGACCTTGATGAGCCCGTCCGGGGTGGTGATGCCTTCAAGGCCAAAGGTGGCGAACGGGTTCCCGACGATTTGCAGGAAGCCCTCGCCGGAGCTCATCGAAGCGCCCCAGAGGACCCACACCACGCCGACCATGCCGATGGAGATGAAGCTCATCATCATCATGTTCAGTGCAGCTTTGGCGCGCGTCATGCCGCCGTAGAAAAATGCCAGACCTGGTGTCATGAACAGCACGAGTGCTGCTGCCACCATGAGCCATACGTGACCTGCGGTAAGTTCCATGGTGCACGTCCTCCCTATGTTCGATGCTGCGGAATGCTCCGCCTTACTAACGCCTTTTGCGTCCTGCATCGAGTCTGTCGCTGCCGTGTTTCGCCCGCAGAGGATTTACATTGCTGGCTTGTTACAACAACCTCCCGGAAGTAAATGGTGCATATCTGGCTTGTTACGGTTATGTTTCACCACTGCCGCCGGCCACTCGGCTGCCTACCTTGCAAGGAACCCACCCCATGACGGCACCATCGCGCGTGAGCCGCGCCACAACGCGGATCTTGTCCGTTATCCGTCCGCAGCGGCCCACGCTTCCGCGCGACATCAAGGTGATGCTCGCTGCGGCGTTCCTGATTGCCCTCGGTTTTGGGCTGGTGGCGCCCGTCTTGCCCCAGTTCGCCACCACTTTCGACGTCGGGGCAACAGCCGCCGCCGTGATCGTGAGCATCTTCGCCTTTATGCGGCTGGTGTTCGCGCCGGCCGGCGGGGCCTTGATCGGCCGATGGGGTGAGCGGCCGGTCTATGTGGCGGGGCTGCTGATTGTGGCGGTATCAACCGCAGCGTGCGCTTTTGCCCAGGACTATTGGCAGCTGCTGGTCTTCCGGGGGCTCGGCGGCGTGGGCTCGGTGATGTTCACGGTGGCCTCCATGGCCCTTGTGGTGCGGCTGGCGCCGCCGGAAAGCCGGGGCAGGGTATCCGGCGCTTACGCGTCCGCGTTCCTGATCGGCAGCGTCCTGGGCCCGGTGGTGGGCGGGCTGCTCGCCGGATTCGGCTTGCGCGTACCGTTCCTTTGCTACGCCGCCGCGCTGATCCTTGCTGCCGCGGTGGTACAGACCCAGCTCAGCCACGCGCCGGCCGCGGCCCGGTCCACAGTGGGCCGCGCCCCTGACATGCCGTTCACCGAGGCCTGGAGAGTTGGCATCTACCGCTCGGCGCTGCTGTCCAGCTTCGCCAACGGCTGGGCCACGTTCGGTGTGCGGATGGCCACCGTCCCGCTGTTTGCCGTTGCTGCGCTCGGCGCCGGTCCTGAGGCTGCCGGCCTTGCGCTGGCCGTTTTTGCTGCCGGCAATGCCGCCGCGCTGACGTTCTCCGGACGGTTGGCGGACAGCCTGGGCCGGCGACCATTGATGGTCGTTGGGCTCCTGGTCGCCGGACTCGCGACGGCCGCCATCGGCTTCACGTCCCACCTGGGCTGGTTCCTCGCCGCGTCAGTTGTGGCCGGGGTGGGGTCGGGCCTGCTGGGACCTGCCCAGCAGGCCGCCGTCGCGGATGTCATTGGCAATGAGCGGTCCGGCGGGCGGGTCCTGGCGGCCTACCAGATGACCTCGGACGTCGGGGCCATTGCCGGACCGGTGCTGGTGGGCGTCCTGGCGGACCGGCTGGGCTACGGCTGGGCATTCGGCGTCACCGGCGGTGTGCTGGTGCTCGCGGCGGCCTGCTGGTCCGTGACGCGCGAGCCGATGAAACGCATCGAGGGGTGAGTTCCCGCGGCTAAAGCCTGTGCTTAGCGGCGGGAACTCACCCCTCGTTGGTGTAGACCCGGTCCCTAGTTCAGCAGGGCGTCGACAAAGCTCTCAACTTCGAACGGAGCCAGGTCGTCGGCGCCTTCGCCAAGACCGATCAGCTTGACCGGCACGCCGAGTGATTTCTGGATGGCCACCACGATGCCACCCTTGGCGGTCCCGTCCAGCTTGGTCAGGACAATGCCGGTGATGTTCACTACCTCGGAGAAAACGCGGGCCTGGTTCAGGCCGTTCTGGCCGGTGGTGGCGTCCAGCACCAGCAGAACCTCATCCACCTCAGCCAGCTTCTCGATGACGCGCTTGACCTTGCCGAGTTCGTCCATGAGGCCGGTCTTGTTCTGCAGGCGGCCCGCTGTGTCAATCATGACAACGTCGACTTCCTGCTCAATGCCCGCCTTGACCGCCTCATAGGCGACGGACGCCGGGTCCGCACCGTCGACGTCGGACTTCACCGTGGGAACACCCACACGCTGGCCCCACGTGGCCAACTGCTCCGCGGCTGCCGCGCGGAACGTGTCCGCCGCGCCCAGCAGGACGTCCTTGTCCTCGGCAACGAGCACGCGGGCGAGCTTGCCCACGGTGGTGGTCTTGCCCACGCCATTGACGCCTACCACCAGCACGACGGCCGGCTTGTCCGCGTGCCGGTCGGTGCGCAGGGCGCGGTCCATGGTGGGATCCACGAGCTTGATCAGTTCCTCGCGGAGCAGTGCCTTGACCTGCTCCGGGGTCCTGGTGCCGAGCACTTTCACGCGCTCCCGCAGGGCGTCGACCAGCTGCATGGTGGGTTCAGTGCCGAGGTCGGCCAGCAGGAGGGTCTCCTCCACTTCGTCCCAGACGTGTTCGTCGATCTTGTCACTGGACAGCAACGCGAGCAGGCTCTTGCCGAGGATGTTGTTCGACCGGACCAGTCGCTCCCGGAGGCGGGTCAGGCGGCCGGCGACGGGAAGGGGCGTCTCAACCTGGATGGTTTCCAGGCCCGCCACGTCATCAGGTACATCGGTGACTTCGAGGTCTTCGAGGTCGACGCCGGCGGGGGCGTTGGGCTCGGCCGGAACCACGGGCGCGTCCTCGAGCAGTGTTCCCCCGCCTTGCGGGGTGGCAGGATCATTGGCGTCGCGCGTCCCGGGGTACTGGGTGATGTTCTTCCGCGTCTTCAACAGGACCGGGATCAGCCCGCCAATAACCGCCAGGGCAGCAACAATGGACAGAATAATGGGGAGGATGTCATTCACTCCCCTAGCTTCTCACAAACGCGGCAGGCGTTCGGGGCGGCCACCTGCCGCGGATGCTAGACGTCGGCGCCCAGCCGCTGGCTGATGACGGTGGACACGCCGTCCCCGCGCATGGTGACGCCGTACAGCGCATCAGCCACTTCCATGGTCCGTTTCTGGTGGGTGATCACGATCAGCTGGCTGGACTCCCGCAGCTCTTCGAAGATGGTGATGAGCCGGCCGAGATTGGTGTCATCAAGTGCCGCTTCGACCTCGTCCATAACATAGAACGGCGAGGGGCGGGCCTTGAAGATGGCCACCAGGAGGGCGACGGCGGTGAGGGACCGTTCGCCTCCTGACAAGAGTGAGAGGCGCTTGATTTTCTTGCCGGCCGGACGCGCTTCGACTTCGATTCCGGTGGTGAGCATGTCCGAAGGGTCCGTGAGGACCAGCCGGCCTTCGCCGCCGGGAAAGAGGCGTTCAAAGACGTGGACGAACTGGTCCCGGGTGTCCTCAAAGGCCTCGGTGAAGACCCGCTGGACCCGGTCATCCACTTCCTTGATGATGTCCAGCAGGTCCTTGCGGCTGGATTTCAGGTCCTCCAGCTGGGTGCTGAGGAACTGATGCCGCTCCTCCAGGGCCGCGAACTCCTCCAGCGCCAGCGGGTTGACCTTGCCCAGGGCTGACAGGTCCCTTTCGGCTTTCCGGAGGCGCTTCTCCTGCTCCTCGCGGACAAAGGGCATGCCTTCGGGAACCGGTGTGCCGTCGTCGTCCACGGGTGTCCGCAGTGCCGCCCATTTGTCCCCGCTTTCCTCCGCGGGGACGGGCACGGGAACGTCCGGGCCGAAGTCCGCCACCAGCACGTCGGGGGTAATCCCTAGTTCCTCGATGGAACGTGTTTCCAGGGCTTCAATCCGTGCCCGCTGCTGGGCGCGGGCCAGTTCGTCCCGGTGAACCGAGTCCGTCAGTTCAGCCAGCTCGCGGGCCAGGGCGTCATTGGCTGTCCGGGTCGCCAGCAGTGCACGGTCCCGCTCTTCCCGGTTCTCTTCGGCGCGGTCGCGTTCATGCCGGGCCAGCTCAACAGACACGTCGATGAACCGGATTGCCAGCTCCACCGCAGCGGAGACGGCGGCCGCCCGTCTGGCCTGGATCCGACGGCGGCGCGCCCGTTCTGCAGCCTCTTCACGCGCCCGTCGTTCGGTCGCCGCTGCCCGCTCCAGCGAGAGAGCCCGGTTGCGGGTGGCGGTCAGCTGCTCCTCCGTGCTGCGCAGCGAGAGCCTTGCGTCCATTTCCGCAGACCTGGCCAGGGATGCAGCCAATGCGAGCGCATCGCGCTGTTCGGTGGAGGGTTCCTCTTCGGCTGGCGCCTCCTGCGCCGCAGCCAGCCGCGCCGCAACGGCGGCGAGCGCCTGTTCCTCGGTAACAACATTGGCCTCGGCCCTTGCCAGCGAGGTGGCCAGCCTGTCGCTTTCGCCGACGGCGCTGCGCAGGATGGAGTTCAGCTGGCCGAGCTTTTCGGCCACGGCCGCGAGCCGGGCGTCGGAATCGTGCAGGCGGTCCAGGGCAGATTCTGCCCTCGTCCGGGCTTCGGCGCGCCGGACCTCGGCGCTGGCCAGGGCGAACCTGTTCCGTTCCAGATCCGCAGTGACAACGGCCAGTCGGGCCTCGGCGTCGTCCACGGCGGCCTGCACCTCAAGCAGGGACGGCGCCTTTGCCGAGCCTCCAGTCACCGTGAGGGCGGTAAACACGTCCCCGGCCCGGGTCACGGCTGTCAGGTCCGGGCGTTCGGCAACCAGCAGCCCGGCACCATTCAGATCTTCAACAACTGCCACCCCGGTCAGGAGCGCGGCCACAACGGGTGCGGGCCCGCCCCCGCCGGATGCCACGTCCACAGCCCAGCGTGCGCCTGCCGGCAGGGGTCCGCCCGTGCCGGAGTTTGCGTCCCGCAGGGGCACAGCAGACGCCAGCAGCAGGGAGGCACGCCCCGCATCGTCGTCCTTCAGAAGTTGCACCATGACGGCGGCCACGGCTGGATCCCGGACCACTATCGCTTCGGAGGTGTCGCCGAGCGCCGCGGCAATCGCCGTCTCATAGCCCGGCTGAATGGTGAGGCCCGAGGCAAGCGTGCCCACAACGCCATCCAGCCCGGAGTTGAGGGCGTGCGCCGCGCCGTCTTTTCGGTTCAGGCCGAGCTGCAGTGCGTCCCGTCGGGCCACGAGGGCGTCACGTTGGCGCACAGCTTCTCCCCCTGCGGAGGTCAGATCGGCAATGTCCTGGACGACGGCGTCGAGCTCTGCGCTGGCGTCCTCGTAGTCGGCGTCGAGGCTTTCCTCCCCCTCTTCGACCCCCGCCACCTGGGTTTCCAGGGCGGTGAACTCCGACTGGGCCCGGCGGCGGCGTTCCTGTCCGGCGGCGAGTGATTCCCGCAGCCTGCCCAGCTCGGCCTGCGCTGATTCAACCCGCGATCTTGCCGCACCAACTTGTCCGGCAAGTTTCGCCAAGCCCTCGCGCCGGTCCGCTGCGGCCCGCAGGACGGCAGTGAGCCTTTTTTCCTCGGCAGACGCCTCGAGTTCGGCCCCGGTCTTCGCAGCCGTCGCTGAGTCCAGCGCGCTGCGCCGGTCCAGGATGTGGCGCTCCAGCTCCGTCAGCTCATCCCTGACCCGGACGGCCTGCCGTTCCAGCTGCTCAGGATCCCTGCCCGAGTACGGTTCAGCATCAACGGCACCCAGCAGCCGGCCGCGCTCCTGGGCCAGTGAGCCCAGCGAACGGAGCCGTTCCCTGGAAGCGGAGAGCCGGTACCAGGTATCCCGCGCGGCGTTCAGCTTTGGCGTGGCCTCGGCGGCGAGCTGTTCCACAGCTGCCTGCTGGCGGCGCCCCTCCTCCAGCTGCTGCTCCACTACGGCACGGCGGGCCTTCAGCGCCGTTTCGTCCGCCACGTCCTGATCGAGTGAACTCTGCTGCTGGACGAGGTCGTCGGCCAACAGCCGTGCGCGTGCGTCCCGGACATCGAACTGGACCCGCTGGGCGCGGCGCGCCACATCAGCCTGCTTGCCGAGGGGCGTGAGCTGGCGCCTGATCTCCCCCGTCAGGTCGCTCAGCCGTTGCAGGTTCGCCTGCATGGCCTCCAGCTTGCGGAGCGTTTTTTCCTTGCGGCGGCGGTGCTTAAGGATCCCGGCGGCTTCCTCGATGAAGCCGCGGCGGTCCTCCGGAGTGGCGTGCAGGACCTTGTCCAGCTGCCCCTGGCCCACGATGACATGCATTTCCCGGCCCATACCGGAATCCGAGAGCAGTTCCTGGATGTCGAGCAGGCGGCAGCTGGCACCGTTAATAGCGTATTCAGAGCCGCCGGTGCGGAAGAGGGTCCGCGAGATGGTGACCTCGCTGTATTCGATGGGCAGCGCCCCGTCAGCGTTGTCGATGGTCAGGGACACATGGGCCCGGCCCAGCGGCGGCCGCCCTGAGGTGCCGGCAAAAATAACGTCCTCCATTTTGCCGCCGCGGAGCGTTTTGGCTCCCTGCTCCCCCATCACCCAGGAGAGGGCGTCCACCACGTTGGACTTCCCGGAACCGTTCGGCCCCACCACTGCCGTGACGCCAGGCTCAAAATCGAAGGTCGTGGCCGACGCAAACGACTTGAACCCACGGACGGTAAGGCTTTTGAGGTGCAAGGTATTTCTGGTCTCCTGAGTGGCTGAAGCGGCTGCTTTGCTGCCCCAAATCTACTGCGTTAGGGCGGAAATCCGCGGATTTGCGGGTGTCTGTCCCTGCACCGGAGCAGCGCCCGATCATGCCCGGCAGGGCGACGCGGCCTACCAGCGGCCGTTGCGGGGGCGCGGCTGACAGACCGGACAAGTGTAGGAGGAGCGGTTCATGAATTGCTCGCGGCGAAGTATGGAGTTAATTCCGACGGCGGCACAACGGCTGCAGGGCTTGCCCTCCCGCCCGTAGGCATTCAAGGACCGGTCGAAGTAGCCAGAGGCCCCGTTGACGTTGACGTACAACGAATCAAAGCTGGTACCGCCGGCCGCAAGTGCGTCCAGCATGACCTCGCGCGCGCTGGTGATGAGCCGTTCCGCGTCGCCGCGTCGCAGCGTATCGGTGGGCCTGGCGTAGTGCAGCTTTGCCCGCCACAGGGACTCGTCGGCGTAGATGTTGCCGATTCCGGAAACCAGTCCCTGGTCCAACAGTGCGCGTTTGACGCCCGTCTTCCGCTTCCGCAGCCGGCTGTAAAACAGGTCAAAGGAAAATGCCGGGTCCAGCGGGTCCCTGGCGATGTGGGACGCTTCCTCGGCGATGAACGCAACGGGAGATTCCGCCTGGCCGCCCGGGCCGCCGTCGTCCGTGGGAACCATGCCGGTGACGAACAGCCCGCCGAAAATCCGCTGGTCAACAAACCGGAGCTGTTCAGGCATACCGGCCACGGGACTCAGGCGCAGCCTGACCTTGAGGTGTTTTTCGTCCGGCACTTCCGCGTCCTGCATCACGAGCTGGCCGCTCATCCCGAGGTGCGCCATCAGTGCAACGGTGGGCGTGTCGGTGGCGCCGGGTGTCTCACACAGCGGCATCCAAAGGAATTTACCGCGGCGCACCACGTCCACAACCGTGGCACCCTGGAGGTTGCCTCTGAAATCCTCGGCGCCCATGGCATGCCGGCGGAGCGAACGCGGATCCAGCACGTCCACCGATGTGATGGTCCGGCCGCGGACCCAACTCACCAGTCCGCGGCGGACCACTTCAACTTCAGGCAGTTCGGGCACGGCTCAGCCTAGACGCTGCGGGAGGACTCTGGTGATGCGCCCTCCGCCGCTGAGGCCACGGCGGCTCCCGCGGTTCCGGAGAGCTGACGCCAGGCGTCCGCGGCAGCTTCCTGCTCCGCTTCCTTCTTCGAATGGCCCGACCCATTGCCATATGGCTTGCCACCGATATTTAGGACAGCGGTGAAGGTTCGGGCGTGGTCCGGCCCGGCGCCCTCAACGGCATAGTAGATGGTGCCCATCTGCCTGCTGGCTGCCAGTTCCTGGATGCTGGTCTTCCAGTCCGTACCTGCGCCGAGGGCGCCCGCATCCTTGAGGAGGGGACCTATCAGGCGCATGACCAACTGGCGGGCGGTCTCGATGTCGTTGGACACGTAGGTGGCCCCAATGAGGGCTTCCATGGTGTCCGCCAGGATGGAAGCCTTATTCTTGCCCTCGGTGAGCTTTTCGCCCTGCCCCAGGTAGATGTAATCCCCGATGCCGAGGCTTCGTCCGATGCCGGCGAGGGCGCGCGTGCTGACCACCGCAGAGCGGCGTTTGGCCAGGTCACCTTCGGGCAGTGTGGGGTTGTCCCGGTACAGGGCATCGGTCACGGAGAAACCCAGGATGGAGTCGCCCAGGAATTCGAGCCGCTCGTTGGTGGGGATGCCGCCGTTTTCGTAGGCGTAGGAACGGTGCGTGAGAGCAAGACGAAGCGTCCCGGCGTCAATGGAGACACCGAGACGCTTCAGAAGCTCTTCAGTTGAAGACATCATGTCAGCCCAAGCGGCCGATTAGACGTCTGCGACCTTGCGGCCCTTGTACTCAAGGAACAACGCAGTGCCAGCCGAGTCGGTGACGACCTTCGCCTGGTGCGGCAGGCTATAAGAAACCTGGCCGTTCTCTACGGTCTTCACCAAGTGGGGGGCAGTTGCCTTCCACTGGGAGCGGCGGGCGCGGGTATTCGAGCGAGACATTTTCCGCTTCGGGACAGCCACGGCTAACTCATTTCTCTCTAGACAAACACGTACAAATCAATTTTGCCGGTCAGGCTTAGCCATATCAGCTAGGGCAGCCCAGCGAGGATCCAAGACCTCGTGGTGGTGCCCCGGCTCGTCTTCCAGGCGAATTCCGCATTCGGAACAAAGGCCCTGGCAGTCTTCCCGGCACACCGGCTGGAACGGCAGCATGGTTACAACTGCGTCCCGCAACACCGGTTCAAGATCGATCAGATCGCGCTCGACTCGATATTGCTCTTCTTCGTCTTCTTCGTCCGAAAGCACAACGCCGTCGTAGAAGAAAAGTTCTTGCACATTTACCTCAAGGTCATACGCAAGGGGATCCAGGCATCTGCCGCATTCGCCTTTGACTTCGGCGACGGCGGTTCCTGATACCAGAATTCCTTCGTGTACGGCCTCAAGCCTCAGATCCAGCTCGATGTCCGAGCCTTCCTGAACGCCAATGAGTGCCACACCAAGATCACTTGGTGCGGGTACATGTTCCTTCAGTGTCCGCATGCTGCCCGGGCTGCGCCCGAGATCCTTGACGTCGAACGCCAAGGGCGAACTAGCATCTCGTTTAATGAGAACTCCTGTTGAACATATGACCGACGTACCATCTTAGCCTGAAGAACCGCAGGGACTCAAACCAGGCGACGGACGGCCGTCGAAGTACCGGACTAGCCTACCCTCTCGGCGACTGATCGGGCGCAGACCCGCCCGCGAGCAACCTTTTATGTACGGACCGGGGCACATAGTCGGACACGCTGCCACCCAGACCGGCCACCTCTTTGATCAGGGTGGATGACAAATGCAGGTAGTGCGCCTCCGCCGGCAGGAACACTGTTTCCACGCCGCTGAGCTGGCGGTTCATCGTGGCCATCGGAAGTTCGTAGTCGAAGTCTGAGGATGAGCGGAGACCTTTGACGATCGCGGAGACACCGCGCTGGCGGCAATACTCGGCCAGGAGACCGTCGCCCACCGGTTCCACCACAATGCCTTTGAGGGATGCCAGGGTTTCGCGCGCCATATCCAGGCGGTCCCCCAGGCTGAACATGTACTTCTTCGCATAGTTGGTCGAAACCGCCACGATCACCTCATCGAAGAGGCCGGCGGCACGGGCGATGACCTCGAGATGGCCGTTGTGAATGGGGTCAAAGGATCCGGGGCAGACAGCGCGTCTCATGCACCGAACCTACCGCATGGGACGGCCGGGATACCATGACTGGATGCATCCACCGCGGGACCTTTCCATGCCCACCGTGCCTGCCCCGTGGCAGCGCACTGCCTCAGGCGCCAACCTGCTGGGACCTGCCGGCCAGCTGGGCGTCACCATCTTCGAGGAGATGACCACCCTGGCGGCACAGACCGGCGCCATTAACCTCGGGCAGGGCTTTCCCGACGAGGACGGACCTCTGGAAATCAAGGCGGCCGCAGTGGCCGCCATCGAAGCCGGGGCCAACCAGTACGCGCCCGGCAAGGGCATCCTGGAACTGCGTGAGGCCGTGGCTGCCCACCAGGACCGTTTCTACGGGCTGACCCCGGACCCGCAGACCGAGATCATCATCAGCACCGGCGCCACCGAAGGGATCGCCGCAACGTTGCTGGCGTTCGTCGGCCCCGGTGATGAGGTGCTGACGTTCGAACCGTTTTATGACTCGTACGGCGCCGTCATCGGCCTGTCCGGCGCCACCCACGTCACGGCCCCGCTGCTGGCTCCCGACTTTTACCCGGACATGGCGGCCCTGGAAGCGGCCTTCACCGACCGCACCAGGGTGGTGCTGTTGAACAATCCGCACAATCCCACCGGTGCCGTCTTCCCCCGCCATGTTCTGCAGCGCGTCGTCGAGCTTGCCGCAAAGCATGACTGCCTCATCATCACCGACGAAGTGTACGAGCACCTCACCTTCGGCGCCAGGCACATTCCTGTCGCCACCCTGCCGGGTGCAGCGGAGCGGACCATCACCATCTCGTCTGCCGGAAAGACCTTCTCCTTCACTGGCTGGAAGATCGGTTGGCTGACCGGCCCGGAGCACTTGGTGGCGGCTGTCCGCACGGTCAAGCAGTTCCTGACCTACAGCTCCGGGACACCGTTCCAGACGGCCATTGCGACCGGCCTCGCACTGCCGGATGAGTTCTACCAGGGCGTTTCGGCCACTCTCCAGAAGAAGCGGGACATCCTCAGCGAAGGCCTCCGCGCCGCAGGATTCGACGTTTACACGCCGCAGGGGACGTATTTCGTCAACGTGGACACCGCACCCCTTGGCATCAGCGACTCCGTGGACCTGGCCCGCAGGCTGCCCGGACTGGTGGGAGTGGCCGCGATCCCCGTCCCCGTCTTCTGCCACCCGGAGGGCGCGGAACGGACGCGGAGCCTGCTCAGGTTCGCGTTTTGCAAGAAAGTGGAGCTCCTCGAGGAGGCCGCCGCCAGGCTGGCGACCCTCAGCGGAAAGCTCTGATGGCGGAGCCCGGCGGCACACGTTCCACGCGGTTCTTGCGGACCACGGGTCAGCACGCCTCCATCGAGCCCGATGCTTTCACCGATGGCGGCTACGTCCTGAGCATCGGCGGGGCCGAGCAGTCCCACGTTAACTTGGCGCATCCTGAGGAGATCTTCTACGAGTACCTGCGACGGATCGGCCATCTGGTGGATCTCGCCGCCACCGAAGGCCAGCCAATCACCGCGCTCCATCTTGGGGCCGGGGCTCTGACTCTTGCCCGCTATGTGCAGGCGACGAGGCCCGGATCCGTCCAGTATGCGGTGGAGCTGGAACGCGAGCTCCTCGACTTTGTCCTGCAGCAGCTACCGCTACCCGGCGGAACCGACCTGCACACCGTCATCGGCGATGCCCGCGACGCCCTGGCGGACCTGGACCAGGCACTTCAGTTCGACGTCGTGATCCTGGACATCTTCTCTGGTCCGGAAGCCCCGGCCCACATCGCCTGCCAGGAGTTCTACCAGGAGGCCCGTGCACGCCTTGCACCGGAAGGCTTGCTGATCGTCAACGTGGGCGACGAACCAGGCCTGACCCTGGTGCGAAGCCAGGCCGCCGCCATGCGCCGCGCCATGACCGACGTTGCCGCCTTCGCCGAAACCGGGATGTTCGCGGGCCGCTACCCCGGCAACATCATCCTCGCCGGAACTCAGGCGCCCTGGCCCGAAGCCTGGACAGCCGAACTGACGGCACGAGGCCCCCACCCCGCGAAGGTTCTGGCCGGCGTGGCCCTGGATGGCCTCGCCGGCTGAGCCGCAGACGCCCAGGGTCCCAGGCGTCCCAGGCCAGGCCCGGCCCTAAGCCTGGCTCTGCTCCTGCTCCCCAATAACAAGGTCCGGCGCGATGGCGTCAGGCACAAAAGGCTCCGCGAACCAGAGCCGGGTTTCGCCGTACTTCTTCTCGGCAAACCGTTCCAGACCGGCCGGCCAGAACGGCTCCGGTGAACGCGAGGACCGCTCCACCACCACCACGGCCGCCGGAGCCAGATGCTCGGCGAGTTTGCCCAGCACCGCCGACAGGGCCGGGTCATCCAGCGGATAGGGCGGGTCCAGGAACACCAGGTCCCAGCTGGCCGTCTCCGCCGCGCGCTCCAGGAAGGACTCCACCTTGGACCGGTGGACAGTCACCGCCTTGCGGCCCAGCACGCCGTTGATCAGGTCCGCGTTGCGTTGGCACACGGAACTGGCCTTGGCATCGAATTCCACGAGGTCAACGGCCTCAGCACCCCTGCTGCCGCTCTCCACGCCCAACGATCCGGACCCTGCGTAGAGGTCCAGGACCCGGGCACCGGCAATGATCCCGAAGGCGTCGAGCCGGGAGAACAATGCTTCCTTCACGCGGTCGGTAGTGGGCCTGGTCAGGGAGCCGGGGACGCTGACCAGGGGGGTCCCGCCTGCGGCGCCCGCGATGATGCGGCTCAAGTCCGCCTCCTATCCGCGCTCAAGGAACGCCTCCTTCTCGGGGTTCAAGTACTCGTCAATGGCCTCCGCCAACCGCGGATGCCGCGCCAGGGCCGGATCCGAGCCCACAATTTCCTGGGCGTCCTGGCGCGCCTGCGCAATGATGTCCTCGTGTTCCAGCACGCGCAGCAGTTTCAGGGTGGAGCGGCCGCCGGACTGCGACGCGCCCAGGATGTCGCCCTCGCGGCGCAGCTTCAAGTCTTCCTGCGACAGTTCGAAGCCGTCGGTGGTTGCCGCCACGGCATCCAGCCGGCGCCGGCTCGGGTGCCCGCGTTCCAGGGTGGTGACCAGCAGGCACGTCCCGGGAAGCCCGCCGCGACCCACCCGGCCGCGCAGCTGGTGCAGCTGGGAAATGCCGAAGCGGTCGGCGTCGAGGATCACCATCAACGTAGCGTTATGGACGTCGACGCCGACCTCGATGACGGTGGTGGATACCAGGAGCTTGGTCCGGTTGGCGGTGAAGTCGGCCATCGCCGCGGACTTCACTGTAGTGTCCAAACGGCCGTGCATTGGCCCAAGGGGCACACCGGCCAGGGCTGGCTCCTGCTGGAGATGTTCGACGACGGCGGTCACCGACGCGAGCTCCCGCGCACCGCCGTCACCGGCCAGGTCAGCCGCGGAAGGTTCCGCTTCCCCCGGACTGAAGTCGCCGTCGTCGTCCGTTCCGATCCTGGGGCACACCACATACACCTGGTGCCCGGCGTCGATTTCCTCACGGGAACGGGACCAGATGCGGTCTGCCCAGCCGGGGTTCTCGGCGAGGCCCACCACATGCGTGGAAATCGGCGCCCGGCCGGCGGGCAGTTCGTCCAGGATGGAGGTTTCGAGGTCACCGAAGACCGTCATGGCCACCGTACGTGGAATGGGCGTAGCCGTCATGACCAGCAGGTGCGGCGGCTTGTTGGCCTTTGACCTGAGAACGTCCCGCTGCTCCACACCGAACCGGTGCTGTTCGTCCACCACAATCAGGCCAAGGTCGTAGAACGCGACGTTATCGCTGAGCAGCGCGTGCGTGCCGATCACGATTCCGGCGGCGCCGGATGCGGCGTCCAGCATGGCCCGTTTCCGGGCGCCAGTGGGCATGGAGCCGGTGAGGAGAGCGACCTGGACCGCCTCTTCGGCCAGGCCGCCCAGCAGCCCGTCCGCGGACAGCATCGGGTCGCGGGACAGGGATCCCAGGGTCCGCCGGATGGATTCGAAGTGCTGGGCGGCGAGGACCTCCGTCGGCGCCAGGAGCGCGGCCTGCCCGCCGGCATCCACCACCTGCAGCATGGCCCGCAGCGCGACGATGGTCTTGCCCGAGCCGACCTCGCCCTGCAGCAGCCGGTTCATGGGGCTGTCCTGCGCCAGCTCCGTGGCCAGCGTTTTTCCGACGGCGGCCTGGCCGCCGGTGAGCGTGAAGGGAAGCTGCCTGTCGAACGCCGCCAGCAGCCCGTTGGTGGCCGGGCGCCGCGCCGTGGCTTCCTCGGCCGCAAGCTGGGCACGGCGCCGTGCCAATGCCGCCTGCAGGACCAGGGCCTCCTGGTAGCGCAACCGCTCCTGGGCCTTCTTCCAGTCAGCCTGCGATTCCGGCTTGTGGATGAGCCGGTAGGCCTCGGCCACCGGCAGGAAATCCTCCCGCGCGGAGACGGACTCCGGCAGCGGATCCGGCAGCGCGTCCAGATCCACGGTTTCCAGGAGCGTGGAGATGACTTTCTGAATCGACCAGCTGCTCAGTTTGTTCGTGGCCGGGTACACCGGGATGGGCATGGCGGCAAGCTTTTCGGGGTCCATGGCCGGCATGTCCGGGTCCTCGTCGAGGAGGTGGAAATCCGGGTTGGTCAGGCCCAGGGACGCTCCGTAGCGCGTAACTTTTCCGGAAAACATCACCCGCCTGCCCGGCAGGAGCTGGGCCTGTGCCCGGTGTCCGCTAAAAAAGGTGATCTTGAGCGTGCCGTGCCCGCTGCCGGGGGCTACCGCCGAAAGGCGTGGACGGCCGTGGGAGGCGGCGTCGTCAGTGATCACGACGTCGGTGATGGAACCACGCCGCGTATGCATCTTGCGGGTGCTGTTGGAGAGTACCCGGGCAATGAGGGTGACCTCCTCGTCCACAGGGAGCTCGCCGATGGGGGTCAGTTCGCCGCGGTTCAGGTAGCGGCGGGGAAAGTAGTTCAGCAGGCCGCCGACTGTGGCGATGCCCAGGTGCTTCTCAATGGCCGACGCTGACCGCTTTCCGATCAGGCGTTCCAGGCCCAGGTCCAGTTCAGCGCTCATGCCCACTGGAGTTCACCGGAGCTGGTTCGGGTTCGCGGGCCATGGCGAGTTCGCTGACCGAGATGTCGCTGGGTTCGCCGAGGGAACGGATCAGGGCGACCGCTGGTGCTGCGTCGGGGACGTGGACGTGGACCCGCCACCGGTAGCTGCCCTCAGCATCGGCCAGGCTGTCCACCTGGCTCATGATGACGGACTCGCCAATCTCGTCGAGCCGCTGGCGCAACGTGGCCGCGCTGAGCGGCGAAAGGCTGATGGTGCACATGACCTCAACGCCGTCGTCAACCGGCATATCAGTGTGGATGTGGGGGTCCTGGACGTCATAGCCGTGCAGCCCGTCGAGGAGTTCGCCCTGCAGCTCCTCGCCAAGAACGGCGGAGCGGAGGCAGTCGAGGATGAGCAGCATACCAACGCCCCCGGCGTCGACCACATGCGCGGCTTCAAGGGCGGCCAACTGGCTCTCGGTGCTGACTACTGCCTTCAGCGCGCCGTTGACGGCAGCATCGAGGGCTTTGCCCAGGGCTTGGTTGCTGTCGTCGCCATTGTGGCCAGCGTCCACTGCCGCGGCGGCCCGGGCCGCGGCTTCCATAACCGAAAGCATGGTGCCCGGTACGGGGTCACTCAACGCGGACCAGGCCCGGATCTGGGCGCGGTTCAGCGCGGCGGCCAAGAGGGTTGATGTCAGGCGGGTGTGACCGGCCAGGGGTTCAGCTGCGGCGCAGAGGAAGACTGAGAAGAGGGTTCCGGAGTTACCGCGGGCCTGCTCCATCGCGGCCCTGCCGGCACGCGCCAACACTGCTCCGACATCCGCCTGGCCGGCGTCAGCGGGGACTGCCGCACCTTGGCCCGCCGCGTTGCTGTGCAGGGCACGGGTGGCCGCCCGAACCGTGAGGTAAAGGTTAGTGCCGGTGTCACCGTCCGCCACGGGGAAAATGTTGATGGCATTGAGGCGGTCGCTGTGGTTGGCAATGGCGGTTTCAGCCTTGTCCAACCACCGCTTCATCGCTTGCGCGTTGGCGGCAACCTTAGTCTGCAAAGTGATCCCATCCCCCGGTGCCAACGGCGTGGCCCGCAATTGTGACGCCCGGATGCGAGGAGCTTTCCGGGGCTTGTACTGAGCCTATCGCAGTGAATCCGGCAGGCAGCTGAACGCCGGCCGGGAATGTGGCCAGCAGCCCATGGTCCTCGCCCCCGCCCAGCACCCAGGCCATGGGGTCAGCTCTGAGAAGGTCTGACGCCGGACGCAGCGCTTCCGCGAGAGGCTTCAGTGCCGCGGGGTCAAGGTCAAGGACGACGCCGCTGGCGGCGGCGAGGCGGCCGCCGTCGCGTACCAGGCCGTCCGAAATATCCAGCATGGCCGTGGCACCGGCTGACCTGGCCAGCGGCCCGGCGGACAGGGGTGGCCGTGGCCTGCACTGAAGTTCCACGAGCACCCGCTGTGCGGGTGCCAGGGACTGCACAGTGGCCTCCGATTCCAGGAGCGCAAGCCCGGCTGCTGCCCTGCCCACCGACCCGGCCAGGGCCACGACGTCGCCGGCACGGGCCCCCGACCGCAGGACCGCTTTGCCGCCAGCCAGTGAGCCCAGCACGGCGACCGTCACGGAGATTTCCCTGCCGCGGCCCAAATCGCCCCCCGCCACCGAACAGTGTGTGGCCCCAAGATCCCGGATTCCCGCAGTCAGGCCGTCGGCCAGATCCGCCACCCAGCTGACAGGAGTGTCGGGCGGGAGGCTCAGGCTCACCACCATCGACGTCGCAACGCCGCCCATGGCGTTGATGTCGCTCAGGTTCTGGGCCGCCGCCTTCCAGCCGACGTCGAAGCCCGTGGTGCGGTACCCGTTGGGCCACTGCAGCCGGAAGTCCTGGTCCTGCACCTGGGTATCGATGCTGATTACTGTCCTGCCATCCGGAGCGGCGACAATGGCGGCATCGTCTCCCGGGCCAAGCAGGGTTGCCGAACCGTGAGTTCCGCCCATTTCCAGCCGTGGAAAGATCCGGGCCAGCAGTTCGGCTTCGGACAGCGCGGCGACAGTCAGCGTTTCTTCGGTCAACGGAATTTCAGGCACGCCCCTACGCTACAGCGCGGCACCGACAATTTTTGTCAGTATGTTGCCTGTCGGCAGCCGAGGTGGGTGTTGCCCTCAGAGAGACCAGCAACTCCCAGGCCCCACGCACAGACGGTGTAAGTTCCCCGCTGCGTCACCGGTATGGCCTCCTCGTAGCCGTGGTCACCAACGACCTGAATAATCGTGTTCACGTCCGGGCGACTGTTGTCAGCCAGGTATGCAGTCGCCTTGGTGGTGCCATCCGGGTAGGTGACGTAAAGATGGACCGGGATGCTGGCAGAAGGCAGCGCAGGATCGAGTGTCCACCCCTTGGCCGTGAGGTTGGCTCCCTGGGCACCTGCCAGAATCTTCACGGAGTCGAGGTAGCCTGCCGGGGCTGCAGTGGCTTTCGCAGTCGTGACCTGGCAGCCCAGGAGGGTGTTGCCCAACGGCAAGGCGCTGACCGCGAGGCCGTAAACGCACACCCTGTACGATCCGGCCCGGCTGATCGGAATGGTGGCCTGATAACCGTGGTTACCTTTCGTGCCCATGACACTATTGACATCGGCACGGACTTGGTCAGCCATGTGTGCCGTGCTGGTTGTCGTCCCGTCAGGGGCTGTGACGTAGACATGGACCGGTATGGATGCCGAGGGCGTCCCCGGATCCAATGACCAGCCCTTGACGGTGATGGAGGCCGCCGTGCTTGCGCTGTTCACCGACGTGGTGTCCACGTATCCGACGGGTGCAGCCGTCGGCTGGGCAGAAATTGATTTGCAGCCCAGGAGGCTGTTTCCGAGATTGAACTGGCTGACTGCGAGGCCATACGCGCAAGCGGTGTACTGCCCGCTAAGCGTGATGGGGACGTCAGCGCGGTAGCCGTGGTTACCCGGAACGCCCATGATGGCGTTCACATCGGCTTTTGGCCTGTCTGCCGTGAAAGGCTGGGAAGTGGTCTTTCCGGCCGGATCTGTGACGTAGAGATGTACGGGAATGGAAGCCGCCGGTGATCCCGGGTCGAAGGTCCAACCCTCGGCCCTCAGGACGGGGCTGCCGTTACTAAGGGCCACGGCAACAGAATCGAGGTAACCAATGGGCGGCGCCGAACCCTCCAGATTGAGCGTCCGGCAGCCAAGATCCGCGGTTTCGACTGATCCCAGCGCGTAAACGCAAACATCGTAAGTACCGGCTGTCGTCAGGTCGAACGACTTCGCGAACCCGTGATCTCCTGCCACTTGCATAATGGCGTTTACGTCGGACCGGGGTTGGTTGGCAGTCACGGGGTAGCCCGTGCGGATGCCTCCGGGAGTTGTTACGTAGATATGGACCTGAGACGATTCTGCGGGTTTGGCTCCGTCGTAGGCCCATCCGCGGACGTCCAGGGATGCCTTGTCACCTGAACGGTTGATTGCCACTGATTCGGCGTATCCCACGGCAGGTGCTCCGGGCGGACGAAGTGTGACGACAGCAGCCGAGTCACTGACCGAATCGATGGTGACCCGCGTTCCCGTGTGCGTCTTGAATGTGGTCCCTGCCTGCCACGCCTGGGTTGAGCTGTAGTTTCCGCTGATGGGCAGCGTGGAGGGAGGCAGCAGGATGGAAGAATTGCCCGAGCCCTGCTGCGAGATCTTCACCCCACGGTTGCCGCCAGTTGCTTTGCCTGCGTCATACCCGACGGGAGCCCGTAGCTCAAGGTAGTAGACCTCCCCGGATTTCGGATCGGTGAATTTGGCGGCGCGGTCAGCCCCTGTCCCTGCCCACGGCTTAAGTGTCAGGGACTTGGTTGTGGTGACTGTGCCGGCATCAGCAATCTCATTTCCGTTTCCGAAGCGGCCCATCTCCCATAGCGGAGCGCCAATGACCGGCATGTAGTCGTAATGGGAGATGCCCATCACGTCCAAGTTGTCCCCGTAGATTTTGATGCCGCAGGTGGGGTCAGCGAATCCTGAATACTGGCCAGGACCTACGTCTGAGATCCCGCTGCCGCACTGCAGGCTGTTGGCATGATCCAGCCCGAGGGTGTGTCCGAATTCATGTGTGAGGACCGGAGTGCTCAGCCTTCCGTTCTCGGGCATGATGATCCGGCCACCCACGGATCCGTTGCTGAACACCATGCCAGCGGCCCCGTTGGTCAGGTAGGCTCCCGGAATGTACATGACAAGAGCCGTGTAGGGAGTCTGCGTCCACCCCAGTTCACGCGAAACGATGTCTACGATCTCGTTTGGTGTCTGGGTAGACCTGGCAGCCGAGGAGACAGCCGTGGCGGCATTTATCAGGGGCATGCTGACTCGGCCCGAAGTCTGCGCCGCCCAATAAGTGCTGGCGGCGTTCAGGGAAGCCTGCGCTGCTCCCATCGGCACCGCAGCATTTGTCTGATCCACGGATTTGTCGGCCAGCTTCACGGTGACCAAGGTTGTCTTGATGGACCCTGCCAAGGGCTGGTCAACGTACGTGTATTCCGACTGGACATCCCTTCGCGGTTTCTCGAGGATCACAAAATCATCCACCGGCAGGGGCCCCGGTACGGTCACCGCGGGCACCGCAACCGGCGACGGATACGCAACGGCGATTTGGGGGAAGGCGGAGGACAGCACGATAACGGATACGGCCAGGGCCGTCCGACGCAGAATATTCAAGAGTGCTCGCTTAGGGGTGAGACCAGAAGTGATTCAGTCATCCTAGGCGAACCACAGGCGTTGCCGGGTGTTCTTTCGCAAAAACTGCGCTAACCTTCGGAGATTCGCGCAGGCGCCGCTAAATGGAGATGATGGGAAGCATGCGCCCCTCCTTGCATACCATGATCGTGCCCCCGCCACTGGCGTTTACCAGGGTCTCCGGCGCAGCGGCGGCCCTGGCCGCCGCGCTCTCCTTGGCGGCGTGCTCCCCCGAAGTGGATGTCACTGCTGCAGGCGACGCGGCGAACCCGGCCTGCGCTCCGATGATGGTGGCCCTTCCGGACGCCATCGGCGATGCTGCCCTGCGGAAAACCAACAGCCAGGCCACCGCGGCCTGGGGGGACCCGTCTCAGGTGATCCTGCGCTGCGGCGTCAATGTTCCAGGCCCGACGACGGACCGGTGCGTGAGTGTCAACGGCATCGACTGGGTTATCAAGGAGGGCGATCCGGTGTGGACGCTGACTACATTCGGCCGCGAACCCGCCACGGAAATCCTGATGGATCCGGAGAAGATCAGCTCCGCAACTGTCCTGGCTGATCTTTCCGCCTCAGCCGGAAAGATCCCGGCCAGCCGGAACTGCGTGGGTCAGGAAGACCTGCAGAACCTGCCGTCCAGCCAGTAGGCTCGACCACCGGGGTTTCGACAAGCCCTACCGCCTGGGAACAGCGCTACCGCAGGCCGGTTTTCCGGTTAAGGGCCAGGTAGATCAGCTCATCGATCAGGTCCGCATAGTCCAGGCCCGAGGCTGCCCACATCTGCGGGTACATGCTCTTGGGCGTAAACCCGGGCATGGTGTTGATCTCATTGATGATCAGTTCACCGTCGGGCGTGTAGAAGAAGTCCACGCGGCTCAGGCCTTCGGCGCCTACAGCGTCAAAGGCAGCCGCCGCGAGCTCCCGGACCCGCACGATGGCTTCCTCGGGAATGTCTGCGGGGCAGCTCAGCGCGGCGGCGTCGTCCTCAACATACTTCGCGTTGAAATCGTAGAATTCGTGCGTTCCGGCGGCGACGGAAATTTCGCCCGGCATGGACGTCCGGGGGGAATCAGTCCCGCGTCCTTCCAACACCGCACACTCAATCTCACGCCCTACGATGCCAGCCTCGATGACCAGTTTGAGGTCGTGGCGCCGGGCTTCCTCGACGGCGGCGTCGAGTCCCTCGAGCGAGTCCACTTTGGAGATCCCCATGGACGAACCCGCCCGCGCCGGCTTGACGAACACGGGAAAGCCGAGCTGGTCCACCTGCTTGCGAACGGCCTCCGCGTCCTTGACCCACTGACGGTCCGTGACGGCGATGTAGGGCCCCACGTGCAGCCCGGCGGCCTCGAACACGACTTTCATGTAGTGCTTGTCCATGCCCACAGCCGACGCGAGCACGCCGGCGCCGACGTAGCGCGTGTCGGATAGTTCCAGGAGTCCCTGGATGGTGCCGTCCTCGCCAAAGGGACCATGGAGAAGGGGAAACACGACGTCCACCGTCCCGAGTTCCTGCGGTACCTGGTTGGGTGAGGCGACGATCAGCTGGTGCTCGCCGCCGATCTCGGCCAGTGTCACCGTTTCCGACGACGGCGGGACCTCCGGCAGCGACGACGCGGACAGGGACCACTGGGCGGTATCCCCCGCAGCCAGCACCCACTGCCCCGACTTGGCGATGCCGATGGGGATGACATCGTACTTGTCTTTGTTGATGGCGCCCAGGACGCCGGCGGCGGTCACGCAGCTCACGGCATGTTCACTGGACCGGCCACCAAAGAGGACCGCGACGCGGGGTTTGGCCCGGGGGGCGGAGTCCGCTGCGGTCAGGTTATCGTCGGACATCGTCAGTAATCGCCTTCGGGTTTCAGGTCCCGGGCCAGCAGCAGCGGCCCCAGTTGGTCAACGGACAGTTTGCCGGCCAGGACGGCTACGACAGCGGCAGTGATGGGCATTTCGACGCCCAGTTTCCCCGCAAGTTCATGCACAGCCTGGCCGGATTTGATGCCTTCGGCTGTTTGGGTCATCTGCTGGGCCAACTGCTCGAGGGTAAGTCCCTGGCCGAGCATACGGCCGGCAGTATGGTTTCGCGACAGCGGCGAGGAACACGTTGCCACCAGGTCCCCCAGGCCCGCCAGCCCGGCCATGGTCCGTGCCTCGCCACCAAGGGCAAGGGCGAGCCTGGATGTTTCGGCCAGGCCCCGGGTGATCACGGAGGCCTTGGTGTTGTCCCCCATCTGTTTACCTTCACAGATGCCCACGGCCAGCGCTATGACGTTCTTGACGATGCCGCCAATTTCCACGCCGACGACATCCGCCGTGGTGTACGGACGGAAGTACGGTGCGGTGCAGCTCCTCGCGATCCAGCCCGCGGCCGCCGCATCGGAACAGGCCACCACAGAAGCAGTCGGTTCCTCCCGGGCGATCTCCATGGCCAGGTTGGGACCGGAAACCACGGCAATGCGGTCCTTGGGAATCCCCAGTTCGTCGCTGATAACCTCACTCATCCGGGAGTCCGTGCCGAGCTCAAGGCCCTTCATCAGGGACACCACCATGGCGTCAGCGGCGATCAGCGGCTTCCATTCACGGAGCTGGAGGCGCAGTGACTGTGCAGGAACGGCCAGGACCACCAGGTCCGCGCCCACCAGCACCTCGCTGACGTCCGTGGAGGCCGTGATGCTGGGCGGCAGCTCGGTGTCCTTCAGGTACTGGACGTTGCGGTGGGAGCTGTTGATCTGCTCCACCACTTCGCTGCGGCGGCCCCAGATCCGGATGCTCCGTTGTTCCCCCGCTGCTCCAGCCGCATCGGCGAGGATCTTGGCGAACGTGGTTCCCCAGGATCCGGCGCCCAGGACGGCGACAGACCGGGCGGAACCCTGACGGCTTTCGTCAGCCATCAGGTGGCATCCGCAGCATCGTCAGGATTTTCCCGCTCAACGAAGCGACCGTGCGTGGCTTGATTGTGCTTGGACGGGTCCCAGCGTTCTGCGGGAGGCTCCTCCCCGCGGATGCCGGCCAGCAAACCGGTCACGGCGTCCATGATCGTCGCGGTAGCCGCGGTCAGCGTTGCCTTATCCAGTGGCCGGTCCGCGTACTGGCTGAGGTCCACGGGCTTGCCCACCATCACCCTGGACGTCTTGCGCGGGAAAAGGTGGAACCGCTTCGCATAACGCGGGAACACTTCATGGGCGCCCCAGTGCGCGATCGGTACCACGGGAATGCCGCCTTCCAAGGCAAGGCGGGCAGCGCCGGTGTGGCCCTTCATCGGCCACAACGCGGGATCGCGCGTGAGTGTACCTTCGGGGTAGATGATGATGGCCCCGCCGTCCGCCACAATCTCCTGGGCGAGCTGCAGCGAGCGGTTCGCCCCCGCCGTCGAGCGTTCCACCGGGATCTGCCGGGTGGCCCGCAGGACCGCACCCAGGACCGGAACCTTGAACAGCCCGGCCTTGGCCAGGAAGTGCGGGGCGCGCTTCTGGTTGTAGAGAATGTGCCCCACAATCAGCGGATCGATTTCCGTGCAATGGTTGGGCACGGCAATAAATCCGCCGGCGGGGAGGTTCTCGAGGCCTTCCCACTTCTTGTTCATCATTGCGTTCAGCACCGTGCGCACTATGGCTGCGACCACAACGAATGTGGCCTGGCTCTTGGCCGTTTCCTTCACGTACCCACCGCTACTTTGTCGAGGTGATGTCGAAATCGGCGCCGAGGCCGGACAGCTTTTCGCTGAAGCGTTCGTAGCCGCGGTTGATGATGTCAATCCCGGTCACGCGGGACGTGCCGGAAGCGGCCAGCGCCGCGATCAGGTGGCTGAAGCCGCCACGCAGGTCCGGTACGTCGATGTCGGCGCCCTTGAGCTGGGTGGGGCCGGAGATGACGGCGGAGTGGAGGAAGTTGCGCTGGCCGAAGCGGCACGGCACACTGCCCAGGCACTCGCGGTGCACTTGGATGCTCGCTCCCATCCGGATGAGCGCATCGGTGAAGCCGAACCTGTTTTCATAGACGGTCTCGTGAACGATCGAGACGCCTTCGGCCTGGGTCAGGGCCACCACGAGGGGCTGCTGCCAGTCGGTCATGAAGCCGGGGTGCACATCCGTTTCCAGGACCAGCGGGTTGAGCTTGCCGCCCCGGTGGTAGAAGCGGATGCCGTCTTCGCCGATGTCCATGCCGCCGCCTACCTTCCGGTAGGTGTTCAGGAACGTCATCATGTCCCGCTGCGAGGCGCCTTCGACGAAGATGTCACCGCGGGTCACCAGTGCTGCCGAAGCCCACGACGCCGATTCGTTGCGGTCCGAAAGGGCGCGGTGGTTATAGCCCCCCAGGTCCCGGACACCTTCAATACGGATGGTCCGGTCGGTCTGGACGCTGATGATGGCGCCCATCTTCTGCAGCACGGCAATGAGGTCAATGATCTCAGGCTCGGTGGCGGCGCCGGAAAGCTCGGTGATCCCTTCGGCGCGGGTGGCGCTGAGCAGCACCTGTTCCGTGGCACCCACCGAGGGGTAGGGCAGATTGATCTTGGCGCCATGCAGGCCCTTGGGTGCGGATATATGGATGCCGCCCGGGCGCTTTTCCACCACGGCGCCGAACTGGCGGAGCACGTTGAGGTGGTAGTCGATGGGCCGGTCCCCGATCTTGCAGCCGCCAAGGTCCGGAATGAAGGCCTCACCGATCGCATGGATCAGGGGTCCGCAGAGCAGGATGGGGATCCGTGAATCACCGGCGTGGGCATCGATCGCAGTACTCGGGGCGGTTTTTGCCGCCTTCGGATCCAGGGTGAGGTCGCCACTGACGGGATCCTTGACCACCGTCACCCCGTGCAGCTGCAGGAGCGAGGTGACAACCTCCACGTCCTTGATCTCCGGAACGTTCCGCAACACCGACGGCTCGTTGCCCAGCAATGCTGCCACCATTGCCTTCGGAACAAGGTTTTTGGCCCCCCGGACGCTGACGCGGCCTGTAAGCGGGACTCCGCCGCGGATTGTCAGAACACTACTCATATACCGGTTTCCTTACGATTACTCGCCCCAAAATCCTTGCAAAGGCTCCAGCTAAGCATAGGAGGTTGCGTTACCGAACCGAAATACGGGCGCCGAAAGCCTCCGGCGCGGCGCCGCACAGGCGGCTCCGTCCGGGGCGGGAAATTCCGGCCTCCGGCTCAGGAGAGGCGGGCCGGAAGCGTTGTGGGCATGAAGGCCGGACGCGTGGCCTCGAAGGCGGTGATGTCCTCTTCGTGCTGGAGGGTCAGGCCAATATCGTCCAGGCCCTCCAGGAGGCGCCAGCGCGTGTAATCGTCGATTTCAAAGGGTGCCACGATGGTGCCGCAGATGACAGTCTTGGAGACGAGATCAACGGTGACTTCGGTGCCGGGAGCATTCTCGAGTTCTTTCCAGATCAGCTCGATGTCGTCCTGGGCGAGCTCAGCGGCCAGCAGCCCCTGCTTGCCGGAGTTGCCGCGGAAAATATCGGCAAAGCGGGACGAGAGGACCGTCTTGAAGCCGTAGTCCTTCAGGGCCCAGACGGCGTGTTCACGGGACGAACCGGTGCCGAAATCCGGGCCTGCCACGAGGACGGAGCCGGCGTTGAACGGCGCCTGGTTCAGGATGAAGGCCGGGTCCTTGCGCCAGGCGGAGAACAGTGCGTCTTCGAAGCCGGTGCGGGTGATCCGCTTGAGGTAGACCGCCGGGATGATCTGGTCCGTGTCAACGTTGCTCTGGCGCAGCGGTACGCCGACGCCGGTGTGGGTGGTGAACTTTTCCATGGCGGCCTCCTAGGCTGCGTCGGTGCGGATGGCGGCGGATTCGGGAACCGGATCGAGGTCCGACGGCGAACTCAGGGTGCCACGGATAGCCGTGGCCGCCGCCACCACCGGCGACACCAGGTGCGTGCGGCCGCCCTTGCCCTGACGGCCTTCGAAGTTGCGGTTGGAGGTCGAGGCGCAACGCTCCCCCACCTCCAGCTGGTCCGGGTTCATGCCCAGGCACATCGAGCAGCCGGCAAACCGCCATTCGGCGCCGAATTCCTTAAAGACCTTGTCCAGCCCTTCGGCCTCTGCTTCCAGCCGCACGCGTGCCGAGCCGGGGACTACCAGCATCCGGATGTTGGGGTCCTTCTGGCGCCCGCGGATGATGTCCGCAGCGGCCCGGAGGTCCTCCATGCGTGAGTTGGTGCAGGAGCCCAGGAAGACCGTGTCCACCCGGATATCCTTCATCGGCGTCCCGGCTTCAAGCCCCATGTACTGCAGGGCGCGTTCGGCGGCCGCCTTGGCGTTTTCGTCGCCGAAGTCCTCAGGGAACGGAACTCTGGCTGAGAGCGAAACGCCCTGGCCCGGGTTCGTGCCCCAGGTGACAAACGGCTCCAGCGTGTCGGCGTCAAGGTCCACCTCGACGTCGAACGTCGCATCGTCGTCGGTCCTCAGCGTGTTCCAGTACTCGACGGCGGCATCCCAGTCCGCGCCCTGCGGCGCGTGCGGGCGGCCGTCCATGTAGTCGTAGGTGATCTGGTCGGGGGCCACCAGGCCGGCGCGGGCACCGGCTTCGATGGACATGTTGCAGATGGTCATGCGGGCTTCCATGGACAGCGCACGGATGGCGGAACCGCGGTATTCCAGGACGTAGCCCTGGCCGCCGCCGGTGCCGATCTTGGCAATCACGGCCAGGATGATGTCCTTGGCGGTGACGCCCGGGCGCAGGGTGCCTTCGACATTGATGGCCATGGTTTTGAACGGCTTCAAGGACAGCGTCTGCGTGGCCATGACGTGTTCCACCTCGGACGTGCCGATGCCCATGGCCAGGGCACCGAACGCGCCGTGGGTGGACGTGTGGGAGTCACCGCAGACAACGGTCATGCCGGGCTGGGTAAGGCCAAGCTGCGGGCCAACAACATGCACGATTCCCTGCTCCGCGTCGCCGAGCGAGTGCAGGCGGACGCCGAACTCCGCGCAGTTGTTGCGCAGCGTCTGGATCTGCGTACGGCTGGTGAGATCGGCAATGGGCTTGTCGATGTCCAGCGTGGGCGTGTTGTGGTCCTCCGTGGCGATGGTGAGGTCCGGGCGGCGCAGCTTGCGGCCCGCCAGGCGCAGACCTTCAAATGCCTGCGGAGACGTCACCTCATGGACAAGGTGAAGGTCAATGAAGAGGAGGTCGGGCTGAGCATTGGCTCCTTCGCCGTCGCCTTTACGCACCACGTGCGCGTCCCAGACTTTCTCGGCCAGTGTCTTTGCCACGGCCATCTCCCTTCACTGCTGTTTGGCTGTTTGGTTCCACTGAACCAGCAGGGCTGCATTATGTGCCAGCCCGAAGATTTGCATCTCAGATAATGAGACGGCAATATCATTACATGGACAATTCTAGTGGAGTCGGCGTCATTGATAAAGCGGCCCATGTGCTTGATGCATTGGAGGCCGGACCCACCACGCTGGCACAGCTGGTGGCCGCCACAGGTCTGGCCCGGCCTACCGTGCACAGGCTTGCCCTGGCCCTGATCCATCACCGGTTGGTGAGCCGCGACATCCAGGGCCGGTTTGTCCTCGGCAGCCGTCTGGTGGAGCTCGCCTCCGCCGCCGGCGAGGACCGTCTCATCGCTTCCGCCGGCCCGGTCCTGATGCAGCTGCGGGACGCCACCGGCGAAAGCTCCCAGATCTTCCGCCGCCAGGGCGAATGGCGTATTTGCGTCGCCTCCGCAGAACGCCCCATCGGCCTGCGCGACACCATCCCCGTGGGCACGAAACTCTCCATGAAGGCCGGCTCCGCGGCCCAGGTGCTGCTCGCTTGGGAAGACCACGACCGGCTCCTTGAGGGCCTGCAGGCCGCCCGCTTCACGCCTACCGTGCTGGCAGGCGTACGACGGCGGGGCTGGGGCCAGAGCCTCGGCGAACGCGAGCCCGGGGTCGCCTCAGTCTCGGCCCCGGTCCGGGGACCGTCCGGACGCGTGATCGCCGCCGTGTCGATCTCCGGCCCCATCGAGCGGCTCACCCGCCAGCCGGGCCGCCTCCACGCCGAGGTGGTTTGCAATGCCGCACGGCTCCTCACCGAGGCCCTGCGCAAGGGCAACGACTGAGGCCTCGCCTCCGTCCAGGCCTGGCTGCCCCCCGGCTAGGCTGTCGCCATGAACAGCTTCGCAGTCTTCCTCCGCGGGATAAATGTCGGCGGGATCAACATCAAGATGGCTGACCTCAAGAATGCCCTCGCATCGCAGGGGTTCGCGGAAGTCAAGACACTGCTGGCCAGCGGCAACGTGGTGCTTGCCAGCGACGAGGATCCTGCCGCCGTCAAACGGACATTTGAGAAGTGCCTGCGTGACGCGTTCGGCTATGACGCCTGGGTGGTGGTTTTGACGGCCCAGCGGGTCTCCGAACTCGTGGCGGCCTGCCCGTACCCGGCGGACGACAAGGCAACGCACACCTACATCACGCTGGCCTCAGACACCGCCATGCTCGATGAGCTGGACGCGGCCGGCGCAGCCCTTGACGGGACTGAACAGAAACGCCTCGGCCCGGAGGCACTGGCCTGGCTGGCCCCGGCTGGCGGGACACTGGACAGCCCGTTCAGCAAGATCTCGTCCAAGGCAAAATTCAAGGCAACCACTACCACTCGGAACCTGCGGACGCTGATCAAGGTCAGTGACGCCGCAACCGCCTTGGCGTAGCGGCCTTAGTTTCCGGCCGCAGCCTTCAGCGCCGCGTTGAAGGACGCGAGCCTGCTGACCTCAACTTCCACCGGCTCCACCACGAAGTCCCGGGCAACCTCGCCCACCGCTGCCCTCAGCCGTTTCCTGGCCCTGGCCGCACGCGCACTCGCGGCTCCCGACCCAATGAACTTTCCGGTCAGCGCCAGGAAGATTCCCAGCGCCACGCCGCCGGCAATCATCAACGTCGGCACCGGCCAGCCCTCCACCTTCGGAACCTGGGGCACGGGCAGCTGGAGATAGCCGAGCCCTGCCAGCACACCCAGCCAGCCCAGGCCGCCCAGGACTGTCAGCAGCGCGAGCCACTGGACCACGTTGAACATGCCCCACCACCAGGACTTCCGGGACGCCATCAGGTCCGTGCCTGCGATGGCCTGGTCCAAGGCATCCGGCAACGCCTCCCGCCCTTCCCGGGCAGCACCCCTGATCGCGGCACGCCACGGTCCGGGTGCGCCCGCACTCGCCGCGTCCGCAAACTCACGGACAGCAGCATCCGTCCGGGCGCGTTCCGGGGCGCCCGCGGCCGGGAGCGAGGTCCGGTTAAGTTGGGACGGAGAAGAACTTCTCAGATTGAGCCGGCGGAGCGGATCAGGCCGGAACCGCACCAGCCACCGCGTCACCGGCCACCCCGTGCGGCGCGTCGACTCGATGCGGTAGGACCGCGCAACTGCGTCCACCACCACGGGCACGTTGGCGGCCGTTGCCAGCTCATCGGTGAGCCGGGATCTCGACGCCGGCCTGACACCGGCGGCTTCCCCAGCGCCGGCGGCGTCCCGGAGTTGCCCCGAGGCCCGCGAAACGTCTGCGGCCAGCCGCTGCGAGATTGCCTGGCGCTGCAACACCACACCGCGGATGGCGCTCCGGACCTTGTCCACGCCGGTGCCCTTCAGGGCGGATGCGCCCAGGACCTGAACCTTGCCCAGCCCGTCGCGGGCAAGGATCCCTTTCAAGGACTCCAGCACAGGCTGCACGTCCCGTTCGGGCAAGCGGTCCACCTGGTTGAGGACCACCAGGGTCACGGCTCCGTGTGCGGACAAGGGCGTCAGGAAATCGTTGTGGACTGCCGCGTCGGCGTATTTTTGCGGATCCAGGACCCAGACCAGGACATCCACCAGGCCAACCATGCGCTCAACGATCTCGCGGTTCGCCGCCCTGGTGGAATCGAAGTCAGGCAGGTCCAGCAGGATCAGTCCGGTGTCCTCGTCCGCGAAGCCGGCCACGGGCCCGGCATGGTGGCGGTTGCGCACCTCAAGCCAGTCCAGCAGCGGCTCGCTGCCGTCCGCTCCCCAGACACCAGCCAACGGTTCCGACGTTGTGGGCCGGCGGGCGGCCGCCGTCGCGATTTCAGCGCCGCTGACCGCGTTGAAGAGTGACGATTTTCCGCTGCCGGTGGCACCGAAAAACCCAACAACGGTGTGATCAGCCGATAATGACCGCCGGGTGCTCGCGCGTTCGAGGAGCTGGAACACCTCCTCGAGTGCGGCATCCGGCAAGACACCTTCGGCGAGTTCGCGGGCATCATTGAGGGCTTCGAGCCTGCGATCCAGCTGTGACGCTTCGCGGGCAATGCTGTGGCGGCTCATGCCTTGTCCGCCAGGCGCGCCAGGGCACCGGCGTGGTCGATCAGAATCCGGCCAGTGTCCGCGCCACCCTCCGGCAGGCGTTTGAGGAATTTCTGCTGCTCTGCCTGCAGCAGCCGCTGGCAACGGGCATGGAGGTCATCCCGCGCAGTCCGCGCAAGCCGGCGGACCGCGTCTTCGCCGAACACTGCCTCGAGCAGTTTCTGACCGACGACGGCGGTACCGCCCGCCACGCCGATCTCCAGCCCGGTGAGGCCGGCGGTCATGGAAAACACCACGATCATCAGTGCGGCACCCAGCCCGTTAATCCCGAAGGAAAGCCATCTGGCCTGCGTGCGCTTGCCCTGCCCCTCCGTGCGGATCAGTTCCATCAGGCCGGCCTGCCAGGCCCTGATCTCCGCTGCGGCCACATCGGCAAAGCCGGGGCTGGTGCCGGACAGATCGTCCGTCCCCAGGAGCTCGCGGCCGGCCGGGTCCGAGCGCCACCGCTGGTCAGTTTCCTCGCCGGCGTTGGCGGCCTCGTCCAGGATGACGGCCTGCAACCCCGTTTCGATGGCGGCCTCAACCCGGACGGCCGGCGTCGGCTCGCCCCGGAAAAACGCTCCCACGCGATCCCGCAGCCGTCCGATGTTCTGTTCCAGCGCCCGGAAGAACTCCCCTGTTCCGACGAAGTCCTGCCAGCGCGCCAATACTTCGCCACGGAGGAGGGCGCCGTCCTTTGTTGCGTCCAGGATCCGGGTTCCGGCATCGCGATAGGCGGCCTCAGCGCCTGCACGGAGTGAGGCCGCGGCCCGCTCCTGCCCCTGGACCGCGTGCGCCACGGCACCGACCCGCCCGGCCAGCGCCTTCACCGTCCCGTTGAGGGTCCGGCGGGCAATTTCGGACCGCCCCGCGGCGTCGGCTGCAAGGTCCTGCAGCCACCGCCGCAGCGGCTCCACGGCGCTCGTTGGCAGCATGCCGAGATGGTCCAGGTCTGTCTCCGGCACAATGAACAGTCCGGCGTCGCCGAGGCCTTCCTGTTGCAGCAACGCCCGGAGATCGGCGCTGACTTCGGCTTCCGCCTCCGCCGGCACACGATCCAGGACCACGGCCACCATGATGTCCCGCGAGGACGCGTCCAGGAGCAGTTTCCACGGGACCGCGTCTGCGTAGCGGTTGGCAGTGGTCACAAAAACCCAGAGGTCCGCGGCGGCCAGCAACTGACCGGCCAGCCTGCGGTTGTCGTCGGAAATTGAGTCGACGTCGGGAGCGTCAAGCAGCGCGATCCCCTGCGGAACAGCCTGGTCCGCCACCAGCACCAGGGAGGAAATGGCCTCCGCACCGGGTGTTGCGCCGGCCCGGCTGGCCGGGACGGGTTCCGTAGAGACAGTGCCCCGGATCCGGTTGAGGGTGGGCAGCACACGGTGGCCTTCGAACCAGCCGGCATCGGCCGGGTGGTGCAGCAGAATGGGCTGCCGGGTGGTGGGCCTGATGGCGCCGGAGCGTGTGACCGGGTGCCCCACTAAGGCGTTCACCAGCGTTGACTTGCCGGCGCCCGTGGAACCCCCGACGACGGCCAGCAACGGTGCGTCCAGGCTCCGGTACCGCGGGAGGATGTAATCGTCCAGCTGGGCGACGGCGTTCCGCGTGTCCTGGCGCGCCTGTTCGACGTCCGCAAGGGCGAGCGGCAACGACACCGCAGACAGATCCCCACGCACGGCCTCGAGCAAAGCCACGGCCGGCTCCGACGCCGCGTCGGGCCGGCCCGGCTGCGTTTTCGGTGCGCGCAGAGGCGGCGGAGGCTGCGTGGGACGAAGCCCGTCTGAGGAGGTCACAGCATCATCATGCCAGTTGCGGCAGCTTTCCCACCGGGCCCCGGTTGTGTCCTGTGACCGGCAGGGTGGACTCCACAACGAAAAAACGGCCCCGGGCTGATGCCCGGGACCGTTCGTTGGTGACCCCAGCGGGATTCGAACCCGCGTTACCGCCGTGAGAGGGCAGCGTACTAGGCCGCTATACGATGGGGCCGCGTACTTCCAGGAAGCTTTCACTTCCAACCGGCGCCAGGCCGGTTTGCTAAGTGAGTATTTCATACACTCAGCGCGCGTTTCAAATCGGCGAACCGATCTGAAACCACTGATTTGCCGCGGTTAGCCTGCGACCAAACAGAGCTGGGATACCAGGACTCGAACCTAGAATGACGGTACCAGAAACCGTAGTGTTGCCAATTACACCATATCCCAATGATACTTTCGGGCCGGAGTTTCGGGCTTCAAGCCGCGCTCCGTGCGCCTCAGCACGAGAAATTACTTTACCCGAGACTTTGGGCTGGCACAAATCGGCACCGAAGACCCGGGGTCCGGACCCCTTGCCAGATCACCCGGAATAAGTTTACTCTCGGTAAGTTACCCGAGAGTAACCACCCTCTGCCTTTGCTGCAGGCACTTCGGAATTTAGTTTTGCGTCCGGACTTGCCGCCCCTGGTCCAGGTGGGTGGCCGGCAGATTTCACACTGCCGGCAAACCATCGAGAGGACCCACCGTGACACAAAGTCGTGCCGCCGCGCCCATCAAGACCCGAACCCGGGCACAGCAGCTTGCCATCGCCGTCCTGGCCCTGATGCTGATTGCTTTGCTTGGGTTTTACACACTGGTCACCGGCAGGATCACCGACGGATCGGCCAAGCTGATGGACGGTGCGGGCCAGGCCTCGGCCGGCGCCGAGCAGCTCAAGGACGGCGCCGGTCAGCTGGCGGCCGGCGCGGGCATGGCAGACACCGGTGCCGGCAAGCTCTCCTCCGGCGCCGACAAAGTCTTCCTGGGTGTCAGCGAGAAGCTGGCCCCGGGCGCTGAAAAACTGCAGTCCGGTGCAGACCAGCTCGCCGCTGGCGCTGTCAAGATCGAAACTGACGTCAACAACAAGCTCGCGCCCGGCGTGTACAAAGTGGACGATGGCGCCCGAAAGCTCGCCGCCGGAGCAACCCAGCTCGCCGCGGCACTGACGCCTACGGCCGCCGGAAATGCCGAGAACAACCTGGCGGACGGCGCGACTGCGCTGGATGCGGGTGCGGCCCGCCTGGCCTCCGGGACGGGAGAGCTGGCCGCCGGAACGGCCCAGCTGAAGGGCTACCGAGGAGCGAACAATTCCCCCGAGGCCGGCACCGGTACGGCAGCATTGGCGCAGGCCCTTGAGCTGCTGGAGGCGGCGGCCTCGGACCCGCTTCAGGGTCTGGTGCCGCTGGCCGTAATCAAGGACAAGATCGCCAAGATCACCGCTGGAGCCCACAAGCTCGACGCCGGGGCGCAGCAACTGCAGGCTGGCGCCGGGAAGCTCAATGACGGAGCGGCGCAGTTGCATACGGGAACGGGGCGCCTCACCGCCGGCTTCGCCACCCTGGGTGAAAAGCTCAACAGCCGCGATCCCAACAACCCGGGCGTTGTGCTCGGCACCGAACTGCTGACCGCCGGAACGTCCCAGATCCGCACCGGCATGGACGGCGTGCCTGGCAATGCCGACCGCCCGGGCCTGATCAATGCCGTCGCCAAGATCACGGAGGGCAGCTCACGGCTGGCGGACGGCACGTTGGCACTGAATGCCGGGATCAAGGGCGATCCCGCCGATCCCTCAACCCCTGGCCTGCTCCAGGGCTCCCAGGCACTGGCGGCAGGCGCCTCGAAACTGGCCACAGGCAACACCAAGCTGGCCTCGGGATCGACAGAGTTGGCGACCGGTGCCGGGAAACTTGCTGATGGCAACGCCCGGATTGCGGATGGCACGGACACTCTGTACTCCAGCGCAGCGGCCATCTCGCCCACCAGCATGGTGGGGAAGTCGGATACCGCCGTTGCCCTCGGCCTGGTTGCTGTGCTGGTACTCGGATCCGTGGGCATCTACATGGTGCTGCGGAACAGGCAAAGGCTTCAGTCTGCCGGGTAGACGGCTGGTCAGCCCAGCAGCTGTGACAGCGAGGTGATCTTGTGACCGGCGAAATCCGGCGCTGGCTCCCCCACCCTGTTGAGCCAGACGCCTATCAGGCCCGCCGCCGTCGAACCGTCTGCGTCCAGCATCCTGTTGTCCCCCACATACAGGGTCTCCTCCGGGACAGTCCCCAGCAGGCGGACTCCTTCGAGGTAGATGGCCGGCTCAGGCTTGGCAACGCCTACGGTGTCCGTGCCAACCAGGCGGCGGACGCGTTCCAGGCCGGCGCCGTCGAGCTTGGCCCGCTGGTAGTCGTGCACGTTGTTACTGACGGCACCGTAGGGGATGCCGGCAGCGTCCAGCAGGTCCAGGAGCGGCAGCACGTCCTCAAAGGCACGCACATACGTGGGCTGCAGCCGGCTGTAGGCCGAGAGCCACCCGTGCGCTTCTTCGCCGTCGGCAAGATCCACCCCGAAGTGCCCCAGGGCGGCGCGTCCCCGCAGAAGGCGCTGGTCGTTGAAGGTCAACTCCCCGGCCAGGTACCGGTCGTAGTAGTGCGTGGTCTCGTGCGTGAAGATCCTGCCGAAACGCTCCCACCCGGTCTGGTCCAGACCGGGCAGGAGGTGCTCGCTGACCTCGCGAAGGGCTGTGGTCATGGCGTATTCGAGGTCCACCAGGGTGTCGTCGATGTCGAACAGGACGCCCCGGATGGTCCCGAAGCGCGTCTTCAGGACTCCGTCAGCGGTGGTGCCGGTGGCGGACATCAGCCGCGGAAGGTGCGGAGCCGGCTCAGGGACGAGTCCTTGCCCAGGATCACCATGGATTCGAAGAGTGGCGGCGAGATCCGGCGCCCGGAGATGGCGGTGCGGACAGGACCGAAGGCCAGCCGCGGCTTCAGCCCGAGGTCCTCCACGAGTGCCTGCTTCAGGGCCGTCTGGATCTCCTCCGGGTTCCAGTCCTGAACAGGCTCAAGGGCCGCAAGGGCGGCATCAAGTACTTCGGTCAGGTTGGCGGGCAGGCCCTTGCGGGCGTCGTCCGCGACGTCGATCGCGTCGTCGGCCTTGAACAGGAAGGCGAGCATTTCCGGGGCCTCCCCCAGCAGGGTGATCCGCTCCTGGACGAGGGGTGCAGCCTCGGTGAGGATCTCTTCCTCCCGGTCCGTGAGGATCTCCCCTACCAGGTCCGCGGCCCGGAGGTACGGCACCAGGCGCGCACGGAAATCGGCGGCCTCAAGCAGCCGGACGTGCGTGCCGTTGATGGCTTCTGCCTTCTTCAGATCAAAACGTGCCGGGTTGGCCAGCACATCGTGGATGTCGAAGTGCTCCACGAGCTGCTTGACGGTGAAGATGTCCTCGTCGGCGCTCAGGGACCAGCCCAGGAGGGACAGGTAGTTCAGCAGGCCCTCGGGAATGAAGCCGCGTTCGCGGTGCAGGAACAGGCTGGATTCGGGGTCGCGCTTGGAGAGCTTCTTGTTGCCCTGGCCCATGACGTACGGCAGGTGCCCGAACTCCGGCATGTACTCCGCAACGCCAATGGCGTAGAGGGCACGGTACAGGGCGATCTGGCGCGGCGTGGAGCTGAGCAGGTCTTCGCCGCGCAGCACGTGCGTGATGCCCATCAGGGCATCGTCCACCGGGTTCACCAGCGTGTACAACGGCGCGCCGTTGGCACGGACCACCGCGAAGTCCGGCACGGAGCCGGCCTTGAACGTGATCTCGCCGCGGACGAGGTCCTTGAACGTGAGGTCCTCGTCCGGCATCCGCAGGCGCAGCACGGCCTGGCGGCCTTCTGCCTTGTACTGGGCCAGCTGTTCCTCGGTGATGTGACGGTCAAACCCGTCATAACCCAGCTTGGGGTCGCGGGACGCCGCACGGTGGCGGGCTTCGATTTCAGCGGGCGTGGAGTAGGACTCGTAAATGTGGCCGCCGGCCTTCAGCCGAGCGATGACATCCTGGTAGATGTCGCTGCGCTGGGACTGGCGGTACGGCTCGTGCGGGCCTCCCACCTCGACACCTTCGTCCCAGGTGATGCCCAACCACTTCAGCGCGTCCAGCAGCTGGTGGTAGCTTTCCTCGCTGTCCCGCGCCGAGTCCGTGTCCTCGATGCGGAAAACCAGGGTCCCCTTCGTGTGCCGGGCATAGGCCCAGTTGAACAGCGCCGTCCGGATCAGGCCCACGTGCGGGGTGCCCGTGGGTGACGGGCAGAACCGCACCCGGACCGGGGTTTCGGCAGTGACGGACGGGATGGCGGCAGGGTTCAGCGCGGAGGCAGTAGTCATAGTGGTTCCAACTTTACCCGTCAGCGGCGGACCACCGGGTTGGACAGGCGGCCGATGCCCTCGATCTCCACGTCGTAGCGGTCCCCCGCGGTGACGAGGTCGACGCCGGCCGGGGTGCCGGTCATGATGACGTCGCCCGGGAGCAGGGTGAAGGCCTGGGACACGATGGAGACGATTTCCCGGACGCCGCGGATCATCTGGCTGGTGCTGCCGTCCTGGCGCAGTTCACCGTTGAGCCAGCCCTTGATGGCCAGGTCTTCGGTGTCCAGCTCGGTCTCGATCCAGGGTCCGAGGGGTGCCGAGGTGTCGAAGCCCTTGGCCCGGGCCCACTGCAGGTCCGTTTTCTGGACGTCGCGGGCGGTGAGATCGTTGCCGCAGGTGTAGCCGAAGATGACGTCGTCGACGCGGTCTTCCGGGACGTCCTTGCAGATCCGGCCGATGACCACACACAGCTCGGCCTCGAACGAAACTTCGTCTGAGAATTCCGGCAGCACAATGGGGTCGCCGGGGCCGATGACGGAGGTGTTCGGCTTCAGGAACAGCAGCGGCTGCTGCGGGACTTCGTTGCCCAGCTCGGCGGCGTGCTCGGCGAAGTTGCGTCCCACGCCGATCACCTTGCTGCGGGGAATGATCGGGGCCAGGAGCCGGACGTCTTCGAGCTTGTGCTTGACGTGCGTGCGCTCCACCCCGTTGAAGAAGGGGTCGCCGTTGATGACAGTGATTTCCTCACTGCCGGGCTCTCCTTCAACAACGCCGTAGAGGGGATCAGAATCGACTACAAACCTGGCAATACGCATGGTGGCTAGCCTACCGTCTTGAGCGGCGGCACTTGCCCTGCGTCACGTCCGCCGGTCAGGCCCCGGGCAGCCCACGGAGGTAGTCCAGCTGCGCGGCCACCGACATTTCGGCCGCCCGCCGGACGGAAGGTTCGACGTCGGCGTACACGTCGTCCGCCACGTCCGCGACAGTGGCGTCCCCGCCAAAGCGGGCCAGCGCTGCGCGGATCTGCGCCAGACGCTCCTGCCGGTGCTCGCGGTAGGAGCGGGTAACGGCCGCAAGGGAGGGAAGCACCGGGCCGTGGGCCGGCAGGACGGTGGCCTGGCCAAGGGCTTCGAGCCGGTCCAGGGACTCAAGGTAATCCCCCAGCCTGCCGTCAGGGTAGTCCAGCATGGTGGTGCCGCGGCCCAGGATGGTGTCGCCGGTCAGCACAGAGCCGTGCGGGCCGTCGCCGGGAAGGTGGAAGCAGACGGAGTCGGACGTATGGCCCGGCGTTGCCAGGACCCGGATGGAAACACCCGCCGCGTGGATGGTTTCACCGTCCTGCAGGGGCTCGCCGCCGTGGCAGTGCCGGGGATCGGCCGCGCGGACCGGGGCGCCGGTGAGCTCATGGAGCCGCTGGGAGCCTGCCGTGTGGTCGGAGTGGCGGTGCGTCACGAGAATGAGTTCCACGGGGCCCACGTCTGCGAGGCGGCGAAGGTGGCCCTCGTCCGCCGGGCCCGGATCCACCACCACGGATGTACTGGCGCCGGGGGCGGAGATGGCGTACGAATTGGTGCCGTCCAGGCTCATGGGCCCGGGGTTGGGTGCCAGGAAGAAAGCCGTCAGTGGGCTGGCAGCGACTGGAGCGCCGCTCGAGGTGGAGTTCACTGCACCATCTTCGCATCAGGACGGCACGGAATAACCGCACCCCCGGGGCGGGTTATGGCTGGTGAACCCACCGCCCAGAGAGAGCAGCCAGGCATACCCATGAGCACTTCACCCACCACCTCGCTGTCCGAACTATTGTCCGGCGCCGACGCCGCGGGACACGACCACGCACTGGCAGAGAAAAACAGCGGTCTGCTGCACATCCACAACCACGCGACGGGCTCCATTGTCTGGTTTCCCACGTGGCAGAAGTTCCGCGAAACCACCGACTGGCGCGAGGAAGTCGACGCTTTCGCTGAGGACTTCAGATCAGGTTCACTACCCGTGGAAGCCGGGGCGTCCAGGTTCCTGGCCCGTGACCTCGACGCGCTCCTGACGCGCGCGCCGCTGCCTCCAGCGACGCAAACATTTTTGTCCAGGCGAACCTCACGAAGCACCTCACCCGGACCTGGGCTGTGGCCGACGCCGTTGCGGAGGCAACAGGGACGGATCTGCCCACCGGCGGCAGCAAACAGTCCATCTTTGCCGACTATCCCTACGACGTTTACGCCCAGGACGGCGGTGCCTTCGCCACCGCACTCTGGAACGACGTCATCGATGCCCGCCGCAACCGTGCCCTGGACGACGAAGCGGCGCGCAAAGCCCTGAAGCCGGTCTCCCGCAAGGCCCTCAAGAACGCGGCCCGGAAGGCCGCCCGCCGCTGAGGCCGCGACTCACTATTAATGGAAGACCCCGTTAACGGACGACGGCAGTTGCCCGGCACTGTGTTGAACTTCCCACAGCGCCGGCCAACCGCCGTCGTTATTCCTAAGTGCGTGGCGTGCCTAGGCCAGGCGGGTCAGCCAGCCGTGAGTATCCGGCACGGTTCCGGTCTGGATGCCGAGGAGCTGTTCGCGGATGGCCATGGTGGTCTCCCCCGCCTTCGCGTCCTCGGAACCGATGAATTCGGTGGTGTCCTTCAGGACACCGATCGGGGTGATCACCGCTGCGGTGCCGCAGGCAAAAACCTCGGTGATCCCGCCGGAGGCCACGCCGTCGCGCCATTCATCAAGGGTGATCTTGCGCTCGGTGACCTGCCGGCCCATGTCGTTGGCCACCTGGATAACGGACATCCTGGTGATTCCCTCCAGGATGGTTCCGGTGAGTGCAGGAGTCACGAGGGATCCGTCCTTCATCACAAAGAACACGTTCATGCCGCCGAGCTCTTCGACGGCGTTGTCGTTGAACTGGTCCAGGAACAGCACCTGCTTGCAGCCGTTGGCTTCGGCTTCCTGCTGGGCGATCAGGGAGGCTGCGTAGTTGCCGCCGCACTTGGCGGCACCGGTGCCGCCGCGGCCTGCGCGGGCGTACTCGCGTGAGATCCAGATGGACACGGGCTTGAGTTCGCCGCCGAAGTAGTTGCCAGCGGGCGATGCGATCACCCGGAAGGACACCTCCCGCGCTGCCCGGACACCCAGGAACGCCTCGGTGGCGATCATGAACGGGCGCAGGTAAAGGGCCTCGCCGTCACCGGCGGGAACCCATTCCTTGTCCGCCTGCACCAGTTCCCGGATGGCGCCGAGGAAGTATTCCTCGGGCAGTTCCGGAAGTGCCAGGCGTCGGGCCGACTTGTTCAGGCGGGCCGCGTTGGCCTCCGGACGGAAGGTCCAGATTGAGCCGTCAGCGTGGCGGTATGCCTTGAGGCCTTCGAAGATCTCCTGGCCGTAGTGCAGCACCGCGGCAGACGGGTCCAGGGAGATGGGTCCGTAGGCCTCAACGCGGGCGTTGTGCCAGCCACCCTCGCCTTGCTCGTCCACGCTGTAGTCGACGACGGCGGTGTGGTCGGTGAAGTAATTGCCAAATCCCGGGTTGGCCAGGATGGCTGCACGCTCTTCAGCTGACTTCGGGGTTGCCGAGAGCTGCTGGTTAAATTCGACGCCATGGGCGGTCTGAGTCATGGTTCCTCCACGATCGGCTGCCTTCTGAATGTGGTTCAACACTGAACCGCAGGGCAGCATTTGGTGATTCGAAACAAGCTTACGCCCGTTGGCAGGACCTCCCGGCCGGGCCTAGAGCGCTGCGGCGATGGCGTCCCCGACGGCGCTGGTGCTGCGGGCGCCGCCGTCGCGGGTTTCGACGTCGGCGATCACCGCAGCTTCGATCCTGCGGGCCGCGGCGGTGTAGCCGAGGTGGTCCAGCAGGAGCACCGCCGACAGGATGGCCGCGGTGGGATCTGCCTTCTGCTGTCCGGCGATGTCCGGGGCCGAGCCGTGGACCGGTTCAAACATGGACGGGGCGGTGCGGTCCATGTTGATGTTGCCGGACGCCGCCAGCCCGATGCCGCCGGTGATGGCTGCAGCGAGGTCAGTGAGGATGTCGCCGAAGAGGTTGTCGGTGACAATGACATCGAAGCGTGAGGGGTCGGTGACCATAAAGATGGTGGCCGCATCAACGTGCAGGTAATCGTGGGTGACCTCGGGGAATTCCTGGGCCACCGACTCGACGGTGCGCTTCCACAGGTGGCCGGCGTAGACCAGGACGTTGTGCTTGTGCACCAGGGTCACATGCTTGCGTTCCCGGGCGCTGGCGCGGCGGAAGGCATCGCGGACAACGCGCTCCACGCCATATGCCGTGTTGAGTGAGACCTCGGTGGCCACCTCGTGGGGTGTGCCGGTGCGAAGCGAGCCGCCGTTGCCCACATATGGACCCTCGGTTCCCTCGCGGACGACGATAAAATCGATGATGCCGGGATTGGCCAGCGGGCTGCCGACTGTTCCGTACAGCCGCGACGGCCGCAGGTTGACGTAGTGGTCCAGGCTGAAGCGGAGCTTGAGCAGCATCTCCCGCTCGATGATACCGGACGGAATCCGGGTGTCGCCGGGGGCGGCGCCGACCGCACCGAAGAGGATCGCGTCCCGCGTGCGCAGGTCGGCGAGGACCTCATCCGGAAGGGTCTCGCCGGTGGCCAGCCAGTGCTCGGCACCGAGCTGGTAGTGAGTCTGCTCGAGGACAACGCCTTCAGCGGCGACAGCCTTTTCGAGGACTTTCAGTGCCTCGGCAATGACCTCTGGGCCAATGCCGTCACCGGGAATGACAGCGAGATTGATCGTGGATGCGCTCATGCTCCAAGAATATTAAGATGATCCGCATGCCGGACAATCGGTCTCATTTGCTGAGACGGAGGACTGGGTCCTCCGGTGAGGCCACCACCACCACGTTGGTGCCCCAGAAATCATCCGTGTAACAGGAAATGAGGACCAGCCTGTTGGGTGCCACTTGCCAGATGTGGCTGTCTTTGAGCCCGGATTTTTCGTAGGTAGTCACTGAATCCACCAAGTAGGCCACTTCGCCCGTGGCTGTGGCCACGGTCAGCCTGTCACCTGCTGCCGCGTGTGTACTCAGCCGGTTGAACGGCGCGTCCCTGTCCACCCAGCTATGGCCGGCAATGTAGGTGGTATTGACCGAGCCCACTCCGGGCACACCGTAGGGCGACAGCCAGTAGCCGTCCATGGTGGGCGGCGGCACGATGGTCTGGGTGGCCTGGTCCTCGCCGGTGGGTTCGAGCGGGTGGACCACTACATCGATGTCTGCGGCCTGATACACCAGCCGCTGCGGCGGGGACGCTGCCGGACCCGCCGGGACCGGAGCGCCGGTGTCCGTGGAGGGCGTGGGGGTGGACGGCGCTGGGGCCTGGGTGGTCGACTGCACAGCAACCCCGGTCACTGCCGGCGACGCTCCCGGCCCGGCCAGGAATGGCAGAAATGCGAACGCCAGGTAGGCCAGCATGCCACACAGCGCCACAAAGACAATGCTCTTGGCGGTGAAGAGCCTTCCATCGCTGTCCATCGTTACCCGCTGTCAGTCGGATTTGCCCGGTTTGCCGGCAGACGCCGCGCCCTTTGCGGCCACGGCGCCTGCCGGTGATTCAAACAGCGCCCCTGCGGGCGGCAGTAGCCGGCGTCATTCCTTCCGGGGCCGGGATACGGTACCGCTGGCTGCCAGGGTCCTGCGGGCAGCCACTCCCGCTGCAGCGAGCAACATCACGACGATGCCAGCGGCCCAGGGGGCGATGGAAACGTCAGTCGAACCTGCCACTGCAGTCTGGACATTGAAGCCAGGGTTGTTGGCGGCTACGGCACCTTGACCCGCTGGCGCACCCACAACAGCACCTCTGGGAGTTTCGCCCGGCGTACCCACAACCGCCCCCCTGGGAGTCTCGCCCGGCGTACCCACAACCGCCCCCCTGGGAGTCTCTCCCGGCGGCACTACTGTCGGCACCGATGTGGGAACGCAGCCGTTGTTGTAGGTTGCCTGCCCCTTAGCCGTCCAGTTCTGGCCTGCAGGCAGCACCTTGCCGGTGTTCGGCGGGATGATGTCTTCAGTGTGCTGGTGGTTGGCATTGGCGTGGCCGTTGAGTCCCTGCAGAGCGATCGTAATCGGCACGTACGGGTTCTTGTCCGAGCCGGTGGCGTGGCAGATGGTGATCTTGTGATCGCCGTGGCCGTTGCCGTTCGGCTCGCCTGGTGCGGCGCAGCCTGCATTCCAGATGCCGGCCTTGTCAAGGTTCTGGCCGCCGGGAAGAACTTTCCCGTCGTTGGCCGGAATGATGTCCTCATCGTGCTGGTGGCCCACGTGGGCGTTGAGCGCGTTGAGGCTGATGGTCACCGGCACGTAGGGATTGCTTTCCGAGCCGGTGGCGTGGCAAATGGTGATCTTTTTCTCGTCCTCAGAAGGCGACGCGGTGGCCGGCGCAGTGGCACCCAATAGCGCAAGACCCGCGACACCAAAAGCGGCAAGGATCCGTTTCATTTCCGTCTCCATCCATTGTCTGGTCCAAACTGATCAGACAGGTGGAAGAACGGCGCCATCCCCGACACGGAGGGCTAAAGGCAAACGGACAGCATCGGGGCGACGGTTCTCCCAGATGCGAATCATCAGTTTGCTAACCAGATAAGGCTAGACAGACGGACACCAGGATGTCTCCAGTACTCAGTACCCGCCTTACAAGGCGGGCCCTACTGACCGGACCCGGAACAATACTCAGTCCGCGTACCAGCAAGTAGCCAGCAGGGACATACCTAGGCTTCGGCCGGTTCCTCATACTTGGGGAAGACGGGCGCCGGAGCCGGCAGCGGAGTTCCGGCGACAATAGGTGTGGTGAGCGCGGAGAACTGGCGCGATCCGCCGTCGGGCTGTCCCAACGTGTCCAACAGCGCGGCCGTGGCGGTGGGCATCACGGGCTGGGCCAGGATGGCCACGATGCGCAGCACTTCCAGCGTCACGTACAGCACGGTGTTCATGCGTTCGACGTCGGTCTTCCGCAGTACCCAGGGAGCCTGCTCGGCAAAGTAGGCGTTGGTGTCCCCCAGGACGCCCCAGATGGCCTCGAGTGCGCGGCTGAATTCCTGCTTTTCGAAGGCGGCCCGGGCAGTCTCCAGGAGCCCGTTGGCCTGCGCCAGGATCGCGGTGTCTTCAGCCGTGAAGGCACCCGGAACCGGGACCCGGGCCTCGCAGTTCTTGGCCACCATGGACAGCGAACGCTGCGCCAGGTTGCCGAAGTTGTTGGCCAGGTCCGAGTTCATGCGGCCCACGATGGCCTCATGGTTGTAGCTGCCGTCGGCGCCGAACGGGACCTCTCGGAGGAAGAAGAACCGTACCTGGTCCAGCCCGTACTGCGCCACGAAGTCTGCCGGTGCCACCACGTTGCCGAGCGACTTGGACATCTTCACACCGTTGTTGTGCAGGAAGCCGTGGATCATTACGCGCTTGGGCAGCTCAATGCCGGCACTCATCAGGAACGCCGGCCAGTAGATGGCGTGGAACCGTGAGATGTCCTTGCCGATCACATGCACATCGGCGGGCCAGAACTTCTTGAAGGATTCCGACTCGACGTCCGGGTAGCCGACGCCGGTCAGGTAGTTGGTGAGCGCGTCCACCCAGACGTACATGACGTGCTTGTCGTTGCCGGGGACGGGGACACCCCAGTCGAACGTGGTGCGGCTGATCGACAGGTCTTCGAGGCCGCGCTTGACGAAGCTGATGACCTCGTTGAAGCGGGACTGCGGTGCCCCGAACTCCGGCTGGGCCTCGTACAGCGCCAGCAGGCGGTCCTGGTAGGAGGACAGCCGGAAGAAGTAGCTCTCCTCAGCCGTCCACGTCACCTCGGTGTCTGTCTCCTTGGAGTACCGCACGCCGTCGTCCTTGACCAGGGTGTCGTCCTCCACATAGAAGGCCTCGTCCCGGACGGAGTACCAGCCCTCGTACTTGGACAGGTAGATATCGCCGTTGGCTTCCATCTTCTTCCAGATGGCCTGCGACGCTGCGTAGTGGTCAGCGTCCGTGGTCCGGATGAAGCGGTCGTACGTGATCCCCAGCGCGGCGTGGGCAGACTTGTAGACTTCCGCGTTGCGGTCCACCAGCTCCTTGGGCGTGACGCCTTCCTTCTCGGCCGCCTGCGCAATCTTCATGCCGTGCTCATCCGTGCCCGTCAGGAACATCACGTCAAAGCCGTCAAGCCGCTTGAAGCGCGCCATGGCGTCGGTGGCGATGTACTCGTAGGCATGTCCGATGTGCGGAACACCGTTCGGGTAGGTGATGGCCGTGGTGATGTAGAACGGGGTTTTGGCTGTTGCGCTCACGTGCGGACGTTACCTTTGGTGCGAAGGGGTAGGGCTAGATCAGTTCAGTCAGCGTATCGCTCAGGCGGACCAGTTCGTGGTCGTGTGAAGCGACCAGTACTGCGATGCCGTCCGAGGTGGTGTCCTTGAGGATGCTGATGATGCGGTTGGCGGAGGCCCGGTCCAGGCTGGCCGTGGGCTCATCAACCACCAGGACGCGCGTGCCCAGGATCAGGGCTCGGGCGATCGCCACACGCTGGCGTTCACCACCGGACAGCTGGGCCGGACGGTGCCGCATCCGGCGGCCCAGGCCCACCAGGTCCAGGAGGTCCTTGGCCATGTCGCGGCGCTGGTCCACCTCGCCGTCGGGCACGGCCGGCAGGAGCACGTTTTCGAGGGCGCTCATGCCGTCGATCAGGGCGCCGCCCTGGTCAACGTAACCGATCAGGGCCCGACGGCGGTCGGCGATTTCGTCGTCGCCCATGCTTTCGAGGGAATCCCCTTCCCAGAAGACACGGCCCGACGTCGGCAGGGTCAGTCCCGCGCCCACTGTCAGGATGCTGGTCTTGCCGGATCCGCTTCGGCCGGCAACACAGTGCATCTCGCCGGCGTGCAGCGTGAGGTCGAAGCCCTCCACAACACTGACTGCTTCGGCACCGCCCTTGCCGCCTCCGTAGCGGATGGTAATGTCGCTCAGTTCCAGCGGGGTCCCGTGGTCCGCGGCCTTGACGATGGTGTTGGCCCGGGTCTGCAGGGGGGCCTCAGCCAAGCCGGACCTCCGGCTCCGGTGAACATTCGTCTCGTTTGTCATTGGACCACTTTCGTTGCAATCGGTATCCAGCAAAGTACAGCCACCAGGCCGGCGACGCCGGCCCATAGCGCGGCATACGGGGCAAGTAGGAGCCCGATGCCCAGCGCGCCCAGGACGCCCAGCGGCAGGGCCACCGTGCCCACCAGCGCGTTTTCGAAGAGCCGGACCTGGCGGAGCATGTCCGGGTTCCAGCCCATGGCCTCAAGGATGCCCAGGTACTGGCGTTTGGCGTTGAGCTCAAACCGGCCGGTAACCAAGGTCAGGACCAGCCCCACTGCGACGCCGGCAAGTGCCAGGAGCATGCTGGGCAGCGCCACGCTTGCTGCGGCCAGTCCGCTGAGGGCGCTCGCTCCGGCGGCACGGGGAATGTCGATGAGCAAGGCCACCAGCCCGCCCACCGCGGCGCCGAACACGCCGACTGCGACGGCCAGGGACAGAGTGTTGAACTTGTTCGTGCTGAGCTGCCGGTTGGCAAAGGTCAGCGGGGAGTCCACCGGGATCAGCCGCTCGTCGTGCTGCGGTTCCTGGTCCACCACATCACGGTGGCGCAGCTGTTGGGCGGCGAAGAAGGCCGCTGCCGCATACAGGACCAGGACGGAGGCTGAGACGATGGCTGTGGTCACGCTCCAGCTCACCAGGCTCAGGATGATCCCGGCTACCGCGAGCAGCGCAGCGCCGACACCGAATTCCTCGAGCACCCAGTTCCTGATGCGCAGCTGGGTCCAGCCCATGGCGCGGAGGGTTCCGGCTTCGCGTTTGCGTTTCCGGATGTAGCTGACGGTGGAGGCGCCGGTCAACAGCGCGGCTCCGCACAGCGTCAGGAAGAGCAGTGTCACGTTGGTCCCGGTGAGGGAGCCGGAGACTGCGTCCGCTGCATTCTGCCGGACCCAGGACTGCTGGACAGTGCCCAGCGCTGACTCCTTGCCGGCGTCGTCCTTGGAGTATCCGGGGACAAAAATGCTGGCGTCCTCACGGGCGGAACCGGCCACAACAGTAGCCTCAAGACCCATTTCGCGGATCTCGCTGGCGAGCTTTTCGACGTCGGGCTGGGCTTCCTTCCAGCTTCCGGGGGCCTTGGCCCGGACACGTACGGCGTCGATCACGGCGGCGTTGTCCTTGTAGCCGCGTGCTGCGGCCAGGCCGTAGAAGTCGGTGATGGCACCGGCCGACTGGCTCGCCAGTCCGGTGGCACTGAGTGAAGGCTTGAGTTCGGTACCGGTGACTGTCTTGCCTTCGGCATCCTTGGTGAGGGTAAACGGAGTGGGGTCGTAGCCACCCAGCGGAAGGCGGTTGACGTCGCCGGCGGCCTTCTCGACAGCCGCGGGGTCGAAGGTCCCATAGACCATGGCCAGCGGAGCCGCGAGCTTTTCCCCTGTTGCCAGGTCTTCCCGGTAGGAACGTTCATCCACAGGCTCACGCTGGGTCTGGTCCACCGGGGCGCCGTTGGCACCCTTCTCCGGCAGGCGGTTTACGGTGACCCAGTCGCCGGGAACGGCGGTCTTCTGGACCGCCCCATTGGCCGCGGCGTCGCCGTCCGTGTACTTCGGCGCGGCAGCGAAGTCGGTGCTCCACGTAGCCGGGGTGTAGAGGCCCTGGTTGAAGTTGCCGGCGCTGCCGAGGAGACCGGAGTGGTCGGTGGAGCCGGGCCAGGACAGCGCGAACGGGTCCTTGGACACAAACGGCAGGTAGTCCTTACCGAGGGAACGCGTGGCGGTGCCGACTTCCTTGACAACCTTGCCCGCGGCGTCGATCTCCTCGATCTTCACGTTGTACTTAAGGTCCAGGGATGTGCCGGAACGGACAACCAGGGGAATGGCCTGCGAGTCCGCGGTCAGCTGTCCGCTGCGCTTCGCCTGCTGGTACTGCGTCATCAGCGGTGCCCAGTACTTGAGCTTGACACCGAGGAAGTCAGGGCCCTCGTTGAGCTCTTCCAGGCTGATGCCGTTGGTGAAGAGGCTTTCGAAGTGCCGGCCGATGGCTCCGGCGTTCCGCGCGTCAGCGGGCGGGGCCTTCTCCAGCGGGGCGAGGAAGTCGCCCGCCGAGCCGAGCAGTGCGCGCTCGGAGACGGGGTCGACGGCGACCACGGACTCGGTCACTTCGGGAGACAGGGGCAGTGACACCGAAAGGTTGAACAGGTTATGTTCGGAGCCGCCGGCTGGAGCGGGGAATTTGATGCCCGTCTCGCCTGCGGGTGGTGCGATCCGGATGCTGGTGCCCCCGGCAGCCTTCTCCTCGACGAGTTTGGCCTTGCCCAGGCTGCCCTCGGCCGTGGACTTGAACAGGGTCTGCTCGGAGACACCGTCGGAGCTGACGGCACTGGCGGTCAGGCGGTAGCTCTTGGGGGTATCGCCGAGCACGGACTCAGCAGCGGGCCATTTGCTGGGATCTGTGGCGCCGGCGGCCTGGTCCGTGGTCGCTGTGCCTGCCAGCCCGGAGTTGTAGCCAAGGTAGTCCATGGCGTCGAGCCGTGGCGCTTCCAGGTTCTGCGTCACGCGGGACACCAGGCTGATGGGGGCCGCCACGGACGTTCCGGAAAGCTTCCGGATGCTCTCGAGCTGGTCGAAGCCGATGCCGCCGCCACCGTTGGCGATCTCCGGCTGCATCAGCGCCCCGGAGCCTGCCTTGGCCTGGACCAGGACGTCGTAGAGACCCCGCGAGTTTTCATCCACCGTTCGGTTGAGTGCGGCCTGCGACTGGCCTTGGACGAGGACCGACAAGCACATGGCTGCGATCAAGATGGCCGCGGTCAGCAGCAGCACTTTGCTTCTGATGAACCTCTGGACGGCGTTCATTGGGCTCCCTGAAACCTGGATTGCGTGCGCACACCGGGATCCGCAGGCGGCGGATATATAGGATTTCCTGCCTGGTGTGCAAAAAGTATTGGCCGGTCTGCCGGCCTGGTCCTGAAACAGGACCTAGCCATTGTAAGCAGACCGGCCAATCATACGTTGCCGACGTTAAGGTTCGGTCACGCGTAGTTGATGGCGGTGCGGTTCTTAGTCCTCGAGGTCCACTTCGCGGACCATTTCGGCGCCGATGCCTGCCTTGATGGCGTCAAGCACCTGCTGCGGAACGGAACTGTCGATGGTCAGCAGTGCCAGAACCTGGCCGCCTTCCGTCTGCCGTGCCACCTGCATGCCGGCAATGTTGATGTTGTTCATACCCAGGATGTGTCCGATGGTTCCGATCACACCCGGCCGGTCAGCGTAGGCCACCACCACAAGGTGCTCGCTGATGGGGATCTCAACGTCGTAGCCGTTGACTCCGACGAGCTTCTCCACCTGCTTCGGGCCCGTGAGCGTACCTGCCACGGAGATCTGGCTGCCGTCGCTCAAAGCACCCCGGATGGTGAGGACGTTGCGGTAGTCCTCCGCTTCCGCCGTCGTGATGAGGCGGACGTTGATGCCGCGCTGTTCGGCGATAACCGGGGCGTTGACGTAGGAGACCTGTTCGGTCACCACATCGGCGAAGATGCCCTTGAGCGCGGCCAGTTCCAGGACCTTGACGTCCAGCGCCGCGATCTCGCCGGCCACCTCGACGTCGATCTGGGTCAGGGAGGCATGGGTCAGCGCGGTGAAGATCCGGCCCAGCTTTTCGATCAGCGGGATGCCCGGACGGACGTCGGGGGCAATCACGCCGCCGGCCACGTTCACGGCATCCGGTACGAGTTCGCCGGCCAGCGCCAATCGAACGGACTTGGCAACCGAGACGCCTGCCTTCTCCTGGGCTTCATCGGTGGATGCACCCAAGTGCGGGGTGACCACCACGTTGTCCAGGGCGAAGAACGGCAGGTCCGTGCTGGGTTCCTTGACGAAGACGTCCACGGCTGCGCCGGCGATCTGGCGGTCCTGCAGGGCTGCGTAGAGAGCCTCTTCGTCCACGAGGCCACCACGTGCCACGTTGACCACGTAGGCGGTGGACTTCATCTTGGTGAACGCGTCAGCGCCGAGCATGCCGACGGTTTCCGGCGTCTTGGGCATGTGGATGGTAACGAAGTCCGACTGGCTCAGCAGTTCATCGAGGGTGACGAGCTTGACTCCGAGCTGCGCGGCGCGGGCCGAGGTGATGTACGGATCGTAGGCGAGGATTTCGGTGTCGAAGCCCTGGAGGCGGGCAGCAACGAGGGCGCCGATGCGGCCCAGGCCGATGATGCCGATCTTCTTCTCGAATAGTTCGATGCCGGTGTACTTGGAGCGCTTCCATTCACCGTTTTTCAGCGCGGAGCTGGCCTGCGGGATGTGGCGTGCGAGGCTCAGGATGTGGCCCACCGTCAGTTCCGCTGCCGAAATGATGTTCGAAGTCGGGGCGTTGACCACCATCACGCCGGCCTGTGTGGCGGCTTTAATGTCAACGTTGTCCAGGCCAACGCCGGCGCGGGCGATGACCTTGAGGTTCTTCGCGGCGGCAATGGCTTCGGCGTCCAGGTGGGTGGCGGAGCGGACCAGGATGGCGTCCACGTCCGCGATGGCGGCGAGCAGCTGGGACCGGTCGGAGCCGTCAGTCTGGCGGATCTCGAAGTCCGGGCCGAGGGCCTCGATGGTGGCGGGCGAAAGTTCTTCGGCGAGCAGTACTACGGGTTTTGACACGAGTGATCCTCTGCGTTGCAGTCCTTGGGATGGAACAAGTCTAGGCGGACGGAAAGGCCGGGCTCACATTGTTAAGTGAACCCGGCCTCATGATGGCACCCCGAGGAGCACCCGCACAGCAGACTTAGCGGGCTGCGGAGCCCTCTACGTAGTCCTCGTCCGTCTGCTGCCAGGCGAACAGGGAGCGCAATTCGCGGCCAACGGCCTCGATCGGGTGCTGCTCAGCCTTGGCACGCAGGGCCTTGAACTCTTCGCCGCCGTTGTCCTGGTCGTCGATGAAGCGCTTGGCGAACGCGCCGCTCTGGATGTCGGCGAGGACAGCCTGCATGTTTTCCTTCACGTCGGGGGTGATGACGCGCGGGCCGGAGACGTAGTCGCCGTACTCTGCGGTGTCGGAAACGCTCCAGCGCTGCTTGGCGATGCCGCCTTCCCACATGAGGTCAACGATGAGCTTGAGCTCGTGAAGCACCTCGAAGTAGGCGATCTCCGGCTGGTAGCCGGCCTCGGTCAGTGTCTCGAAGCCGTACTGGACCAGCTGGGACACGCCGCCGCACAGGACAGCCTGCTCGCCGAAGAGGTCGGTTTCGGTCTCTTCGGTGAAGGTGGTCTTGATGACGCCGGCGCGGGTGCCGCCGATGGCTTTGGCGTAGGACTTGGCCAGGTCCCAGGCTGCGCCGGAGGCGTCCTGCTCCACGGCGATGATGTCCGGGATGCCACGGCCTGCTTCGAATTCGCGGCGCACGGTGTGGCCGGGAGCCTTCGGAGCGATCAGGATGACGTCAACGCCCTCAGGTGCCTCGATGTAGCCGAAGCGGATGTTGAAGCCGTGGGCGAAGGCGAGTGCCTTGCCTGGGGTCAGCTTGTCCTTGATGGAGTCGTTGTAGATCGAGCGCTGGTGCTGGTCCGGTGCCAGGATCATGATGACGTCGGCCCATTCGGCGGCGTCGGAAACGGTCAGGGCCTTGAAGCCGGCTTCTTCGGCCTTGGCGATCGACTTCGAGCCTTCCTTGAGGGCGATGACAACCTCGACGCCGGAGTCGCGCAGGTTCAGCGCGTGGGCGTGGCCCTGGGAGCCATAGCCAACAATGGCGACCTTACGACCCTGGATGATCGACAGGTCGGCGTCGTCGTCGTAGAACATTTCAGTCACTTGGGTAACTCCTCTTGAGTGATTCACTGGGTAATTAGTCTGGGGTGTTGCGGTACTGCACGGGCATTGCGCCGCAGGTGGGGCCGTGCCCCGCCTTAACTAAGCGCTGCGCAAAGCCCTGTCACTCATGGAGCGGGATCCCCGTCCAACGGCCAGGGTGCCGGACTGCACAATTTCGCGGATGCCGAAGGGCTCAAGCACTGAGAGCAGCGCCGTGAGCTTTTCGGGGTGGCCTGTTGCTTCAATGACGACGGAGTCTGTGGAGACGTCAACCACTGAAGCACGGAACAGGTCTGCAGCCTGGGTCACCTGCAGACGAGTCGCGGCATCCGCACGTACCTTGACCAGGATGTGGTCTCGCTGCACGGAAGATTCGGAGGTGAGCTCAACAATCTTGATCACGTTGACCAGCTTATTGAGCTGTTTGGTGACCTGTTCAATCAGGTCACCGTCGGCGTCGACGACGACGGTCATCCGGGACATGCCCGGAACTTCCGTCGGGCCGACGGCCAGGGAGTTGATGTTAAAGGCGCGTCGGGCAAAGAGGCTCGCGACGCGGGTCAGTACACCGGGCTTGTCTTCAACCAGAACGGACAGTGTGTGGCGGGTCATGTTCAGTCCTCCTCTTCCCATTCCGGGGTCATGTTGCGGGCAACCTGGATCTGGTCGTTGCTCACGCCGGCGGGCACCATTGGCCACACCATGGAGTCGGGGCTCACCACGAAGTCGATGACCACGGGGCGGTCATTGATTTCGAGGGCCTTCTGGATGGTGGCATCAATATCCTCGTCCCGCTCGCAGCGGAAGGAAGCGCAGCCGTAGGCCTCCCCCAGCTTGACGAAGTCCGGGATCCGCACGGTTTCGTGGCCGGTGTTGAGGTCCGTGTTGGAGTAGCGGCCCTCGTAGAACAGGGTCTGCCACTGGCGGACCATGCCCAGCGAGGAGTTGTTGATGATGGCAACCTTGATGGGGATCTTGTTGATGGCGCAGGTGGCCAGTTCCTGGTTGGTCATCTGGAAGCAGCCGTCGCCGTCGATGGCCCAGACCACACGGTCCGGCTCCCCCACCTTGGCGCCCATGGCAGCCGGTACGGCATAGCCCATTGTGCCGGCGCCGCCTGAGTTCAGCCAGGCGTGCGGGCGCTCGTACTTGATGAACTGCGCGGCCCACATTTGGTGCTGGCCAACGCCGGCAACGTAGATGCCTTCAGGGCCGGTCAGCGCGCCGATGCGTTCGATGACGCGCTGCGGGGCGCTGAGCCCGTCCTCCGGCTCGGTCCAGCCCAGTGGGTAGGTTTCCTTAAGGTTGTTAAGGAACGCCCACCAGGTGGTGAGGTCCGGCGTGCCGGCGGATTCGAACTGTGAGCGGACAGCCTCGGTGAGCTCGGGGATGATTTCCTTGACGGATCCCACGATCGGCACGTCGGCGGTGCGGTTCTTGGAGATTTCGGCGGGGTCAATATCCGCGTGGATCACCTTGGCGTTCGGCGCGAAGGACTTCAGGATGCCGGTCACCCGGTCATCGAAGCGGGCTCCGAGGGTGATGAGCAGATCGGACTGCTGCAGCGCCGTGACCGCGGAAACGGTGCCGTGCATACCCGGCATGCCCACGTGCTGCGGGTGGGAATCGGGGAACACGCCGCGCGCCATCAGGGTAGTGACAACGGGGGCGCCGGTCAGTTCAGCCAGTTCGCGGAGTTCCTTGGAGGCGTGTGCCTTGACCACGCCGCCGCCCACGTACAGCACCGGCTTGGTGGCCGCGGCGATCAGCTTGGCTGCTTCGCGGACCTGCTTGTTGTGGCCGCGCGTCACCGGGCGGTAGCCGGGGAGGTCGATCTTCGGCGGCCAGGAGAAGGTCATCTGACCCTGCTGGGCGTCCTTTGCAATGTCTACGAGCACCGGGCCGGGACGTCCAGAGGAGGCCAGGTGGAACGCCTCTGCCATAACGTGCGGGATGTCGTTGGGGTCGGTCACCAGGAACGAATGCTTGGTGATCGGCATGGTGATGCCAACAATGTCGGCTTCCTGGAAGGCATCGGTGCCAATCACGCCGCTGGAGACCTGGCCGGTGATGGCCACCAGCGGCACGGAGTCCATGTGGGCATCCATGATGGGGGTAACGAGGTTGGTGGCACCGGGGCCCGAGGTGGCGATACAGACGCCCACCCGACCGGTAACCATGGCATAGCCTTGCGCGGCGTGGCCGGCTCCCTGTTCGTGACGGACCAGTACGTGATTCATGCTGGAGGCCATCAAGGGGTCATAGGTAGGCAGGATCGCGCCACCAGGCAAACCAAAAATATCGTCGACGCCGAGTTCTTCGAGCGAGCGGACAATAGCTTGCGAGCCGGTCATCACCGTTGGGGGTACAACGTTGTTCGGCCCAAGGACAGGAGAGACAGCGGCAAGATCAGCGACGACGGCGGGCTGGTCAGCCGTACGGTCGGCGCGTTCCGGAGCCTTGGGGGCTCCAGCGGACTTAGTAGCCATCAGCGAGGGGCTGATCGGCGATCCTTTGCTCATCGGACTCTTCCTTGTGGATCATCTGTGTACTTGGAAATGCGGGAAATAAAAAAACCCCTCAGCCTGGCGGCTTTTCGAGGGGTTGCGCGTGACGGTTCGTTACCAGTCGGGCTAGTTAGCCACGCGCTTGGTAAGGACGACGGCTGCATCTGCAGCGGCGCAGCTGGTAACGAATGCGATCATGCGTTCAGTTTTCCCTCTGTGTGAGATACATGTCAACGAGGACTGTGCGCATCTCACAGTGTGGACTCCATTGTCCACTGGTTGGCCACGTTCCCCAACTGGGTCGCAGTAACTGTCGTTATGAGCGCTCATAACGACAGTTACTGCTACCTAGTTGGGCTCAACCAGCGGCCGGAGGTTGAGGAACGAAACCGTGCTACCCGCAGTATGCGCCCGTGGAGGCGCTGTGGACCAGCTTGGCGTACTTGGCCAGCACACCCTTGGTGAACTTGGCCGGGAGGGGCTCCCAGCCGATCTTGCGGGATTCGAGTTCGGCCTCATCAACCAGCAGGTCGAAGCTGCGGGCGGCGATGTCCACGCGGATCCGGTCCCCGTCCTTGACGAAGGCGATGGGGCCGCCGTCGACAGCTTCCGGTGCCACGTGGCCGATGCAGAGGCCGGTGGTTCCGCCGGAGAAGCGGCCGTCTGTGAGGA
>NZ_JAMXBK010000012.1:0-74005 GCF_023913815.1 Pseudarthrobacter cellobiosi
CCTTGGCTGCCGCGATCACGTCGGCGTGGTTGAAGACGCGGCCGGACACGCCCGGCTGCTGCAGGACAATCCCGTTGATGACGCCGTCGGGCAGCCCCATCGACAGGTCGGCGACCTCCACCTCGAAACCGAGAGCCTCGGCGCGGCCCTTCACGATCGCGATGGTCTGCGGCAGACAGTCGGCATCCAGGACCGTCTTGCCGTCCCGGGCCTCCTTGTCCTTGTTGGCCCGGCGCATCATCAGCACGGCCTCGGCCACCGCGGTGGCTTCATCCAGCAGCGACGCGTTCGCGATCGGCAGGCCCACCAGGTCCTGGACCATGGTCTGGAAGTTCAGCAAAGCCTCAAGCCGGCCCTGGGAAATCTCCGGCTGATAGGGGGTGTACGCGGTGTACCAGGCCGGGGCCTCGAGGATGTTCCGGCGGATGACCGCGGGCGTCACGGTGTCGTAGTAGCCCTGGCCGATCATCTGCACAGCCGTCTTGTTCTTCGCCGCGAGCTTCCGCAGCTCGGCAAGAACCTCAACCTCGCTGAGGGCGTNTAAGGCGGAGGGCCACATCCTGGCGGATGCCGTTGGGGACGGCAGTATCCACCAGCGCGTCCACAGTGCCGTAGCCGACGGCCTTGAGCATGGCGTCGATATCGGCCTGGCGGCGCGCACCAATATGCCGGTCAACGAAAGTGGCCGAGGCCGAATTAACACTCACAAGGAACTCCATTACTAAGGCGGCGCAGGGTACGCCACATCGACTCGAGTTCCTCCCCGCTCTGTCTGGGACCTGAGAGTTTCCGCGCAGCCAGCTTCCGCTAGGTTGCGCTTGCACCGTCGGTGGGCACAGCGGTCCTGACATTCCGGAGTGATCCGGGACGCTTCAGGCGGACGGCCTGCCACTTTCCAGAGTTGCCTGGCCGCGGCGGTACGTGGGCCTGAGAGATTCCTGGGGAGGATTTGCTCCTACGGCGCCTGTTGTACCTACTAACAGAACTCTCCCGCCGCAGATCAAAGGCATATTCAGATTTAATACTCGATATTGTGGCGGCCGCAGATGGTCGCCACGCGGTCCAATTCTCCTACGCCCCGGGCCACCGGGCAAATGAGGTCGTCGGGGTTCAGTCCCGCAGCCGCTCCACGGCAGCGAGGAGCTCCTCAATGTCTCCATGCCTGCCCCGGCCGTCCCCGGTGGTGCCGCTTTCCCACATGGCGTTGAAATACAGCCCGTCCCCCATATACAGCACGGCTTTCGCCATGGCCGTGCCGACGTCGGCCGCGATCAGGTCCAGCCACTGCTGCTGGATGGCGGCAAAGCGGCGCCGGGCCTCTTCATGGGCCACTTCGGCCAGGCGCGTGGCGGCCACGAAGGAGCGGTCCATCGGCGAATCGGACCAAAGCGAGGAACGGATGAAGTAGGCCGCCGCACCTTCGGCTGCTGCGGCCATCAGCGCGAGGTCCTCGACGGCCAGGCGGTCCAGGCGTTCCAGCACCGCAGCGATCAGGGCTTCCTTGTTGGGGAAGTGGTAGAGCAATCCACCCTTGGACACGCCCGCCCGCCTGGCCACCGCATCCAAAGTGGCAGCCCGCTCCCCCACGTCGATCAGGAGTTCTTCAAAAGCGTCGAGGACTGCGTCGCGTGCGACGGGATTTCTGGCCATGGCTTCAATCATGCATGCTCCGGGCCCCGTTTCTTAACTGTACCGTCTGGACGGTATAGTTAACGATATGACGTTGTCCGCACAGTCCAACCAGAACACCCGAAGCACATCCACCACGGCAGCCGGTCTCCGGCCGTCGGGGCCCGCCAAGGCGCCCTGGCGCGACTGGCTCGCACTGGCCCTGCTGATGTTTCCGGTGCTCCTGGTTGCGGTGGACAACACTGCGTTGACGTTCGCGCTTCCAGCCATCGCGAGCAGCCTGGAGACAACCGGAGTCCAGCTGCTGTGGATTGTGGACGCCTATCCCCTGGTGCTTGCCGGACTGCTGGTCGCCATGGGCAGCCTGGGTGACCGGATCGGGCGCCGCCGCCTGCTGCTGACCGGCAGCGTTGGCTTCGCCGCGGTATCGGCAGCAACAGCCTTTGCCCCCAGCGCGGAGTGGCTGATAGCGGGACGTGCGATGCTGGGATTCTTCGGGGCCATGCTGATGCCCTCAACCCTGTCCCTGATCCGCAATATTTTTCCGGACCCAAACCGGCGTCGCCTGGCCGTGGCCATCTGGGCCGCCGGCTTCTCCGGCGGCGCCGCCCTGGGCCCCATCTTCGGCGGGTGGCTGGTGGAGCAGTTCTGGTGGGGCGCCATCCTGCTGGTCGCCGTGCCCATCATGCTGCCCCTGCTGGCGTTCGGCCCTGCGTTCATCCCGGAATCAAAAGATCCGCGCCCCGGGCGGGTCGACGTGCCCAGCATCGTCCTGTCCCTGCTCGTAATGGTGCCTGTTGTGTATGGCATCAAGGAGCTGGCGACCGATGGTTTCGGGGCCGCTCCTGTGGGTCTTGTTGCCTTTGGCCTGGCCATGGGCGTCGTTTTTGTCCGCCGCCAGCAGCGGCTGGCCAGCCCCCTGCTGGACATGTCCCTGTTCGGCAACCGGGTCTTCAGCACTGCCATCACGGCAAACGTGCTGGCCCTGTTCTCCTTCAACGGCTTCATCCTGTTCCTCGCCCAGCACCTGCAGCTCCTGGAGGGGATGACGCCGTCGGCCGCCGGAATTGCCATGATCCCGGCCCTGGTGGCCACAGTGTTGGCTGGGCTGGCAGTGGTGCCGCTGGTCCGGAAGGTGCGTCCGGGCTTTGTGGTGGCGGGTGGCCTGGCCCTGAGCGCCACCGGCTACGGAATCGTGGTCTTCGGTGACCACAGCTCCGGCCCGGCCCTCCTGCTGGCCGCGCTGCTGATCCTCGCCCTGGGCGTGGGCACAGCGGAAACCATTTCCAATGACCTCATCCTGGGCTCCGTTCCAGCGGAGAAGTCAGGAGCGGCGGCCGCCATCTCCGAAACGGGCTATGAGGTGGGGTCCCTGCTGGGGACGGCGGTGCTGGGCTCGATCCTGACCGCTTCCTACCAGCGCAATCTCCGGCTTCCGGCCGGGGTGGAGCAAACGGCGTCGGGCAGTGCAGTACACCAGGCGGGTGAAACTCTGGCGGGCGCCGTGGAGCTGGCCGCCGGCCTGCCTGCTCCGCTGGCCGAAGCGCTCCGCGGCGCAGCACGCCTGGCGTTTGATTCGGGGGTCCACACCACTGCGGCAATCGCGCTGGTACTGATGGCGGGCGCGGCAGTCCTTGCCGCCGTCGTACTCCGGAAAGTTCCGACGGCGGACTAGGCGCACATCTCCGGCAAGCCGGCGAGCGCACAAAAAGCGCCCGGCGCAGGAAGTCATTCCGGCGCCGGGCGCTTGTGGCCTCACTAGGGGCCGACTCTTACTTGGCGTCAGGGGCGGTGACGCTGGCGGAGGCCTTCATGGTCTCGGCGTTCACCATCCACGCGTACTGCTCCAGCTTGGCGATGAATTCGTGGAGCAGGTCCGCGGTGGTGGGATCCTCTTCGTCCACTTCGTCATGGACCTTGCGCATGGTGCCCACGGCAGCCTCAAGCGCGGCAACGATCCGCTCGATGGCGTCCTTCGTGTTGATGAGGCCTTCGGGGAACTGCGCGAGGCTGGTGGACTTGGCCACGGTGGCACTGCGGCCGTCCGGCAGGGCATGCAGGGCGCGCATCCGCTCGGCCACATCGTCCGCGAACTGCCGGGCGGCATCCACGATTTCGTCCAGCTGCAGGTGAAGGTCCCGGAAGTTGGTCCCCACAATGTTCCAGTGGGCCTGCTTGCCCTGGATGTGCAGCTCAATCAGGTCCGCAAGTACGGCCTGCAGGTTATTGGTCAGGGTCGGTGAAGCTTTCATGAATCCTCCTCGATTGGTCCAGTAGTCCCGACGCTATCAGCCACGGGATCGATCGCGGCAGGCCGGAAGCAAATTTCTCAGTGAGCTTACTAATCTCACGGAGCGAGATTAAAGAATGGGATTCATTTAAACCATTGCGCGAAAGCCGTCCACCCTCCATACTAAATGAACGTCATTCATTTAGTGACGGTCGTCTCACTGGAAGCAAGCATATGATTGAAATTTCCTGCCTCGACTCACCCACGTCCCTGGCCCGGACAACGCCGTCCGTCCGCCCTGCCCTTCGGGTGGGCGTTGTGCAGCACCGCTGGCATGCAGACACCGCCGTCCTGCAGGCCGAACTCGATGAAGGAATCGGCCGCGCCGCCAGGCTCGGTGCCACGGTGGTATTCCTGCCCGAACTCACGCTTTCCCGCTACCCTGCAGACAACTGCCCCGAAAATGACACCACGCGCCCTGCAGCGGTACGGCCCCGGCCATCGGACATCGCTGAGGACCTGCTCACCGGACCCACCTTCCGGTTTGCTGCCGAGTCGGCCCGCCGCCACTGCGTGGCTGTCCATGCCTCGCTGTACCAGCAGGCACCGAACCCGGACGGCAGCGACGACGGCCTGGGGCTGAACACTGCCATCTTGGTGTCGTCCAAGGGCGAACTGCTCGCCCGCACGCACAAGCTCCACATCCCGGTCACCGCCGGCTACTACGAAGACAAGTTCTTCCGCCAGGGGCCGGCGGCCGCGGATGCCTACGAGGTCCACGCGCCGGCAGAACTGGGCGGCGCCCGGCTGGGCATGCCCACGTGCTGGGACGAATGGTTCCCGGAGGTGGCCCGGCTCTACTCCCTCGGTGGCGCAGAGATCCTGGTCTACCCCACCGCCATCGGTTCCGAACCGGACCACCCGGATTTCGACACCCAGCCGCTGTGGCAGCAGGTCATCGTGGGCAACGGCATCGCCAACGGCCTGTTTATGATTGCCCCCAACCGCTGGGGCAGTGAAGGAACGCTGAACTTCTACGGCTCCTCCTTCATCTCCGACCCCTACGGCCGCGTCCTCGTGCAGGCTCCGCGTGACGCCTCCGCAGTGCTGGTGGCAGACCTCGACCTGGACCAGCGGCGGGACTGGCTGACGCTCTTCCCCTTCCTGTCCACGCGCCGCCCCGATACCTACGGCCGGCTTACGGAACCCGTACGCCATGACCAGCCGCTCGGCGGCGAAGAGGCGGGGATTTCGGCAGGCTCAATCACCGGGTACGCCGGCTCAATCACCAGTCACGCAGGCTCAATCAACCGTCAGCAGGTGACCGCATGAGCACGTGGCGCATGCCCGCCGAAACCGCTCCGCAGGAGCGGCTGTGGATGGCCTTTCCCACTGGCGGTTACACGCTGGGCGACACAGAGGAAGATGCCCACGTTGCCCGGTCCACCTGGGCAGCTGTGGCCAACGCCGCCGTCGAATTTGAGCCGGTTACCGTGGTGGTGGACCCGGACGACGTCGGCATCGCCGCCCGCTATCTGCATCCCGACGTCGAGGTACTTGCCGCCCCGCTCAACGATGCGTGGATGCGGGACATCGGCCCCACGTTTGTGCTCGGCCAGGATGGGAGCCTCGGCGCCGTCGACTGGGTCTTCAACGGCTGGGGTGCCCAGGACTGGGCGCGCTGGGACAAGGACGCGCTGATCGCCGCCGAAGTCTCAGGCCGCGCTGGCGCCACGCACATTGTCTCCGCGCTGGTCAACGAAGGCGGCGGCATCCAGGTGGACGGCCAGGGAACCGTGCTGGTGACAGAAACCGTGCAGCTGGATCCGGGCCGCAACCCGGGACTCAGCCGCGAGGACGTGGAAGCCGTGCTCGCCCGGACCATCGGCGCAACCCAGGTGGTCTGGCTCCCGCGCGGACTGGCCCGGGACTCGGAACGGTTCGGCACGCGCGGTCATGTGGACATCGTGGCCGCCATTCCCTCCCCCGGCACACTGCTGGTGCATTCCCAGCAGGACCCCCGCCACCCGGACTTCCAGGTGAGCCGCGACATCATCGAGCACGTCCGCACCACAAGGGACGCGGCCGGCCGGGAGTGGACCATCATCGAAGTCCCCGCCCCGGAAGTGCTCTGGGATGACGAGGGTTTTGTGGACTACAGCTACATCAACCACGTCGTGGTCAACGGCGGCGTCATCGCCTGTACGTTCGGGGACCCCAACGATGACAAGGCGCTGCAGATCCTGGCGGAAGCCTACCCCGGCCGGCGTGTGGTCGGCATTGACGCCCGTGAGCTCTTCGCCCGCGGCGGCGGCATCCACTGCATCACCCAACAGCAGCCTGCTGCTGCCTCGTAGAAAGCGCTGGACAATGACCCAAACCACCCGCACGAGCACCCCCGCAGGCCAGCCTTCCGGGACCGACCCGGCCGGCTCGGCGCACGGCATCACGGCAAAAGGACTGAAGGGCGGGCAGCTGGGCCTCCTCGCCGTCGTCGTTCTTGGCATTTCCACCATCGCGCCGGCCTACACGCTGACCAGCGCCCTTGGCCCCACGGTTAATGAGGCGGGGCTCCAGTTGCCCGTTATTTTCCTGATCGGGTTCATCCCCATGATCCTGGTGTCATTCGCCTACCGGGAACTCAACGCCGATTCCCCGGACAGCGGCACCACGTTCACCTGGGTCACCAAAGCGTTTGGCCCGTGGGTGGGGTGGATGGGAGGCTGGGGGCTGCTCGCCGCCAACATCATCGTCCTGTCCAACCTGGCGGGCGTGGCCGTCGACTTCTTCTATCTCTTCCTGTCGCAGCTGACGGGTGCGCCTGAACTCGCGGACCTCGCGGCCAATAAGCCGTTGAACGTCCTGACGTGCTTCGTGTTCGTGGCCCTCGCCGTGTGGGTGAGCTACCGCGGCCTGCACACCACCAAGCTGGTCCAGTACGGACTCGTCGGATTCCAGCTGCTGGTCCTGGGGCTTTTCGTGGGCATGGCGTTCGCGAACTGGTCCACGTCGGAAACGGCCATCCCGTTCAGCTGGGAGTGGTTCGACGTCACCAGGATCGAGACGTTCGGTCAGATCGCTGCCGGCATCTCGCTATCGATCTTCGTCTACTGGGGTTGGGACGTGTGCCTGACGGTGAATGAGGAAACCGCCAACGGCAAAAAGACTGCTGGGCTGGCGGGCACCCTCACCGCCGTCGTTGTTCTGGGGATCTACCTGCTGGTGACCATTTCCACCATGATGTTCGCCGGCGTCGGCGATACCGGGATTGGCCTGAACAACGCTGAGAACCACGAGAACCTCTTCACGGCGCTGGCCTCGCCGATCATGGGGCCGTTCGCCATCCTGATGTCGCTCGCGGTGCTGTCCAGTTCCGCTGCGTCCCTGCAGTCCACGTTCACGTCTCCGTCGCGCAGCCTGCTGGCCATGGCCCACTACGGTGCGCTGCCTGCGCCGTTCAGCCACATCAGCAAGCGTTTCTCGACGCCGGGCTTCGCAACAGTGGCGGCGGGCATCCTGTCCGCTGGGTTCTACGCGGTGATGCATGTGATCAGCGAAAACGTCCTGAACGACACCATCCTGGCCCTCGGCCTCATGATCTGCTTCTACTACGGCCTGACCGCCATCGCCTGCGCCTGGTACTTCCGGAACAGCGTGTTCAGCAGCGTCCGCAACTTCATGCTGCGGCTGCTCTGCCCGGTAGCGGGCGGAGTCGGATTGTTTGTGGTTTTCCTGCAGACGGCCATGGACAGCTGGGCGCCGGAGTTCGGCAGCGGTTCGGAGATCTTCGGGGTTGGGCTGGTGTTTGTCCTGGGCATCGGGATCCTGGCGCTCGGGGCTGTGCTGATGGTGATCACGGCACGCCTCCGCCCGGGGTTCTTCCGCGGCGAAACCATCCGCCGGGACACTCCTGCGCTGGTGGTTCCAGAGTAGTTGCCCCACCCACAGCACACAGCACGGCGCCCTGCCCGGAAAGTCTCCGGGCAGGGCGCCGTTTTGGTTTCCTGATCTTGTCTCAACTGCGGTTCAGCAGCGAACCGCGGGTCACCAGAAGTGCGCTACATCCACCACCATGCGCGATCCGGATCCGGGGCCGTCCAGGGTGAAGACCCGGAACGGGAGCCGGGCACGGACACCCAGTCCGATGCTGGTGTAGCCCTCAAAGCTGCCCGCGTAGGCCACCTGCCGGAAGGTCTGGTATCCCGACACGTTCGACAGTTCGGCCTCGTTCGCCGGCCTGTATGTCGCGTTGTAGTTGCTGTCGTGGGACGGTGCATTCACAGTGACCTGGAGGAATGCACCACCCCGCATCTGGATTTCAAAACCTGAACCGTCCTGGACCACGGTCGGAACGTACTGGACCGTGTAGCCGGCAACAGGGCCGTTGAGATCAACCACCATCCGGTCGAAGCAATAGTGCTGCCCCGTCCTGACGTTGGTGACGGATGCGGTGCTCATGGCCGGGTCTGATTCAGCCAGCGATCCCCATACGAGCCCGCAATACGATGTGGTTGCCGAGGCGGGCCCCGGAGCCAGGAAACCCAATCCGACAGCCATCAAAATGACTGTCAGCCACGTATGAATCTTTTTCATTGTGAGCCACCCTTCGAGTGATTAGGTAGCTCAAGCGTAGGAGTCTCCAAGGCCACTCAAAAGGGTTGTTGCCGCTTCGGCGCGGAACCGTTAATCAGCCTTGGTTCCGGTCACGCAAGCGTAATTCTGAAGCACTTTACGGGGCCATCGAAACGCTATTAACACCGTTTCTGCACCCTGCCGTTATGCATAATAACGACGCCGGCGCGCCTCACCGGAGTGCCGCCGTCGGCCGTTCAGCCTTCGCACTCGATGCAGTACTTCAGGCCGTTCTTTTCGCGTGCAACCTGGGACCGGTGCCGGACCAGGAAGCAGGATGAGCAGGTGAACTCATCGGACTGTTCGGGAACCACAATGACGGTCAGTTCTTCGCCGGAGAGATCGGCTCCGGGAAGGTCAATGCCTTCGGCGGTGTCGGTTTCGTCGACGTCGATGACAGCGGTCTGGGCACTGCCGCTGCGGGATGCCTGCAGGGCCTCCAGCGACTCGGCAGAAGCCTCGTCGTCAGTCTTGCGCGGAGCGTCGTAATCGGTAGCCATGGCATGTTCACTTTCGTCGCTGCACGGCACCATTTCAGGCACCTCAGTGAAGCAGTTTAGGTCATTATGCCGCTACTTGGGCAACAGTGTGGCCAACCAGACAGATTTCGTTGCTTCGCCCTCTGCAGACGGGGTAATTGATGGAATCTTGAGGGCATCCGGGGGCGAAATCTGAGAAGTCGCCGCCAGGATGGATTGGCAGGCCGCTGGGGCCTTCAAAACCCACCCGAGGAGGCCGCCGTGGATACCGCACTGCCCCTCCCGCCGGCCGACGCGACGCGCTCGCCTGCCGTTCATCCCACCCGGCGGGCAGCCCGCGTCGCATCCGCTGCGGGCGAGGCTACCCCAGCAGCACTTGGCCTACGCGTAGTCGTGCTGGTGCCCGCTTACAACGAGGCCGGCTCGATCGGGGCAACGCTCGATGGCCTGATGCTCCAGTCCCGTCCCGCGGACCTCATCGTGGTCATCCCCAACGGCTGCACCGATTCAACGGCCTGGGAAGCGCGGAAATACCCGGTGTCCGTGATGGAGCTTCCACGATTGCAACACCGCAAATCCGAAGCCCTGAACCGGGCCTGGGCGAAGTACGCAGTCGACGCCGACGTGGTTATCTGCCTCGACGCGGATACCGTCCTGCCCCCGAACGCCGTCGAAGCCTGGTCCCGGGAGTTCAGCGCGGAAACGGGCGCGCTCCTCGGTGGCTCGTCGTCGAAATTTACGATGCAGGACCCCGGATTTCTGAGCCGGCTGCAGAAGGCTGAGTTCGCCACGTGGACCGATACAGCCCTGAGGCGTGGCCGGACCAGCGTTCTGGCAGGAACCGGCTGCGCCATAAATAACGCCGTCCTCCGACAGATCGCGGCCCGGGGCGACCGGGAAGGGCCGTGGGTCTACACCTCGGAGGTCGAGGACTTCGAGCTGACCTATCGCATCCGCGAACTGGGCTTTGTCTGCCAGGTATCCCCGGATGTCCGCGCCTACACCGACTCGATGAAGACAGTCAAAGCACTGTGGGGCCAGCGGATGAAATGGCAGGTCGGCACCGTGGAAGACTTGCTGGACCTTGGAATCAACCGGCTGACCCTGCGCGACTGGGGCCAGCAGGCCATGGGTCTGCTGGGCGTGTTCCTGAAACTCCTGTGGATCGCCGTCATTGCCCTCTCACTCTCGTTGGGAGTGTTTCGCGTCGTCCTGTTCTGGTGGCTGGTGCCAATCTTGTTCGTGGCGCTGGACATCAAGCGGGCTCTTCGGATTCCGCACCGCGACTGGAAGGACGTCCTGATGGCAGCCACGTTCTTCCCGCAGGAATTGTTCATGTGGCTGCGGTCCGGGTGGTTTCTGGCCTCCTGGTGCGCTGTCCTGACCGCAAAGATCACCCGGCGGCGGATAGACCGCTGGGAAGCGCAATACACAGCAGAGGAAATCAACTAACAAATGTACGGAATGAACACCGCCCTACCCGCTTCCGGAGCCGCTCTCGGCGCAACCGGGCTGGCGTACACCGGCCTGGACGTCATGGCTGCCCTGCTGACCGCGTTCGGCGTGATGCTCATTGGTGCGGCCCTGCTGGGGCTGGTCCGCCGGGACAACAAGGCGCGGCCCTGATTACCGAGTCAGGGAGTCCGGCGCGCCTGCAATGCGGACTTGAACGCTGAGGCGGACGAGGCACTGCTGTTGATGCGCCAGTCGGTTTCTTTCTGGAGGTGGAACCAGACGAAGCCCATAACATCAGGCTGGGCCGCCAGATACGACACGAGCTCAGTGTTCCAGGCAGCCTTGTTGCCCCCTGCTTCGCTGGAAGCCGTCTCGCTGATCAGGATGGGAACCCCGGGTGCCAGAGTACGCACCTGGGCTATCCCCGGAGCGAAGAGATCCTGCGGCGATATCCAGCCGCTCCAGGAGGCTGAAGTGCCCCAGTTGTACCCGTCGAGGGCTACAACATCCACGTACCCGGCGCCGGGAAAGAGGCCGGCGAGATCGGTGGAACCGTAGTAGGGAACATTCGGGCTCCAAACCCAGGACACGTTGCTGGCTCCGCTGGCAGCAACAATGTCGTGAACATGGCGCCAGGCCTCTACATAGTCGCCGGGCTGGTTGCCGTTGACGCCTTCGGCCCACGGGTACCAGTTGCCGTTCATCTCGTGGGCGAATCTGAGCTGGACCGGCTGGCCCCAGGCCGCAAGTGCCTGGCCCCACTGCGTGATGTGGGCGTCAAAGTCGCCGGCGGCAATTCGGTCCAGGGAGTAGGCGGGCTGTTCCATTCCGCCGCCCCAGGCCCAAGGTTCCCAGGTGATCAGCGGGACGGCGCCGCGTGCCCGGACGGAGTTCATCTCGGCGATGGGGGGCGCCTGGAGGAAGTCCTTGTAAAAGAGAATGGTGGACGGGCTTTCGCCGGCCAGTTGCGCCACTTCATCCAGTTCGCCGCTGGCCAGCGGGCCGCCGGCCGTGGCCACCCCGAACCGAAGCGCGGCCGTGCTGACCGGAGGGAGCGTCGGGACCGGTGCTGTCACTGTGAACACGGACGAGGCCTGGATGGAAGAGGTCTTGGCCGTGATGGTCAATGATCCCGTGGCTGTGGAAGGGATGGTGATCGAGGTGCTGAAGGCACCCGAGGCCGCCGTTTTGAAGGGAAAAGTCGTGGCACCGGCGATCACCGTCCCCGTGGTGGAGGCCTTGAACCCCGTTCCGCTGACTGTGACGGCGGATCCTGCCAGTCCAGTGGCCGGGCTGAGGGAGATCCGGCCTGTGGCAGGCGCTGCCTGGGCGGCCTGGGCCGGCATCAGCCCCAAAGCCAAACCGAGTCCAACGACTACCGCGATGGATTTCAAAGTTCTGAGCATGGCGATCGGTCCCCCGCAATCGGCAAGGCGGTTTGGAAATCCGCCGGTCAGGTGGTGCCTAGCGGCACTTTCTTGATCCTAAGGGCTCGGCGCCAACCAGAGCGCGTTTTTAAGAATATTTTTGAAGAACTCATTGCACTCTGCTGGATCCTGCCGGCCGTCCCTTCTGGTGACCGAAGGTTCGACTGGCGCTGCACGAGGCAGCCCAGTCGAACCTTCGGTGCCGGCCATGTCAGCCCGGGATGTTCAGCTCAGTGTGGTGCTCTTCCGCGGCATCCAGCGCTTCCTCCGTGGCTTAGACGATATGAAGTGAGGGGCGTTCAGTCCCTGCCCGTCCGGATCGGGCCCATTGTCGCCGGGCGGCCGCGCAGCGCCGGCCTGATATGACGCGTGTCCCTCGTGTCGGGGCGGCGCTGCGGGGCCTGTGGCCCGGCGGAATCGGCCTTTGTCCGGACGGGCAGGGGAAGAGGCGAGGACGGTGACGTGAAGGCCGGGGCCTTCTGTGTCACAGGGTCCGTGGGTTGCCATGGACGGTGCTCTTGGATTGTTGGCCCGTGGAGCGTTGCAATGGTAGTGCCACATGTGAGTTTTGGGAGGTCCCGGCTATGTTTGAGCATACTTTCATCGGGCTCGATGTTCACGCGATTTCTGTTGTTGCTTGCGCGCTGAGCCCGGATACCGGCGAGCTGGTGCAGGCGAAATTGGACTCCGACCCGGCGGTGGTGCTGGAGTGGATCCGCCGCCGCGAACCCCCGGTGAAGGCGGTGTATGAATCCGGCCCCACCGGATACGTCCTGGCCCGGTACCTGCGCGAGGCCGGCATCGACTGCGTGGTCGCGGCGTCCTCGAAGCTACTCCGCGCCCCGGGCGACAAGGTCAAAACGGACAAGCGCGACGCCCGCATGCTCGCCGAGATGCTCGCCCTTGGCCAGATCACGCAGGTGCGGGTCCCGACACGGGATCAGGAAGACCTGCGGGACCTGTCCCGGCTGCGGGCCACGTCGGAGAAGGACCTCGCCCATGCCCGCCAGCACGTGAACGCGATCCTGCTCCGGCACGGCATCAGGTATCCGGAGGAAAGCAAGTGGACGAAGGAACATGTGCTGTGGCTGCACCGGCAGCGTTTTGACTCCCCGGTGTTGCAGTTCACCTACGAAGCCGATGTGGAGCAGGCCGAACTGCTCGCAGCGCACCTGAAACGCATTGACCAGCGCGTCGCAGCAGCCGCCAGAGACTGCCAGTACGCCCCCGTGATCGAGGCACTGATGTGCCTGCGCGGCATCCAGACCACGACCGGCTTCGGACTCGCCGTGGAAATCGGGGACTGGACCCGCTTCACCGGGTCCTCCATCGGTTCCTACCCAGGGCTGGTGCCCAGCGAGCAATCCTCGGGCCAATCCCGCCACCAGGGCCCGATCACGAAAGCCGGCAGCAAATACGCCCGCAAACTCCTCATCGAGGCAGCCTGGCAGCACAAACGCCCCTACTCCCGACCCGGGGAACGGCTGCTGCGCCAGCTGGACCTTGTCGCCCCGGCCACCCGGATCCGCGCGCTGGAAGGCAATCTCCGGCTCCACCACAAATGGGAAGTATTCGAAGCCCGCAAGAAAAGGTCCGTCACGGCCAACACCGCGATCGCCAGGGAACTCGCCGGATGGTGCTGGTCTCTGGCCGCGCCCCTGCAGCAGGGAGAACGCATGAACGCGGCGTAAAGGAACGTGCCGTCCGGGCACATGGCGGACGTGACGTGGCAGCACTTTGGGACCAACTCGAGACGCCTCTATGAGCAAACGGGCCCAACCGTTGACGCTCGATTTTAGACAGCGATACGTCCCAGCCGAACAATCGTCATGCGGTATCCCAACCCGCGAATATCAGTCTGACACTGCCAGTCGAATACACGACTCGCCAGCACGACCGCCACACCCGGACGGCACCCCAACCAGCGGGCCCCCACCAAAGAAGTTGGGAGCCGCTCATCACTGCCCCTTGACAACCCTTCCCACATATCAGTGGCCGGTACCGCACGCACGTCGCCCGATCGAAGCCGTTACTGACCGGGAGCCCGGTAGGCGGGTGTCTTGCCCACGGCTGCGTCAATATCCTCCGGTGTCATGAGCGGGGTGAGATGAAGGTCCACGGCGCCGGTGGAATTGATCATCAGGGAAAGGGCAACAGCACTCGGCTGATCGGGAACGTCGAAGACCCCCAGGACATCCGTCTCGCCGAACGCGTAGTAGATGCATTCCAGTGATCCCCCAACCGACTCCAAGGCCTTTACAACCGCGTCCCGGCGTTTGGACCCACCCTCCTGCATCAGGCCTTTGATGCCCTGGCCCACATAATTTGCTTGGAAAAAATACTTAGTCATGGCCGATTCCTGTTCTGCTGTGCCCAGAACACGGACCTATCCGCACGCCCAGAACAGGGGATGAGTGAAGGGTTCTGGAGTTCTCCCCGGCTGGGGTTGTGGGCCGAGTCTAGGCCCTCCCCCGGGAACTGGCAACGGTCGGTTGTACCCACCTTCCAGCCATCATTCGGCAATGGCAACGAAGCCGCTCGCGGGCTTGTATTCGAGGGGCCGTTCCAGCGCCCTTGGTGGCCCACGGAGGCCGCGGGCCAGCAAGGGCGGGCGCCTAAACCGCTGCGGCTTCCAGCGCTTCGGCGCCTCTGATGGTCGCTCCTTTGGAGCCCGAGATCGAGGATCTGTGGGCCGCCTGCGCCCTGTTGTTTGGGGGCCGCCTCGGCGACGCCCTGTGACATCGCTGCCAGTGCGGCGGCGAGGCCCCCGACGCCCCCGGCCTGCAGCAGCTGACGACGGTTGATTGCGAACTTGGACATGGAAAATCGCCTCATCGAGTAACCCGCAGGGGTTGATCCAGGTTTGGGCAGGTGCGTGCATGCCAGGCGGCGTCTCGCGAACCGTTGTCGGGACCGAGGTGGGTGCTGACCGGCTCCTTGCGCAGGGGGCCGGAATGGCGCGGTACCGTCGTGCGGAGCAGACGTGGGCTAGGGGTGAGAACCGGACTGGACTGACGGATCAGTTGCTTTGGACGTCTTGAATCAGAACAATGTCTCCGACGAAGTCCTCAGTGAACAGACTGCACAAAACTGAACATCACGGAGGCAATCCGAGGATGAATGGAACCTGAACCCCTCAATCCTGGACGAAGAAAGAGCCACAGCCCGCCGACAGTACTCCCGTTAGGTCCGTCGGCAACATCGATGGTTATGGGTCGGTTCCGGATCGACTCCACTGCCGAGACAAGCCGCTCCATGTCCCGGGCAATCGCATCGCGGATCGGCAAAAGGGCCACGATGGCGAACCCGAGAAGCACTGAATCTGGTGAGTTTCTGGTGCGTCGGAGTTGAAATGGGCCCCACCGGCCGGACCTGCGGGAGTAAAACCGCAGGTCAGAGCAACAATCGGAGCCTCCTGTCGGATTCGAACCGACGACCCCCGCTTTAGGTCCGGACGTCTACAATCAGGCGAGGAAGGCGCGGTTTTGCCCGGAATCTAGAGGTTCTATGATCTACGATGACTGATGAATACTTGTCCTTTGTCGTTGATTGGGGTGAGTAAAAGGTGAGCCGGTTGCAATTGCTGGCGGCTGTAGCGGCGTCCCCTGTCCCTTGCGAAAAGTCCTCCTCTCAATCAGAGATTGTGACCCTCTTGTCCTTCATTGACAGATGTTCGCGCCAAGCGCATGACCGAAGGCAGACTCTTTCAGGAGCCAGACCGCCCCTGTCCCATGCCGCCCGTTCCTCGGTCAGAGAGTCCAGAAAATTCGCAACGACGTCCCCGAACAAGGCGACTCGCCTTTACCTGACGAAAGATCCGTTATCAGCGTTCTAAAATCGTCGGGGGAGACGCCCGAAAAGGGGCTGTTTCTTCCAATCAGCCGTGGTGTTTTCCCCCGGCTCCGTAACTCAGAACAGGCTGGCCCGTCCGGTTCACGGCAAGTGTCATTTCTGGCTTCGGTATCCATGCCGGAGGAAGGTTTTATGGAGCGAGTAGCCACTAACCGCCCATCAAAGGCGCAGTGAATAGGTGACCCACCTCCCCGCAGGCTACTGCACACATGTGCTGTAATTACCTTTAGAATGGGTTTATGGCACAGCATGGACGAAGTCAGGCCCGCATGACCCGGAGAGGATCGACCGACCCTCGGGCGATCACATCGCAGCGCCGTCTGGTTGAGGCGCTGACGAAGGTCATCAAGGCGGAAGGCTTCGGCGCCGCGTCCGTGACCCGCATCGCGCGCGAGGCGGGACTCAGCCGGAGCGGGTTCTACGAGCAGTTCGCCAGCGTCGACGAGCTCGCATTGTTCATCCTCGACGACCTGATCACCGAGATTGGTGCCCTCGACCTTGAGGCCCGGACCGTGCACGGCGTCGAGGGACAAGCTGTCTCCGAGTTCGCTCTCGAGCTCATTCTCCAGTCGGTCTTCGAGCACCGGGAGCTTTACGAGCATCTGCTGCTCTCCGAGGGCACCGGCGGCACAGTAGGGAGAGCCATCCAGGGGTTCGCCCGGGGCGCCCGTCCGATCATGGCGATCGCCCGACCGCAGTGGCCGGACGCGAGAATTGACCTCATGGCGAGCTCGATCGGCGGGCTGATCGTCAGTGGAGTGATGCACGCCTTCAGCACGGGCCAGCCCTCCACCGCCCACGATCTTGCACGCGAACTCGTCAGCTTCATGCCGCCGTGGCTCTTCTACGCGGACGGCCGGGACGCCCTTACAGGGCGCTCCCCGGGTGAAACCGTAGACAGCGAGCAGCCAACCTCTTCTTCGCTTCGGGCCAGCCATCCCGGTGACGCGAGTCCCCGCAAGGTCCATGGCGGGCCGGACCAACTAATCCAGACGCGCGTTTCGGCAGCTGCCGGACCCGTGAACCTCGACCTCTGAGGAGTACCAGTACATGACGATCATTACCAACCAGCCTGGCCTTTTCGGGGACGGTGCCGTGCCGGACGATGCCCCCACGAAGAAGGCATCCGGTGCGGCGAAGATCCGGCCCGGCGCCCTCGCCACCTCCGGCGGACCCACGCTCAGACCGCCGTCCGCGGCGCACCTCTCCGACGAGCAGGTGGCCGAGCTGGGCCGGGAACTCGACGCCATCCGCGACGGCATCCTCGCCAAGCGCGGCGCATCCGATGCCGCGTACATCCGGCGCATGATCAAGATCCAGCGCGGCCTGGAGATCGCAGGCCGGGCGGTGCTGCTTGTCAGCAAGAACAAAACGGCGTGGGTCGCCGGCACCACCATGCTGAGCCTGGCCAAGATCCTGGAAAACATGGAGTTGGGCCACAACATCCTGCACGGGCAATGGGACTGGATGCGGGACCCGGACATCCACTCCACCACCTGGGAGTGGGACTTCGTTACCCCGTCCCGTGCCTGGCAGAACACCCACAATGACTCGCACCACCGCTGGACCAACGTGGTGGGCAAGGACAACGACGTCGGATTCAACCTCCTCCGCATGGATGAGAACCAGCCGTGGACGCCCTACAACCTGGGCAACCCGCTCTACAACGCTCTCCTGGCTCCTGTCTTCGAGTGGGGCATCGCGATCTATGACCTCGAGCTGACCGAGTATAAGGAAGGCAGGAAGTCCAAGGAGGCCCTCGTCAAGGACCTCAAAGCCCTGGCCCGGAAGGCGCTCACGCAGTTCACAAAGGATTACGCCGCGACCCCGGCAGTGGCCATGCTCACCGGTTCCGGCAAGCAGGCCCTCTACGGCACGCTGACGGCCAACGCGGTCCGCAACCTCTGGGCCCACGCGGTGATCTTCTGCGGCCACTTCCCCGAAGGTACGGACACCTTCACCGAGGAAATGGTGGAAGGGGAAACCCGCGGCGACTGGTACGTCCGCCAGATGATCGGCTCCGCCAACATCTCCGGGTCCAGGTTCATGCACCTGATGACCGGCAACCTCTCGCACCAGATCGAGCACCACCTCTTCCCGGACCTGCCCTCCAACCGGTACGCAGAGATCGCGCCAAAGGTCCGCGAAATCTGCCAGCGCTACGGCCTGATCTACACCACCGGTCCCATCTGGAAGCAGGTCGGCTCCACCTGGGCGAAGGTCTGCAAACTCGCACTGCCGCCTCGGAAAGCCTGACTAAGCGAGTCTGCGGTGGGGCTCAACTCAAGCCTGTCTGGACCATACCGGCTGCGGCTTTCCTCGCCGAAGACAAGTGGCCCGGGTCTGCAACCAGCCCGTACTCAGTGAGGCAGACCAGTCAGAAACGGTCTCAAAATGGCACAGCAAACCGGGCACCAGACGCTGCAAACTAACCGGCATCACCGCCGAACAGTCACAGCGGGGCGCTGAGTCCGTGGGCGATGGCGAGTTGACCGTTGACTGGCGCTTTCCTATTCGGCCGTAAGGCTGAAGCACACCCAAAACTGAGGCCAGCGACTACATGCAACAAATCACACAGGGTCATCCACCGCCACTGCTGCCAGGAAGCTACCTCCACCGGCTCCCAATTTCCGGCCGTGGATAACCCGAATTGACCGCAGCCGTGGACCGCTAAGGGCTACCCTCTAGTTTCGGCAGCATGCTTTGGAAGCAAGGGCATGACCGAGTCTGGGCAGGTTGACGGAAGGTCGATTATCGGCGTTCCACAATTAGCGGGGGGAGTGGCTTCAGGGAGCGTCACACTATGACTGTGAGCCGGCGCCAGCCACAGGTTGTTAATGATGGAATCTGTGTCTATTTCGCTGATCGGAGTAAGTGACGGGCATAGCGGTTGAAGCAGGGTTCATTCAATATGCTCGGTTACTAGCGCTTGCGAAGGGACTTTCACAAGGGCGGCTAGTGGCCCTGTTGGACGATCTCCAGCACGTGGACGTTCGTTTAGGCAGGGTCACGAGCGCCGATCTTTCCCGATGCTGGCTCGGTTCTTAGTGGGCGTATCCTGCTGCTGCCTCCGTCAAGGTCTTGCCCTTCGTCTCCGGAGCGAGCCACTGGGATAGCGCGGCACCGGCGAGGGCGACTCCGGCCGCGATCAGCATAGTGGGACCGGCACCGAGGGTCTCCATCGACATCGGGAGGAGGAAGATGCCGATGCCGGCTCCGACACGGCTGACAGCGGCCGCGAAACCTGTTCCGATGCCTCTGATCTCTGTCGGGAGAACCTCGCCTGGGTAGACGTTGGTCAGCGTGTTGTATCCCGCGTTGAAGAACGAGAAGACCAGGAAGAGGATGAGGACGACGGGCGCGGGCGCGCCAGCCCACAGGCCGATGACCGCGAGGACGGCGGCGCTCAGCCACTGGGTCGGGACGGTCAGTAGGCGTCGGCCTACCTTCTCGATCAGCAAGAACGTGACGACGACTCCGGCCAGCGCGACAGCGGAGAGCCCGACTCCCCCGGCGAGCCCGCCGGCGAGGCCGTACTCATTTAGCACGCTGTCAGCGAAGGTGGCGATCGCGAAGTATGGTGTCACGGCGCAAAACCAGAACCCAGAGATGAAGAGCGTGGAGCGCCAGTACTTTTTGGAGAACAGCATCCCGAAGCTGCCCTTGCGAACCTCCTCGTGATGGAGGTCGTCGAGCGCGTCCTCGGGCATGTACTTGTTGGCGAGGGTTCGGGCCTCGTCTTTGCGGCCCACACTCCACAGCCACCGCGGTGACTCCGGCATGCCGAGCCGGGCGAGGAATATGGCCACCGCGAGGAAGGTGCTCGTACCCAGGATGAAGTGCCAGCTCAGGTCGGTGTACTCATTGAGCAGATGGCCGATCAGGAACGCGATCATGAAGCCGGCGTACCAAGCGATTCCCATTGCGGCCATTAGCCGCCCACGCAGATGGGTGGGTGAGAACTCAGCCATCAGGGGCCAACCGACCGCGTACTCTGTGCCGATCGCGATGCCCATCAACAGCCGCACCACAATCAGCCATGCCGGCGAGTCGACGAAAAACTGCATTCCCGACGCGATAGCGAACAGGCCGATGTCGAACATGAAAATTGGCTTGCGCCCCCACTTATCGGCGGCCCAGCCACCCAGAGGTGCGCCCATCAAGATTCCGACCAGAGCAGCGGCGGCGATCAGACCCTGCCAGAAAGCTGTGAGCTGCAGGTCCTCGGCCATGGTCCCCGAGACAGGTCCGATGATGCCAAGGACGTAGCCGTCCAGGACCATGCCGCCGATCAGAACGGTGACCATTCTAATCAGGAAGCGCCGCTTGCTGGCCGCTGAGGCACCCCCCTGGCTGGCATTGGTATTTTTTATCGCTGACACTGCGTGCTCCTGATGTGTGGGGTGCATGACATGAATTCCACCTTGTTCACTGCAATGGGGAGTTGGCGCTTGCACATGATGTGACCTTCGGGTCAGTAGGGTGGGAAATTGCGGTTCAGCTGAACGGCCGGCTTACGCCGGTGCGCTCAATTCGGTATGCGTCTCGTGGTTATTTGTGCCGGCCGTGATTTCGTAGTGAAAGCCCGTGCGCTCTTCTGTTGACCAGGCTTCGTAGGAATCATCTTTCTCGAAAAGCCTTCGGTTCTGTGCCGGGGACTGGATCCAAAGGATCTTCCCGTCGTCGGTGACAGCATCGACTATTCCGGTACAGACGTGGGCTCCTTGCTGCCGTACTTCTACACAGGCACCTGGTAGTTGCGTCCAGTCGGCGATATGCCTCAAGTGCATAACTCTTGGTCCTTTCATGAGTGCTCTTGCAGCCGGAAGGTCTTGCGGGTGCAAGACCACTGGTACCCATCGATACGGCTGTTGTCAGCCGTGGTTGTACATGACGTGCTTGGTGCGGGAGAAGTCCTCCAGCGCGTAGGTGGAAAGGTCCCGGCCGTAGCCGGAGCCCTTGAAGCCGCCCCATGGCATTTCGTTGGCGATGACAAGGTGGGAGTTGACCCAGACCGTGCCGAAATCAAGCCGGCGGGGTACCGAGAGGGAGCGGGCAGCGTTTGTGGTCCACACCGAGGCGGCAAGCCCATAGACGGTTTCGTTGGCCCGTGTAATGGCCTCTTCCTCTGTGCTGAAGGTTTCCACCGACACGACCGGACCGAAGATCTCTGTGCTTGTGACTGCGGCGCCTGCAGGGACGTTGGTCACGACAGTGGGTTCAATGAAGTAGCCCGGACCTTCGATGGCGTTGCCGCCGACAGCGATCGTGAGGCCCTCCTTGCGGATGTCCTCGAGTGCGGCCAGGACCCTCTTGTAGTGTGCGCCTGAGATCATGGAACCGATTTCGGCGTCCCCTTCGGCGCCGGGTGCGCCGATGGTAATCTCGCGTACCTCCCGTACCAGCAGTTCGGTGAACTTGTCGGCAACGGATTCATGGACCAGAACACGGGTCGCGGCACCGCATTCCTGACCGCCGTTCCAGAACCCGCCCGCGCGGACACCCTTGGCGGCGGCTTCCAGGTCGGCGTCGTCGAAGACGACGACGGGGGCTTTGCCACCGAGTTCCAGGTGGACTCGCTTGACCGTGGAGGCGGCGCTGGCAGCCACCTTTTGGCCGCTGCCCACGCTTCCGGTGATGGCGACGAGGTCGACATCCGGGTGCTCTGAAATGCGGTTCCCCACCACCCGCCCGGGCCCGGTGACGATGTTCAGGACACCGGGAGGAACCTCGGAGGCGATGAGTTCGGCCAGCTTGAGAGTGGCCAACGGTGTCTGCTCGGAGGGCTTGAGGACCATGGTGTTGCCGGCGGCCAGGATCGGGGCGATCTTCCATGCGGCCATCAGCAGAGGATAGTTCCAAGGGGTGATCACGCCGACAACACCCACGGGCTCGCGGAGGATCACCGAGGTGTGGTTCTCTGCGAAGTCGCCCGCTCCGGGTGTGGTGAACGCTCGTGCTGCGCCTGCTGAAAACCTGAACGTGTCGATCGCACTTGAAATGTCGTCCTCGGCAACGGCTGCCGGTTTACCGGTGTTGGCAGCTTCGAGGGTCTCGAGGACTTCGCGATTGGCTTCGATTATGTCTGCGATGCGAAGAAGGACTGCGGCGCGGTCCTTCGGCGTTTTCGCTGCCCAGCCCGCTTTGGCTGTGACGGCAGCAGCGACGGCGGCGTCGACGTCCTCGACCGTGCCGGCGGGGACCTGGGTCAAGACTTCGCCAGTGGCCGGGTTCTCCACATCGACGGTTGAAGCCGAACTGGATGGGATGAACGCCCCGCCAATGAACTGGCCGAAGGGAGGAAGGGAAGGAGCTGGCGCATTCCCTGCCCGGCGGACGGTGAACGATGCTGTTTCTGTCGTGGTCATAATCATTTCCTTCAGTGCTGTCATTTGGCGATGGCTGTGTGCCCCGAGGGCTACTTGACGGCAGCGGCTAACGCCGCGAAGTGATGTCGCTCGCCGCTTATCCGACCCTCTGGGGAAGAGCGGCCAGGGCTTGTTGCACCCGTGCCAGGTCCTCGGCGTTGAGGTCGGCCGTGGGGCGTCGGGGTGAGCCGGCGGGAAGGCCCTGCAGTGTGAGCCCGGCTTTGACGGAGGGGATGAACGGGACGGAGAGGAGTGCGTCGATGACCGGGTACACGTCATTCCACAGGTCGCGGGCACCGGTGAGGTCGCCTTCGGCAATGCGGCGGCTGACGGCAACGATCTCGTCCGGCACGACGTTGGCGGTGCCGGCCATAACCCCTGCTGCGCCTTCGGCAAGGGCGCTGTACAGGTAGGCGTCCCACCCGATGAAGGTGCCGATGACGTCGCTGTGGTGATGGATCAGCTGCAGCGCCTGTTCCCAGTTCGCGCTGGAGTCCTTGATGTAGCGGATGTTCTCCACTTCCTCAGCCAAGGAACGGACCGTTGCGGGGTCAAGGTTGACACCGGTGACGGACGGGATGTTGTAAAGCATGATCGGGAGTTCAACGGCCCCGGCAACGTCCTTGATATACGTAACAGTCTCCTCCAGGGAGAGCGGCTCGTAGTAGGGGGTGATGAGCATCAGCACATCCGCGCCCAATTCCTCGGCTGCCTTTGACAGGCGGATGGCTTCGGCTGTGGAAGTGGCGCCGGTGTTGGCGATGACCGGTACCCGGCCGTTGGTGTGCTCGATGACTGTCTTGATGAGGAGCAGGCGCTCCTCGGAGGACAAGGCACCCACTTCGCCGGTGGAGCCGGCTGCGACGACGCCGTCGACGCCGGCGTCGATGGAGCGGTCAACGACGCGCTTCAGGGTGTCGACGTCGATGGTTTCGTCCTGGTTGAAAGGGGTGGACAGTGCGGTGAGAACGCCGCGGAGATCTTTAGACAATGGATGTTCCTTTTCTTCAGAAATGGTGGTTGGGGCAAGCCGGGTGTCAGGCCACGATGGAGAGCCCGGAGTCGGGCTTTGCCTGGCGCTGCGTGGCCAGCAGGCTGGCTGCTTCCTGGGCTGCCGAGAATCCGGTGGTGATGGAGCTTTCGGTGTAGAGGGTTCCGAGGAAGTCGCCGGCGAGGAAGACGCGGTCAGTGCCGCGCATCAGCGTCGACTGGAGCTTGGCCCGGCCCGGGAAGGAATAAGGCGAGGCGACCTTCCACCGGTCCGTCTGGGCCTCGACGACGCTGTCGGCGAACCCGTGACCGAGAACCTGGTCGAGATCGCGAAGGTGGGTCCGGATGACTTCCTCATCGGTCTTCTCCAGCAGCGCGCGGCCCAGGCCGGCAGGTGAGAAGGTCATGAAACTGCCGCCAGGCTTCCGTACCGACTCGGTACCGCGGACGATACTGGCCTGATTCAGAGCGATCGCGAACGAGCGCTTCGGTGCAGCAATGGCGTAGATGTCATCCCAGGGCCGGGCGGAGGTCTCGTTGGTCAGGAAGGCGGTGCTGACGTGCGGGCCGTACTTAATCTGGCTCAGTGCCCCACGCAGCTCTTCGGGCAGGTCCACGCCGATTCTGTGTGAGACATCAGCAGTGGTCGCGAGGACGACGGTACGGGCCTCGACTTCGTGGTCGACGCCGCCCTGGCTGTACCGGACGAGGACGGATTCCTTCTTGTGCACGACCTCTCGCGCAACCGCTCCGAGCTGGATCCGGTCACCGAGTGCGGCGGCGACTGATTCGGTCAGGGTGGAGGGGCCGCCAACAATGCCCTGACTGAGGCCCTGGCCGATGCCCAGGACCAGGCTGAAATACCCGATGCCGGCCCCCGCCGAAATTTCGTTCATGTCACCGGCGGAGCGGGTGACAGTGGTTTTGAACAGGGCTGCTGCGTCCTCGGACAAGTCTCCGATGAAGTCCTGAAAGGAGACGTCGTTCTGAAAGTCATAGATCCGCTGCTGGCGCATGGCCCCGGATTCCCCTGCGCGCTTCCTGACAACGCCGGTGTACTTTGCGACGCCGCTTACAACCTTCATGCCGGCCCGCAGGGTGTCGATGCGCGATGTCAACGACATGGGGATGCGGAACGGATATGTGGCGATGTGTCCCTTCTTGATGAACTTGCCGTTCATCGACAGGGCCTGGAGGGACCCGGGGATCTCGACGGCAGTCACACCAACTTCACTGAGCAAGGAATCCGTGGAGGATCCTGCGCCCGCAAAGACGTGTCCGCCCCAGTTCAGCCAGTAGTTGCCCCGGCGCTCGGAACGGATACGGCCGCCTACGCGCGCGTCCGCTTCCAGCAGGAGCGTGTCCCAGTGACGCAGGCGCCATCCTGCCGAAAGACCGGCGAGTCCGGCGCCAACAATGACTACATCTTTCATGAGTGTGCACTTTCCATCTGAAGGGCCGAGAGCTGCTCGGGCTGCTCTGGGCGGGGTGCGTCCATTGATAACGACGAGTGAGGGTGGTCCAGGATCATGTTCGGTTGGACATAACGTGGACTGAATGTGATCCTCCGGGCTTGGAACTCCGCAGTTTGAAGCTTCTTCAAAAGGGGGTTTGTGCCCCCGATCACAATAAAGCCTACATCATTGTATGATTAATGCAATAGTGTTTATGCGGGTCATGCAGTACGAAGGATGCTGCTGAGCACAACAAGAGATCCTGTATCAAGGGCATCGGCGCGGCGATGCGTTGGGCGCCGTGTTGGAGCGCGGCGGAGTGGGAAGGCACTACTTACCCAGGCTGATCAGCCTCCAGGGCAAGCGCGTCGGATTGTCTGGAGAGACGTCGACCGAATCCTGTACACGGTGGAGGTCCTCATTCCGAAGCAGGGTCCCTGAAGCTATGCGTGCGTCATTTGATGCGATGACCCTGCCGTTCGGGCCGAGCAGAACCACGGAAGGGTTGTGCAACTGGAGCGCATGAAGGAAGGCACCCTCGAGCTTCGCCAGAGTCAGGTCACCGCCAAGTACATGCGTTCCCTGGGGGGTCGGAGCGGGAACGCACAGGGTGATGATGTTGACGTTAATACCGCCAAAGTCTACGTAGGGCCCCACCGCTACCGGCTTGCCACTGGCGGAGGGAATGGTGAACCATTCCCGGCCTGCGTAATCGTAGTAATTCAACGAGTCCGGGTTGAGGTCGTGCGTGACAAAGCGCGCTTCACGGGAGGAATCCGAGTGCTGCACCCGCCACCATTCGAGCCAATACCGCGCTTCGGGCAGGCTTCCAGGAGCATATGCGATCCCAGCTCCGACGATCACGCCCGAGTGCTGGTTAATGAGATTTGCGAATTCCTTCTTCAAAAAGTGGAATGCACTACGCCGTGGAACATCTGAGGCACTGGCTGCCGCTGCAGAAACCGCGCCGGCGATCTTCTCCAAGTCTTCGAAGACGCCGCCAATAGTGGACGAGATGACCGCTGCCGTCCGGTGAAGAGATTCTCGTACGGGTTCCACGTCATGCACCTTCGCCGGACTGCATCGACAATCGCAGATGCTGTTTTATCAAATATTCAGTTTCACTCCTGCTGTGGAGCTCAGCAGCCGATGCCGCAGCATCGGCGTCGCCGGCTCGAATGCAATCGACGATGGCCTCGTGCTGCTCAACAGAAGTGCTGGCATGTCCATTTCGACCCGGGAGGCTCCACCAAAGAGTCATCAACTCCGCTTCCAGTTGGAGTGCTGCCGACGTCAGGCGGCTCGACTGGGCAGCGATGCTGACTGCCACGTGGAAGCGGCTATCCATCCGTCGCCGGGCCCGCTCGTCCACACTGTCCCGATGCCGCCGCATCAGGTCTTCAAGGTGCTCGACGTTCTGCTGATCGGCACGGCCGGCAGCCAGACGGGCCGACATCGAGGCTATGGCCGCTCCCAAGTCACCGAGATCCCTTAGCGCCTCCGTACTGGTTTCGCGGAGCTTGTGCTGAAGCTGAGTGTCCGTCAATTCGATCTGGCGACGGATCACACTTCCGCCGCTGCGTCCACGGCTCGTCTCGATAAGGCCCTTCGTACGAAGTGCCGCGAGGGACTGGCGCAGGGTTATCGGGGAAATGCCGAGCTCGGCAGCAAGGACGGATTCGGTTGGAAGCCGATCCCCCTCGGCGAGGATGCCCATGAGGATTGCGGTCTCGATTTGATAGGAAACCTGGTCGGCTCGGCCTAAGCCCTCAGGCTCACTCCCCCGCAAGAGCAGTAGCAAGTCAAGGGCGGACGTGGAGATTGCCGTACTCGCCATCTCCACGTCCTCCTGCCCTTGGCCCTACCCCCCAACTAGGCAGGAGGATTGCTATTACCTTCAATCTTTGCACATTGCGTTCAGAGGGAGGCTAATGGAATTTCTTGGTCCTTGTCAGTGCGCACATCGCCACGTGTCATCGGTCAGGCAGCAGGAGCGTCACGGCGTTCGTTGAGGCTGCGAAGAAAGGTCTTGGTCGCCTCCGCCTGGGGGTTGTCGATAACCTGCGATGGTGGCCCTTGCTCTGCTACCCGCCCGTCCGCCATGAAGACGACCTCGTCAGCAACTGATCGGGCGAATCCGATCTCGTGGGTCACTACAATCATGGTCATACCGCTGCGCGCAAGCTGCTTCATCACTTCGAGGACCTCGCCTACCAGTTCAGGGTCGAGTGCGGAAGTTGGCTCATCAAACAGCATCACCGATGGCTTCATGACCAGGGCTCGTGCGATGGCGACTCGCTGCTGTTGCCCTCCGGACAGGGTGCTCGGATAGAAGCCGGCTTTTTCTGCCAGTCCCACGCTGGTTAGCAGGTCCATGGCCTCCTTGCGGACCTCGCTCTCAGGCCTCCCCAGGACCTTGCGCGGCGCCTCGAGCAGATTTTCAAGGACGGTCAGGTGCGGAAACAGGTTGAAGGATTGGAACACCATGCCTGTCGCTGCCCGTTGGCGTGCAATTTCGTTGGGCCGTAGTTCGTGAAGCTTTTCGCCCTTAACCCGGTACCCGACGACTTCGCCGTTGACCATGACTGCGCCGCTGGTTGGTTTTTCGAGGTGGTTGATGCATCGGAGCATCGTGGACTTGCCGGAGCCGGATCGGCCGAGGATGACGACGACCTGGCCAGGGTAGACGTCCAGGTCCACGGACTTGAGCACTTCCACATCGCCGAAGCTCTTACGCAGTTGGACAATTTTGACAATGGGCTCGGACTTATCCCTGATCGGTTCCTTGGGGGAAATGGTGGTCATGACTAGCCCTCCTCGGCCGTGGTTGATGTCAGCGTGGTCCGCACTCGCTTACGCGGTGCCCTTAGACCTTTGAATCCGCCTCGCCGTGCGGTGGTGCTCGCATGGCCTGCAACGCCGCGTCCGTAGTAACGCTCAATGCGCTGCTGGAAGATGGTGAGGATGCTCGTGCACAGCAGATACCAGAAAGAGACCACGATGAGAAGCGGGATGGTCTCGAAGGTTTGGGTGTAGATCATTTGGGCGGAGTAGAGCAGGTCAGGCAGCGCGATGACGCTGACGAGCGAGCTGTATTTCAGCATGCCGATGACCTGGTTGCCTGTTGGCGGCACGATTACACGCAGGGCCTGGGGCAGGATGATGCGGCGGAAAGACATTACGTTGTTCATCCCCAGCGCTGCCGCCGCTTCGGTCTGGTGTTTGGGTACCGAGAGCAACCCTCCGCGCACGATCTCGGCCATGTAGGCCGATTCATGCAGGGCCAGGCCCACCAGGGCCACGGTCCACAGGGTGAGTACGGAGTTGGTGGGACCTCCCAATAACTCCGGTCCACCGAAGGGGACACCAATGCCGAGCCGGGGGTAAAGCGCCGAGAGATTGTACAGGACGATGAGCTGGATCAGCAGTGGCGTTCCCCGAAAAAACCAGAGGTAGGCGCCGGCAACTGCTTGAAGAACCTTGTTCTCGGAAAGACGGCAGGCTGCCAGGAGTATCCCCAGCAGGATCGCGAAGGTCATGCCGACGACGGTCAGGATCAGGGTGCGCCCTAGTCCGGCCATGATTTCCGGGTGGAACAGGTAGTGCCACACGGTGGCCCATTGGAAGTTTTCGTTGGTCACCATCGAGTGGGCCAGGTTCGCCACCACCAGCAACAGGAAGACTGCTGCTACCGTCCGGCCGTGATGCCGCAACGGAACAGTCTCCCTGGCCAGCGTCTGCTGATCCAGGCTTTGTGTAGAGGAGGCGCCGCCCCCCCCTTGCTGGCGTGTGCTGCCGGTGAGATGTGGCTTTAGCGATTTCCATGGCAACTGTTACCTTTCGATTCTGTACGACGCGGCGGAGGAATCAGCTGGCCGGGGCAGGGATGATTTCGGATTTGTCCACGGCTCCGAGACCACCGTTGAGCTCATCCAGGACCTTGGCCAGCTCGCCGTCCTCGATCAGCTTGTCCGTGGCAGCCTGGAAGGCCTTGGCGAGCTGAGGGGTGTCAGCGTTGTTGGCCAGGGCCAGACCGGACTTGATCTCGGGGCCGAACCCGAGTTTGGCCAGCTTGAACTGCCCCTTGGTCTGATCGACGGAGTAGGCTGCCTGGCTGGCACTGGCCAGTGACGCATCGAGACGGCCCTGGCTCAGCGCCAGGTTCACCTGGGACTGCGTCTGGAAGGTCTCCACAGTTGTCGGGTCCCCGCCCGAGGCCTTGCACTCATCAGCCATGGACTGGGCCGTGGCTGCCTGGTTGGACCCCAGGGCAGCCCCGATCTTCAACCCGCAAACGTCCGCCGGCGTCTCAAAGCTCTCCTTGGCTGAGTCGGCCTTAACGATGAACGCATCCCTGGAGGCGTAGTTGGTCACGAAGGTGACCACCTTGGTTCGTTCCTCGGTCACATTGATCTCACCCGTGGCCCCGTCAAAACGGCCAGCCTGCAGTCCCGGAATAACGCCGTCGAACGGAATGATCTTGAAGTCAACATTCAGCCCGAGCAGCGCGGCCGCCTTACGGGTGAGCTCGATGTCCCAGCCGGACACTTCCCCGCCTCCCACCGGTTCCATGACTGCTGGCGCGTAGACACCAGCAGCGATCGTCAAAGTTCCCTTATCCCGCACGGAATCCGGCACCATCCCGGCAAGCTCGGAATCCACGCTGGGCGTGGAACCAGCACCGGGAGTGCTCCCACCAGCTGGCGCACTCGCCGGGGACGACCCGCACGCCGATGCCCCAATCAGCGTGGTGGCCACCACCATGGCTGTGAAGGTGCCCCGTGTCAGGCGGGAAAACGGACGAAGTTTCATGGTCTCTCCTGTGTTATGTGGTGTTGATCCTTATCCGCCATGAGGGCGGGAACCTGGGTGTGCGGCTCGTTTATTGCTGAGTTTGAGCTGGGTGCCCTCCGTCGCGCCAAACCTACGTTTCGCTACCTGGCGGCTGGATCTCCAAGGATCAGCTGAGCGGCGGAGCCGGCGAGTCTTCTGCGCGACTTTTATGAAGTACATCACACTATCGCTATTGAATCAATACTTTAACTTTATATGTTTAGTCTCAGGCCAACTCAGCTCTTCCGGCCTGGAAGAAGCACCTCGTTGCTGAGACCGCCCGGTCCCAACTCGGTTGGAAATCGAATCGGCCATGCCGCCTGGTTGGCGTTGAACGGCATGAGATTCTCCTTCACCATTGAGGGAAAATCTGCTGATGATAACGGTCGGTCCAGAAACCAAGGCGCGTCGCCCTGCCCGACCTCAGGACGGCGATGTGGCTGTGATCACATCCAATGTAATCTGTGATCACAGATAAAACAACGCTTTGTTGTAACGGTCTTGTAAATCGTCTTGCGAGCGAGGACTCGACGCTCCCCAAGATAGGGTTCCAGGTCAGCCTTGGACGAGAAACGACAGTGGGTCGCAACGGGTTCCGTGGCCGGAAATGCCGAGGGCCCCTTCCGCTCATCTGAAACCCCCGTTCGAAGCGACGCTCGCACTCCCCCACCCAACCCGCGCGTGGCAGGTTTCGCGCTGCCGCCCCTTGGGATTGACCAGAGGCATTGTGTGATGTGTGATCACAAGCTATCTTGTATGTATCAAGAGCTAATGAGAGGCAGATCACGTTCAAATCTGCTTCGACCCGTAGGGCCCCAGAAGGGGAACCAGTAAAGGAATCATTACTATGCCGAATCGGCTACTGCTTCATGTGGCAGAAAACAAGAAACTTGAGGCGATAGCCACCAAAAATCGCCTTACCCGGCCCATCGTTGAGAGGTACGTGGCCGGAAACGGCTTGCTGGACGCCTGGCGCGTCACCGAGAAGCTGAATGCAGCCGGCATCGATGTCAGCCTGGACCTGCTTGGAGAGTCGGTATTCGACTTAGCCCAATCCAAGGCAGCAACCCAGGAGTATCTCGGTGCCATAGAAGAAATCAATACGAGGGCCCCTGGCTCCACCGTCTCAGTGAAACTCTCGCAACTGGGCATCGGAATCGACCTCCAGCAGTGTGCGAATAACTTGAAGAGCCTGCTGCAGATGGCTGACGCGCAGGGCGTCCAGGTTGAAGTCGACATGGAACACAGCTCCGTAGGGCGAGCCACGTTGGAGATTTTCAAAGGGATTCTTTCGGACTACCCCAAAACGCGCCTCGCGATTCAGGCCAACATGCGTCGAACCCCCGAGGACCTGCTTTCATTCACAGATATCAAGCCGCGCATCCGCCTCGTTAAAGGGGCTTTTGACGAAACCTTGGACGACGCTCTTCGCAGCGCAGATGAGGTCACTGAGCAGTACAAATACCTGTCGCGGTGGGCTCTCCGCCACCTTCCGGACCCCGCTTTCGGCACACACGATGACGAATGCATCGAGGTAGTCAAGGAAGCAGCCAGGGAGCACGGACTGAACAGGAAGTCCTTTGAGTTCCAGATGCTTTATGGGGTAAGGCGCAAGCTGCAGGACGAACTTGTCCGGGACGGATACCGCGTTCGTGTGTACCTTCCCTACGGCACTCAGTGGTACCCGTACCTCATGCGGCGCATGGCCGAGAAGCCGGCTAACCTCCTACTCTTCCTGCGCTCCCTCATCGGCGGATAGACAATCAGGCCTGAGGCAACACTGAGAACGGTCCACCACCCTCGGATTGAACTCTTACTGGGCGATGAGGAAAACCCCCTCGGCGCTCTGTAACGGCTGTGCTAACCCGATCCAGCTCAAGCCATGCCACGGCTACGATCCGTCGCTGTGGTCCCCGGCCCTCCTGCAATCGGGCGAGCAGACGACCTTACAGCAGCAACATCCATCACTGAACAATTTCTGGTAAGTGCGCGTACGGACCGCGGAACGCCCTTCTCTCGACAGAGCCTGACCGGTGCTCGCATCCGTGGCGCACCATTCAAGGCACAACCAATCTAAGAGCAATAATGCCTATCCAAACCGTCAGCGTAGCCGGCAACTTCCGGGTACCAGTTCCTGCCAACGAACCCTCCCGTGACTTTGCGCCGGGTTCACAGGAAGCCCAGGATGTCCTTAAGAAGATTTCTGAGGTGAAGAGTGCCGTCCGGGACCTCCCGCACGTCATCAACGGGGAGCGGATCCTTACCGGCGCAACTTCTGACGTCGTTGCCCCGCACGAGCACTCCCTTGTCCTGGGTAAGCTGCCCAGCGCGGATGAGGCAGCAACACAGAGCGCCATCGAGGCCGGGGCAGGACCCGAAGTAGGGATCCCACCCCGGCTTTCCACGCCAATAATTCATACAAGCGGGAACGCAAAAATGACTGTCCAAGATATGCCCACCACCTTTTTCGATACCCCACCCACAACCCTCGACGACGATAACTGCCACCTCGGCGTAGAAGACGGACAATGCTTCTACTGCACGGGCCCGGAAACAGACTAGAGACTGACGCGCGTCCGGCCATGGAAGCCTGGACTTCATCAGAACTGCGTGTGCCGGATGAAGAAAAGAATTCCCCGCACGGTAGGAAACCGGCACCACCCTGCACGCTTACGACTGCGCGCGACTACGCCCTGCCAGACCACGATGCCCTGTCTTGCAACCGCCGCTGCACGAGAAAGGGATGCCAGCTTTTGCTGGCAGAGGCAGTATTTTCCTTACTGGCAGAAGATTGATGTTATATACGCGCCCTGCGATACACACCCTTTGACAAGCTGACCAAAAATGTCAGCCTGAGCCTCCCCAGGTCCCCTGGGTTGAGGCATGAGGCTATTCGCGGATTCACGAGGACGCGATCAGCACTTTATATCTCGCCCTGACAGCACACCCTCCCTGATTTATGTGGGCAAGCGCGGAGACGTTTCGATATCTGACGGAACCTGCCGCTAGTATCTGATTCGCTAACCTCCCCGAACACGTCCCCGGGCAGGGGGTGTAAGCCCAAAGTCGCTGGCAGAAGCCAGGATAGGTATCAATCCCCCGGTTGCATTGAGCTGACAAGCCGACACGAAAGATACGTCCGAATATCCGGGGACAGCCTCAGTGACCGATGGCCCCGGGACATCACCGTCCCGGGGCCATCGTCTGGGCAATCCCTCTAATTAGCGGGGGCTACTGGCACCGTCGACCTCAGTGCGCAGTTTCTGCCACCTTCCCGGAGGGTACAGCATCAGCAAATGACGGTGTACTGCCGGCCGATGACTGGCCCAAGCCCTGCTCCTGGGCCTGCGGAGCCCAGATATCACCGATGGTAAAACCATTGGGAAAGGGATCATCGTATTCGAGGACATGCGTGCTGAAACCTGTGATCCATGCACGGCCACTGACTGTCGGGACGACAGCTACTCGGTCGCCGATACGAACTTCTTCGACCAGTTCCCCGGTGTAAACCGTCTCCAGGATTCCTTCATGACGGAAAGGCTGGTTCAGCCCCAGCTCACCCTTGGCATAAAGGGTCGCCATTTTTGCACACGTACCTGTACCACAGGGGCACCGATCCACACCGCCGGTCCACGTGGCGGGATTATCAAAATCAACCGGACCGCTTGAAACCGTGACGGCATTCTTCCTGTCGGCATTTGGATTATCAGTGCGTCCGGAAAGCTGCGCGATGGTGATCCCAATTCCCGGATAGTCCGGATGCTCAACGGGCAGCTGATCCTGGGCCGCCCGCAGAATCAATGCAGAGATGCGAGTGATGTCCCGTCCCCGCTCCGGTACAAGTTCAAGCGACTCGAACTGCTCCACGTCGGCGATGACGTAGAACATGCCGCCCCAAGCAACGTCAACCGTCACTTTACCCAGCTCAGGGACGTCAATGACGGCATCAAGATGAACAGCGAAGGCAGGCACGTTCTCCAGCGTCACGTTAAGTACCCGGCCGTCGCGGCACTCAGCCTTAATTCCGATGAGACCTGCAGGGGACTCGAGCTTGAACTCCGTGAGCGGCTCCTGCATGGGGATCATGCCGGTCTCGAGCAGGACGGTTGCCACCGCGATAGTGTTTCCCCCACTCATCACGGGATATTCCACCTGTTCCATAATGATGAAACCCGCTGCGGCCTCTGGATGTTTCGGAGGGACAACCAGGTTGCAGCATAACGGCGCGTATCCCCGCGGCTCACGCAACATCATCTTCCTGAGCTGATCGTCGTTCTGCTCAAGCCATTTCATCTGCTCATATACGGTGTCACCGGGGATGTGTGGAACCCCGCCGGTAATAACCCGCATCGGCTCACCGGAGTGGGTCTCCACAGCCTGGATCATTCGTTTATAGGACATTCTGGCCACCTTCATTTGCCGTACTGGCTGACGCCAAGTAGCTATTACCGCTCATCCAATGTTGATCAATAGGCGTGCTTTCAGCTTGTTCGACTCAGTCGTAAGTCTGTGGCGGCCGCCTGGCCTGCATCAGGCGGCTTCGGCAGCTTTCCGCAGCCGCAGGAGAGCATCGTCGTCAACTTCAATATGATCGGGCAGGGCAGACAGTTCGAGTGCAGGGAGGCGAACCTGGTGCTCGTCCCGAAGGTACTCGAGCTGCTTCCCGATACGATCCACAGACCCTGTGAATCGCGAGGGATCAATAGCCAACAAGAACACTCCGATACCTGGTGAAACGGCGCCATGATCGAAGGGCGCAGCATCCACGGAAAATGACGCACCTGAAAGCGTAGCGAGGACTTCCATCAGTAAGGCCACGTTCCCCCCGCGGTGTCCGCCAAAGGGCAACAAAGTCCCCTGGAGAGCCTCGCTGGCATTCTGCGTTGGTTCGCCGTCCGGACCCAGCGCCCATCCAGCAGGAATAGGCTCACCCTTTTCGGCGGCGCGCTTTATGTTGACATACGCAGTCGATGAGGATGCCTGGTCAATCACGAAAGGCATCTTGCCAGGCCGTGGAATACCGTAGGCCAAGGGATTCGTGCCCAGGACCGGCTGGGGAGAGCCACCTATTGACATCAGCGCAGGGCTATTGGCAGAAGCCATTGCAATGAAGCCCTCCTGTGCAAGCCGACGGGCATAATACCCGAGTTCCCCGCAGGTATAGGACCGCCGGACCCACAATGCGGCCATCCCCGCATCGCGTGCGGCCTCCAGCAGGTCCGCGAGGGCGGCTTCAAAGGCTGTCTGAGCCAGCCCGTTACAAGCGTCAACGTCAATAACCGCTGGCGCGGAGCGATGTATCCGAGGTTGGACGTCGGTCGCGATGCGTCCCGTCCGGTAACCGTCCAGATAGTCGAAGAGGTGCGCAACGCCCACGGCGCGATTGCCGACAAGTTCAGCCTCTACGGTGGCTTTCGCCAGAATTTCTGCGGCCGAGCTGTCTGCACCGGCGCTCTCCAATGCACGGCGGCAAATTTCGGCCAGTTCCTCGCTGCGGATATTGGTCATAAGGGGACAGTCCTCTCAACAGGGGTCACCGGATAGTGCGGGGGACTAAAAAGCTAAGGCCAATAGCTCGGCTCCGAAGTAATTAGGTTTCACGATGCCAGCGATCACCAAAGGTATGTTTGTAGTGCGACGCTTCGGGAAGATGTGGCGGCGGGAAAAGCTTGCTGCCGGCCACTTTCACTAGCGGAAAAATACAGATAGGGAGCTGGCCGTCAGGCAAATCCCTCTCTGCGGCCAAGGCAAGGACTAAGTCCTGCCGCTGCAGATGTCTTCGAAACTGAATGTGCTCGTCATCACTCCCCACCGTAATCTGTGATCACATATCCGTCAATGGCAGGCCGGTAGCATTCGCGGACCTGATTGTCGGGCTTTACGGGTGACCGGGACCGCAAAGAGGGGAGGACCTCGAGGCGCATACATCACTTGTGCGTCTCTCGGGCAGACGGAACAGTCTTTAAAGCTGAGCGTGTGTAAGGCCGAGGGGCGACTTCAATGACAAAGGGGCGGCTGTGCAGGTTGAGTTCATAACGGAACCTGAGCTCCGCGGTCTTATTTCGCCTGCGCAGGCTATCGTCGCCATCGTAGAGGCCTTGAATGCAGGGCTTGATCGAGCACTCGATCCCGCCCGAAGCGTCATTCCCCTTTGCCATGGGCGGTTTCTTCTTATGTCTGCGGAAGCGAGAGATCATACGAGGCGAAAAGGTGGCTACGGTGGCCCGGCGAATCCCGACATGAATCTTCCCGCATCCAGGCGCTCGACCTAATTTTCGACGCGCAGACACTTACTCCGCAGGCAGTGCTGGACGGCAGTGCCTCACAGCCCTGCGTACACCCGCAGTTTCCGTAGCCGCCATCCTGCCCGCGCTCACTCTAGGCTCAACGCCGTTGAAGCTGACTGTCTTCGGCGCCGGACGGCAAGCCGTTGCACACGTAGAAACTGTCATGGACGTCATGGACGGCCACCGTGAAACCGAGAGCGTGACGTACATCGTCCGCAGCCCTGAGCGGGTGCACCTCCCGCTTTCCCCAGTTGCCGATGTAGTCCGCCTGAATTCAGCTGAAGCAGAAAGTGCACTGGCCGCAGCCCATTTGTTCATCTGCGCTACATCCGCCAGTGAACCGCTCTTTGGCTCCACCCTTTTGCGCCCCGACTCGATCGCGGTCGCGTTAGGCTCCCATAAGGCCAACGTCCGGGAAGTTGATGCTGCTTTGTGTGGGCGAGCCCAGGTGGTGGTCGAAGATGTGGGGGCCGCTCTGCGCGAGTCAGGGGACGTCATCATATCCATTCAGGAGGGATACCTGAAAGCTGGGGACCTGATCCCCATGAGAGCTGTAGCGACCGGAGCTGTCGTGCTGGATCCGTCCACCCCGCTTTGTTCAAGAGCTCGGGGATGCCATGGGAGGTTCTTGTTGTTGCCCGGGCGGTCGTACAGTCAATGAGTGGCAACAAAGCAGAGCACGATGAAGAGACTTTGCGGGAAGCCGCCGTTGGCATCGCATCGGACGATTCCTCCCCGACTGACATGCCCGGGACTGTGGCCCGTTGATGGCGCAGGCTTCCAGGATCCGAGGGGTTATCCGTGCATCTCTCCTTTGAGGCACAGGATGAAGTCGTCCACCGCAGGCGATTGGCCATAAGGCCGGGCGATATGGAGTTCCGTCTGCGGCCTGCCGGCGAAGCGGCACGTGGTGACTCCCGGCATCTGGAACCGCTGCACGGACTCCGGGAGGACGGAGATCCCCAATCCTGCGGCGACGAGGCCGAGGACGGTTTCCTGGTGAATGGCCTGCTGTATCACCACTGGTGGGGTGGGGAGCGGATCGAAGAGCCGGAGGACCCGGGCCACGAAGCCTGGCATCAGGCGGTAGGGAAAGAGGATCATGGGTTCCCCTTCCAGATCCTGGGGGCGGACCTCTTCCGCGGCCGCCAGACGGTGCGTCTCGGGCAGGACAAGCACCAGGTCTTCGGTACTGAGGAGCTCAAGGCTCAGCCCGGGGACGTCGCCCGGATCCCGGATGAGGCCCAGGTCAAGGTTCCCGTTCAGCAGCTGCTCAATCTGCTCCCCACTGGTGAGGGGGTTCAGCACGAGGTTTATGCGTGGGCGGTGCTGGCGGAATGCCCGGATTGCTTCGGGTACTGCGGTGTAGCTCGCCGAACTGACGAAGCCAACCCTGATCTTGCCGCTCTTACCCGCGGCGACGTCGGCAACGTCCCCTGCGGCGTCGTCGAGGTCCGCCACAGCAGCCTGGACCCGGTCCTTGAACGCCTCGCCCGCCGCAGTCAACGCCACGCGGCGGGTGGTGCGTTCGAACAGCTGGACCCCCAGCTCACGCTCCAGCCTTCTGACGGCGACGGTCAGCGGCGGCTGGGTAATGTGCAGGCGTTCCGCTGCGCGGCCGAAGTGCAACTCGTCGGCGACGACGAGGAAGTACCGAAGCTGACGGAGTTCCATCACGATTCTTTCGATAGACGCCAATAATTACTAGTCAAATGATATTGGACGTGCGGCGTTTATGGATGCGTTACTGGATATGTAGAGGGCATCCCCCTGTTGCCCATCCCGTAGCCAAGGAGCCACCCATGGAATCGACCGAATACGCCGTCGTCGGCGCTGGGCTGTCTGGAGCCGCCACCGCTTGGCATCTCGCCGCCCGCGGCCATGACGTTTCCCTGCTCGAGCGTTCAACACCCGCGAATGATGCCGGCAGTTCCCATGGCTCGGCCCGGATCTTCCGCTACGCCTACCCGGAGGAGTTCTACACCGGCCTCGTCCAGGAAGCGAAGGCCGGATGGGACGAGCTGGCGCGCCTGAGCGGCAAGCAGCTCATCACCCTCACTGGCGCGGTCGACTACGGTGCGATCCGTGAGCCGGAACGCCTGGCCGCTGTGCTGGCGGCGCGCGGCATCGATCACGAGCTCCTTAGCCCGGAAGAGGCTCACCGCCGGTGGCCCCAGATTGCCTTTGATACCCAGGTACTCTGGCACCCCGATGCCGGCGTCATCGATGCGCATGAATCCGTCGCTTCCATGGTTGACCAGGCCGTGGCGCATGGCGCGGAAGTCCACGACAACTGGGCTGTTGCCTCGATTGTGGCATCGAACGGCGGCTATGTGCTGACGTCGGAGGATGGCCGGTCCCTGCACGCCGCCAACGTGATTGTTGCCGCCGGCGGCTGGCTTCCGAAGCTTCTGGGATCGTTGTCGCTGCCCTCATCATTCCTGTCCGGCATGCCCTCGATCGAAGTGCGCCAGGAACAGGCCTACCACTTCCCTTACGCGGACGGGACGGACCACGGCTCCTCGCCTTGGCCGACATTCATTCACAAGCGTGCGGGCTGGCAGGCCTACGGCCTGCCGGGCGGACGCGACGCCGGCTTCCGCGGGCAGAAAGTCGCAGAATACAACGGCGGGAAGATTCTGCCCTCCGCCGCGGAACAGGACGGCCGGATCGATCCCGGGAACCGCCGTCGAGTCATCGAATACGTGGAACAGTACTTGCCGGGGCTGGTTCCGGAACCGTATGCCGAAACCACCTGCCTGTTCACCAACACTCCCACCGAGGACTTCATCCTCGACCGCGTGGACGGGATCACCATCCTCTCCCCCTGTTCCGGACACGGCGCCAAGTTCGCGCCACTGATCGGTCAGCTCGCCGCGGACCTGGCCACCGGTGCAGGACCCGTTCCGGATCAGTTCCGGCTCGCAGCCCAGGCCGGCCACGCATCAGTGCGGACCCACTGATGGCGCCCGGCACCGAAACCACTCCCCTGTCCCAGGCGCTGCCGGCAACGGTTACCGGTGTTTTGTCCGACATTGCAGGCACCGGCATTGACGCGCTCCGCGGCGGCTACACACGGCCGGTGTACTCCACAGCTGAGCTGGACCTGCGCAACTGGTTCGTTGAACAGGCCGCGAAGCGCGGACTGTCCATTGAAACGGACCGCAATGGCGCCATCTGGGCTTGGTGGGATGTGCCCGGTGGAGACCGCAACAACAGCCTCGTCACCGGAAGCCACCTCGACTCGGTACCCGGCGGCGGGGCCTTCGACGGTCCCCTCGGCGTGGCCTCCGCTTTGGTGGCAGTCGACATCCTCAAGGCACAGATGGCCTCCCCGACACGCCCGCTGGCAGTTGTGGTGTTCCCGGAAGAGGAAGGGTCACGGTTCGGCGTCGCGTGCCTGGGCTCGCGGCTGATGACCGGCGCCATTGATCCCGACAAGGCCCGGAACCTCCGGGATTCCGATGGCTCCACCTTCGCGGACGTCGCGCAGGCCAACGGGCTGGATCCCCGTTTTGTTGGCCGGGACGACAAGCTCCTGGGCCAGATTGGCGCCTTTGTTGAACTGCATGTTGAACAGGGCCGCGGCCTGATCGACCTGGACCAGCCCATAGCGATTGCGTCGTCCATCCTCGGCCACGGCCGCTGGCGCCTGAGCGTCCATGGGCAGGGGAACCACGCCGGAACGACGCTGATGGCGGACCGGCATGACCCCATGGTGTCGGCTTCCAGGATGGTGGTGGCCATCCGTGACATCGCCCGCAACCAGGCTCACGCCCGAGCTACGGTGGGCCGGCTTCAGCCGGTACCTGGCGGGACCAACGTCATCGCCTCACGCGTTGATTTCTGGCTGGACGTCCGGCACCCAGACGACGCTGTGACATCAGCCCTCGTGGAGAGCATCCACGTGCAGGCACAGGTCATCGCGGCCGAGGAAGGCTGCCGGGTTGAGCTCCGGGAAGAGTCGCTGAGCCGCACCGTCCACTTCGACCAAGGCCTGCAGAAGGAACTCCAGCTCGCCCTGCCGCATGCACCCATTCTGGACACCGGGGCCGGCCACGACGCCGGCGTACTCGCGCCCTACGTTCCCACGGCCATGGTGTTTGTCCGGAACCCGAGCGGCGTTTCCCACTCCCCCGAAGAACACGTAGTGGACGAGGATGCCGAGACTGGGGCACAAACCCTGGCAGATGCCCTGCACGGATTGATGGGCTGATGTCCTAACGAAATATCAGCACCCGCGTCGATTCATCCGGCGCGGGTGCTTTCCCGTGGCCTCAAGGCCCGCCGGCTCCTTTCCTGTCTCCACTGCTCCCAGAGGAAGCCCATGACAAGTTCTTCAAGTGCAAGACTCGTCCTTCCGTCGCTCCTCCCGGACAGTGTGTGGGCCAATGGAGCCGGGTACACGAAGGAGCTCGGTGTCGGTATTAACCGCGGTACCGGGCACTTCCTCAATGGGCGGTCCACCGAGTACCAGTGGCGGCTCAGTCTGGCCGAATTGACCCGGTCTGCGGACTTCTCCTTGCTTCCAGGGATCGACAGGGTATTTACTCTTGCAAGCCCAGGTCCCGTGGTGATGACCGTGGGCAGCAAGGAGTGCACATTGCAGCAAGGGCAAAAGGTAACCTTCGCAGGCGAAGCTTCCGTGACGGTCAAGCTTGCGTCGGACGAGCCCAAATTGGGCCTAAACCTCATGACCCGACGGGGGACGTGCCACGGACGTGTCGATACTGAGGTTCGGAACGGTAAGGTTCTGCTGGACCCTGGGTCCGGGATCGTAGCCGCGACCGTCCTTGCAGGCACGGCCACACTCATGAATGGCAAAAAACTTGCAGACCTGACAACAATCCTTCTGGACACAAACACAGAGGAACTTCAGGCCGATGGCTGCCTCATTGCTGTGGTGAGCGTACACGCAGCCTAGCCCCCAGCCCGCCTTTTGCGGTCGGTACTTCTCAGTCTCAAGCCCTGCGCACTAGAAGCAACCGTCCACTTCGCGGCCCTCCACGCAAACCTCTTCTTCGGCCATGGGCTATTCCGCTAATACGTGATGCGAAGTAGGTCCAACGAAGCCGGTGGCGGGAGAGCAGAGCATGCATTCGCTCATTCCACTCCGTCCGAGCGTCCGAAAGCAATTTAGATTCAAACCCTTGTGTGATTTGTGATCACAAGATAATGTGGTTCACACAGCCCTCGGAAGAGAGCTGGGCCACAATATCTGCACGAGCCGCCCCGAATCCAGGGAATGGCCGGCAGCCGGGAACCGCGGGGCTGCCGCGGCGACTATCAGGAAGTGCACCTATGCCAAACACACTCCTTCTGCATGTCGCAGAGAATAAGAGACTCGAAGCCATAGCCACACGGAACCGGCTGACCCGCCCCATCGTGGACCGTTACGTCGCCGGCCGCGGGCTTAACGAAGCCTGGGCTGCCACAACAGCGCTTAATAACGCCGGCATCGATGTCAGCCTGGATCTGTTGGGCGAGTCAGTTCATCATCTGGTTCAATCGAAAGAGGCCACCCGCGAATACCAGGGGGCGATCGAGGACATCCAAAACCGGGCACCTGGCTCCACCGTCTCGGTTAAGCTCTCCCAGTTGGGCATCATGATAGACCCCCGGGAATGCGCCAACAACCTCAAGACGCTGCTGGACGCTGCCGCCACCCATGGGGCAACCGTTGAAGTTGATATGGAGCACAGCTCTGTGGGCCGGGAAACCCTCGCCATCTACAAGAGCATCCTCCCCGATCACCCGAATACGCGGTTAGCGATCCAGGCGAACATGCGCCAAACACCTGAGGATTTGCTGTCCTTCGTCGACATCAAGCCCAGGATCCGTCTCGTCAAGGGCGCCTTCGACGAGTCCTCATCAGCGGCTCTCTGCGATGCTGACGAAGTGACCGAGCAGTACAAATATCTTTCCCGGTGGGCGCTCCAGCACCTGCCTGACCCGGCGTTCGGTACACACGACGACACCTGCATCGACGTCGTCAAGGAAACCGCAGCCAGGCTGGGACTGGACAAGCGCTCCTTTGAATTCCAGATGCTCTACGGCGTCCGGCGGAAGCTGCAGGATGAACTGGTCCGGGAGGGATACCGTGTTCGCGTTTACCTGCCTTACGGCACGCAGTGGTACCCCTACCTCATGCGCCGGATGGCCGAAAAGCCCGCCAACCTCCTGCTCTTTCTTCGCTCCCTTATCGGAGGTTGAAAAGGCAATGCGGTACGCTGGAATGTGATCAAATATCACGGGTAGCGCAGTGCAGCTAGGAACGGAGATCTCCATGAGCCTTCACATGGCCAGCCTGGTCACCCCCACTTTGGTGGCTGACCAGGTGTACGAGGTACTGGAGAACGCCATCCTGACCGGCTCCCTGGAATCGGGGAAGCCACTTCGGGTCAGGGACCTGGCGGCGATGGTGGGTACGAGCGTCATGCCTGTTCGGGAGGCGATCCGCCGGCTGGAAGAGGCGGGACTGGCAACGCGCATCCCCCACAAAGGTGCGGTGGTCCGGACGTTCACCGCTGCCGAGCTGATTCATATCTACGACGTCAGGACCATCCTCGAAGTGGAGGCAGCAAGCCAGGGTGCTCCCCAGGTCAGCCGCAAGGACATGCGCCTAATGGAGGCCTCCTGCGGGAAGATGCAGAAAGCCGTTGCGGAGGGCCGCATCATTGAGGCCCTGGACTTGGACGAGGACGTGCTGAGGACCCTGTACCGGGCTTCCGGCAACCCCGTTCTTGTCAGCACTATTGAACAGCTGTGGCTCCAATGCCGGCCCTACAAGGTCATGGGCGCCACAGAAGCCCTGGCTAAGAACGACAACTCGCTCTGGACACCGCAACCGGCCCTGGTCCAGGCACTGCTCAACGGCGATACCGCCGCAGCTACAACCATTACCGCGGACTCTCTTGCCAGCGCGTTGCGCCGGCTGGAGCTCCGTCTCGAAACCCACTAAACAAACCCGGGGCCCTCTGTCCCGGGAACATCCAAGAGGAGATAACCAGATAATGTCCCCCCAATCAGTCAGCGTTACTGGCAACTTCAAGGTCCCCGTCCCCCACAACGAGCCGTCGCGGGAATTCCGCCCCGGTTCACCGGAAGCGGCCTCGGTCAAGAAGACAATCGCCGAAATCTCAGCCACGGTCCGCGACCTGCCCCACGTCATCAACGGAGTACGCTCCATGACCGGTGAGCTGCGCAACGTCACAGCTCCCCACCGCCACTCCCAGGTATTGGGCCGCATCCCCACTGCCGATGAGTCGGTAACCCAGTCTGCAATCGAGGCAGCCCTCGCTGCACAGCATGACTGGTCCCGCACGCCCTGGTGGGAACGCGCCGCGATCTTCCTGCGCGCTGGGAACCTCGCAGCCGGCAAGTATCGGGACGAACTGGTTGCCACCACCATGCTCGGGCAGTCCAAGACGTTCCACCAGGCTGAGATTGACGCCGCCAGCGAAGTGGCCGACTTCTTCCGCTACAACGCCCACCTCGCCCAGCAGATCTTCGCTGACCAGCCTGAATCCCTGCAGGGCGAAGGGAACTCCCTGGACCAGCGCGGACTGGAAGGCTTCGTCCTGGCCATCACGCCGTTCAACTTCACCGCCATCGCCAGCAACCTCCCCACCACCGCCGCACTCATGGGAAACACCGTGGTCTGGAAGCCCTCCGAAAAGGCTGCACTCAGCAATGACGTCCTCATGCGGATGTTCGAGGAAGCAGGCCTGCCACCAGGTGTCATCAACCTCATACACGGTTCGGGCCGTGCGATCTCCGACCAGGCGATGAGCCACCCGGACTTTGCCGGCCTGAGCTTCACCGGTTCCACGGACGTGTTCCGGAGCCTCTGGAAGAAGGCCGGAAACAACATCGACCAGTATCGCTCCTTCCCCCGCTTGGTAGGCGAAACGGGCGGCAAGAACGCTGTGGTGGCGCATCCGAGCGCCGACGCCGATGCCCTGCGCGCTGCCCTGATCCGGAGTGGCTTCGAGTACTCGGGCCAGAAGTGCTCCGCTGCATCACGCACCTACATCCCGCGCAGCATCTGGAACCAGATCAAGGACGAACTCGTCGAGACCGTCAAGTCACTCCGCGTGGGTGACGTCGCCGAGCACGAGACGTTCCTCGGAGCAGTCATCGACGAGACGTCGCTGCGCAAGATCGAGGCTGCCCTCGAGAAGGCCAAGGCCCTCCCGAGCCACACGCTCCTGGCCGGCGGCAGCGTCCACCCTGAAGAGGGCTGGTTCGTTGAGCCTACGATCTTCGAGACCACCGATCCCCACGCCTTCACCATGAGCGAAGAGTTCTTCGGTCCCCTCCTGACGGTCTACGTCTACGAGGACAGCGAGTGGGAGTCGGTGCTGGACCTGGTGGACCAGACCAGCAACTATGCCCTGACCCTGTCCATCTTTGCCAACAACCGCCGCGCCGTCTCGTTTGCACTGGACAAGCTCCGCAACGCCTCCGGCATGACCTACATCAACGACAAGCCCACCGGTGCGCTCATGGGCCAGGTCGCCTTCGGCGGCGGCCGCGGTTCAGGCACCAACGACAAGGCCGGTTCCCGCCTGGCCCTGCAGCGCTGGCTCAGCGGCCGGTTCATCCACGAGAACTTCTCACCATCCAACGAATGGCGGCAGCCGTACCTCGCCCAGTAACAAAACAAGGCCCCACTAACCAGGGCCTTCCGTGACCGGTCGGGTGCGCATCCGCGCACTTGGCCTCCAACCGCCGTCGGGCACCTCGCAACGTTCCGAACGGCTTCCGGCAGCCGCCGCCTGACCAAGCTCAGGCGGCGGCTGCTGCCCTCTCCGGCGTTCCACCCAGCCTCGGAAGTTCTCCCATGAAGAAAAGAATCCTCACTCGAAAAGCGTCGGCCTCCAGCCCGGCCGCAGCCGATTCGCTGAAACGGCGCGACGAACGCGGGACGGCGATGTCCATCCTGCTCCTGTTCGCCCGCCACCGGAGTCTCAGCAGCTGGCACATCTCAGGCCTTCTCCGGCTTCCAACCTCCATTGTCGAACGGCACCTCCAGACCCTGCTGCAGGCCGGTTTCGTCGTAGAGAGCCAGGCCTACGGGCGCTATTCAGCGGGACCCGAAGTGGTTCGACTGGCCGAGAACTACCGCGAGGAAGCCCTCGCCCAAGGAGTTGTAAAGCAAAGGCTTGAACAGCTCTCCCGCGAAACGGGCGAGCTGGCTGCCTTCCTGGTCCAGAGCAGCGGAGAGGCCCTCTGCGTCGAATCCGTGGAGAGCGAGCACATCCTCAGTTGCAGCTATGCCGCCGGACGCTCCCGTCCGCTCCTGCAGGGGGCCAGCGCACGGGCCATCCTGGCCTCCTTGCCCGAGGAAGAAGGGGACGCAATTCTTGCCGGCCATTTCCTTGGCAGGGAAGACGAAGCCACCATCCGCGCCGACCTCGCAAGCATCAGGGAGCGCGGCTATGCAACCAGCTCAGGCGCCCTGGCTCCGGGTATCTGGGGCGTCAGCGCCCCTGTCCTAAATGAGGGCGGAAGTCTCGCCGGTGTGGTGACCAGCATGGTTCCCCTCGAGCGGTCCGGCACCAACGATGCTCGTGCGCAGTTCATATACTCCACATGCGAAGCTGCCCTGGATCTCAGCAACGTCAGTTCACCCGCCTAAGCCGGGCGGTGCCTGATCTTGTGGCATCCCGACAGCAGCTGAGTCGGAGCTGGAGCAGGCGGACAGGTTAAAGGGCTCCGCTCCGTTAAGGTTGCCGCCACCCGGGATTGACGGGCGGAGGCAACCTGTGCGGTCAACGACGAGCTGGATCAGCTCAGGCGAACGGAGTCCGCTTCAAGGGCTATCAGTTCCTGAACCGTTTGGCGTCGTCGTATCAGCGTGGTGCTTTCGCCGTCGACAAGGACTTCCGGTATCAGCGGGCGGGAGTTGTAGTTTGAAGACATGCTGGAGCCGTAGGCGCCGGTGTCATGAAAGACGGCCAGATCGCCCATCACGGCTTCGGGCAGCTGCATGGCCTGAACGTCGCCCGAGTCGGACTGCGTAAAGACGTCGCCGGCTTCGCAAAGCGGCCCGGCAAGCACGACGTCGGATAGCGGGCCTGAGCGGGCGGATCCGTCAGGAGCAAGGATGGTCACTTGGTGCCGGCTGCCGTACATGGCCGGGCGGACAAGATCGTTGAAACCGGCGTCGACCAGCAAGAAGTGGTTGTGGGCAACCTTCTTGCTGGCCCTTACTTCTGCCGCCAGTACTCCTGATTCCGCCACCAGGAAGCGGCCCGGTTCAATTTCGAGCCTGACCCTGTGGCCCAAGTAATCACTGATCTCACGCCTCGCAGTATCCCAGACGCTGAAATACCGCTGTGTGTCCACAGCCGGGTCGTCCGGAGCGTAGGGAATGGAGAGGCCGCCGCCGGCGGATATCGCCTCCACGTCCCTGCCCTGCCGCTTGACCTGCTGAACCATGGCATCGCACACCTGCTCGAGGTGGGAGTAGTCCACGCCGGAGCCGATGTGCATATGGAAACCGACCAGTTTCAGCCCGTGCCGGTCCACGATACCCAGGCCTTCTGGGACATGCTCGTGCCAGATCCCGTGCTTGCTGTGACTGCCGCCCGTGTTCGTCTTGCGGCTATGGCCGTGTCCAAATCCGGGATTGATTCTGAGCCACACAGGGTGTCCGGGCGAGACCTCTCCCAGCTGTTCCAGCATCTGCGGAGAACCGGCATTAACCGGTATCCGGCGCTCAACAACCAGCTTCAACGCTTCGCGGTCCAGCAGATCTGCCGTAAAGACGATCTCTTCCTCAGCAGTACCCGGAGTGTATCCCGCCGTCAACGCCCTTTCGACTTCGCCAGCAGACACTGCATCCACCACCACACCCAACTCTTTCATCAGGCGGAGGATGTGGATGTTTGAACCGGCCTTTTGTGCGTACCGGATCACATCAAAGTTTCGAAGACGATCAACTTGTGCCCTGATGGTGCGGGCATCATAGATCCACACAGGAGTTCCAACACGATCGACGATTGCGGCCAGGCGGGCTCCGGAGAGGCTTCCGGGTAGCGGTTTGCCGGTTGGCTCGCAATGAAGTTCAGGCATTCAGTCCTCAGTATTTCAGTACAGGTCGGCGGCCGTGATGCGCTGACGGCTGGGTTCGGGGCTCCAGCAGAATGGGCAATCCAGCGAAAACTCTCCACCGGTGCAACCTGTCCACATGCGCCGGTCTGCGGCCTCCTGCCTCAGGGCCGGAAGTGCGTCGTAGTGGGGACGCTGCTGGGTGGTCCTTGGTGCTGTCAGCTTTTTCATGGCCGTGGATTCCTGCTCTTAGTGGCTTGGACAGATTGTCCTTTGGTGTGCCCGGCTCCTGTCGGGTGATGTGGTAGCAGCTGTCGGCCGCCACCATTTCTTTAGTTCCCTGTCGGCGTACTTTCCGCCTCTGATTCCATTTTAGATATGTGATCACAAATCACGCAAGGGTTTTGCCGCATGACTTCAAGGAAACCGTAGAGACGTGGCCTCCGGACTTGGAATAGGAGCAAAACAGGTCCGCTCGCCATAGGATCGTTCCCATGCCAGGAAAAAAAGTTGATGCTACCCGACAACGGGAGATCACGAGAGCTGGGCTGGGGCCGGCCTCTGAATCTTCTCCAGCTTTTGCTATTACACCCACCCTTGTAGCGGACCAGGTCTATGAGGCATTGCGCACCGCCATCCTCACGGGCGAACTGGCCGGGGGCTCACCCTTGAGGGTAAGAGACGTTGCTGCAATGGTCGGTACCAGCGTGATGCCGGTCAGGGAAGCCATTCGCCGGCTCGAAGAGACAGGGCTCGCCACGCGGGTGGCGGCTCACCGGGGGGCGGTCGTCCGTGAATTCACCGTCGGTGAACTGATTCACATCTACGAAGTAAGGGCAACCCTGGAGATTGAGGCCGCCCGCCGCGGAGCTGCCAATGTCACTGACGCTGACGTAGCCCGCATGGAGGCGGCCTGCGCCCGAATGCAAAAGGCAGTCGCAGAACGCCGCGTGTGGGATGCCCTGGACGACGACGAAGATCTGCTCCGCACCTTGTACTCCGCTGGCAGTAACCCGGTCTTGATGGGTGTCATAGAAACACTCTGGCGTCAATGCCGGCCGTACAAGGTCATCGGCGCCACAGAGGCAATCGAGCACGATGACTCGAGCCTTTGGACTCCACAACCCGCCATCCTGGAAGCCGCCCGGTCAAGGGACGTAAAGGCAGCCACTAAGTTGACTAAGGAGTCCCTGTCCAGCGCCCGACAACGTCTCGAGAAACGACTGGTACCTCATTAGGCCGTAGTCCACACTGAGCTGATCTGACTCTCGGGTCGGGCTTCGACCCCCCGCGAAACGTCACGAGGTTGTTCACCGGTGAAACCTAGAAGTTCAGCTGTCCTGGATGCTGGGGCATGCATGTCCCCGACGTCAGTTCCATGACCACACAGCGGTTGGTCGTGACGTGTACAGGCGGTGACGCCGGCGGTCCGTGGACTATGTCCACGGAACCCGCCGCCAAGGAATGTGCCCTTATTTCCTTGGCTTTACAGCATGAATCGGGTGGCGGACAGGCTTGAAAGGTGACGCGAGGCCGGATCGCCCGTGGCCATTTCCGCGATGAGTTTTCCTGTGGGTGGTGCCAGGCTCACTCCCAGCATGGCGTGTCCGGTGGCGATGAGAATGTTGGATCGTTTGCGTGAGGTTCCGATGATTGGAAGTCCGTCCGGGGTCATCGGGCGAAGCCCGGTCCAGGGTTGGGGTCGGGGTTTAGTGGTGATGGCAGGCCAGGTATTGAAGTACTTGGGAAGACTGGTAAGGAGGCCTTCGGCACGCACTCTGCTGATTCCCTCATTGATTCCGCCAAAGCCCATGGTGCCCGCGATGCGCACCTTTGTGCTGAGAGGGGTTATGGCAACTTTGGCTTCGGCGAGGTACAGGGGATAGCGCGGACCGTCGGCGTCCAGGGGTAGGTCGTAGCCGTAGCCCTTCCCTGACATCAGGGAGACGCGGTCGCCAATGCCGGCGAGGATTTTGTTAGTCCAGACACCGGCGGCGACGACAATTTTGTCCGCCCTGAGCACTTCGTCACCTATGGCAACTTCGACCGAACCGTCCACTGCAGTGCGGAGTTTTGCAGCCGTGCCTATTCGGAATTCAACTCCACCGCGTTTGCAGGCCGCGGTCAACCCGCGCGTCAGGGACGCCGGATCCAAGGACCGGTCGCCGAATGTTTGGAGACCTCCCGCGAGACCGTCGCGAACGTGCGGCACTTCTTTGGCAAGGTCGTTGCCGGGAATCGTCCGCCACTTGAAACCCGGAATGTGAGCTTCCATGGCCTTCAACTCCACAGCATGCTTCTGAAGGTTCTCGGCGTTGGTGTAGAGCATGGTTAAGGGGTCGCTGTGTGATTCGAACACCACACCGTCTGCTGCCATGTCATCGAACAGTTGGAGAGTGTCGCGACTCAGATGGGCAAGGACTTTCAGCCCCGCCTCGAAACGGCCGGTTGTGCAGTTACGCAGCATCTCCGCCATGAATCCCAGGAAGCGAGGGTTCAGGCTGGGAGTCACATACAGGGGACTGTCCCGTCGGGTCATCCACTTCAGTGCTTGGGGCATCATCCCGGGAGCTGGCACCGGTACTGACATGCTTGGCACAACCCAACCTGCGTTATGAGCCGACGCCTTGGACCCGGGCTCGGATTCATCAACGACGACCACTTCCGTCCCCGCCTTCCGGAGGTAGTAGGCCGAAGAGAGGCCGATGGCACCGGCACCGATAACGATGGTTTTCATAATTTCCGAGTCCTAAGGTCGATGGTCGCCCTGCAGCGCAGTGCTTGCTGTGGCGGTTGAGCGCGGAGGTTATCCCAAGCCTGAGCTCCGTCAGCGGTGTGCTGACGGAGCTCAGAGGCATGGGCGTCTAGGGGATCAGGCGGGGTTCGCCGACTTCCGCCGAGCTGGCCGGCAGGCCGTTTGCCTCGAGGATTTTGACGAGGTCGCCGGACTTCCGCTTTTCCTCGATTGTTGCGTCCAAGGCCTTCCCCAGATCGGCATTGTCCTTGGTGTAGGGGAACCCTGTCTGGGCGGGCTCGACGGTTGCCTGCACCTGGGGGTCCGGCCTCACGGTTGTCACCTTAAACTTCGAGCCTTCGGGGAAGTTGTACAGGGCCGTGCCGTAGGCATCGACGCCGACGTCGATGCGCCCGGATTCAAGGTCCTGCTTCAACTCCACGCTGGACGGGTAGACCTTAAGCTGGCCGCCGAGCATTGTCCTGAGGTCATTGACCCACAGGTAGCCGTCGACGGTACCCACATTCTTGCCCTTAAGGTCACTGACGTTGGTGATTCCGTCCGCGGAGATAACACCGAATTCATCCAGGTAGATGGGAGCGGTGAGGTTAACGATTTCGTTCCGGGCTGCGGTGCGGTACCAGTCACCCACAGTGAGGTCGATGCGCTTGTTTTGGACCGAGGGAACCGCGGCGCTGTACGCCAGGGGCACGGTCTTCAGCTCAAGGCAGTTTGCTGAAGCGAACTCCTTGACCAGGTCTACGTCCGCCCCGGCCGGCTTTCCGTCTTTGGTGTAGCTGTAGGGCGGGATTTCCGTGATGCCTACCGTGAGCTTGCCTTTTTCGATGGTTGAGAACTGGTTCTGGGGCTTGCAGTCGCTTGAGACTGTCGACTCGGCGTTTCGGCTGCAAGCAGTGGCGGAGGCCGCCAGACCCAGGGCCAGGACTGCAACTGACAGGTTCCGTGTTGCTTTATTCATTTGGGGGTTCCTCAGGGGTTGATGGGGAGGGAAAAGTGTTTGGTTGGGAGGCTGTGGTCAGTGGACGTGGGCCAGATGGCGGGACATTCTCTTTTCCATGCCGCCTACCAGCCAGGACGCCGGGATGGTGATCACGGCATACATGAGGCCCGCGAGGGCAAGGACGCTGAGGTAGTTGAAGGTTGAGGAACCGATGGAGTATGCCTGACTGAGGAGTTCAGGCACTGCGATAGTGAAGCACAGGGATGTCGCCTGGAAGATGATGATGGCGAAGCCCATCAGTGCCGGCAAAGCAATCCTCAACCCTTGGGGAAGGACGACAAAGCGGAGAGTGTCCAGTGGGGAGACGCCGAGTGTCTGGCAGGCTTCGGTCTCACCGTCCGGTACTGCTTGCAGCCCGGCGCGGAGTATTTCGCTGGTGTAGGCGGCGGTGGTCAGGGCCAGCGCTATACAGGCAGCGACGAAGGACGAAAGTGTAATTCCCGCGCTGGGCAGTCCGAAGTAGAAGAGTTGGAGGACAACGAGGGTGGGTGCTCCTCGTCCGATCTCCACCAGGGCAATCGAGGTGACCCGCGCTACCGGTACGCGGCTGGATGACATCAGCGCGAGCAGCAGCCCGATCGGGAGGCCTGCGATGAGGCTGATGGCGGTGATCTGCAGGCTTAGGGACAGACCATCCAGCAGGGTGGGGAACCAGGTGGACCAGTCGGTTAGGAAGTTCATCGGGAAACCTTTTTCCGGAGGACGGAGTCGACGCGACGGGCGAGAAGCGCCAGCGGAATACTCAGGGCCAGATATACGAGCGCGGCGATGATATAAACGGTGAGCCCTCCGGCGTTGGATCGGGCGTCCTGGGTGGTGAGGAATACTATTTCGGTGACCCCGATCGTCGAGGCGAGCGAGGAATCTTTGATCAGGCTGATTCCGTACGACGTCATAGACGGAACGGAAACCCGAAAGGCCTGGGGGCCAATGATGCGGCTAAATGTCGCCCACCGCCCGACGCCCAGGGCGCTTCCTGCTTCCCATTGCCCGGTGTGAACAGCAGAGATTCCGCCACGGTAGATTTCTGCCATGTAAGCGGCCGACACCAGACCCAGCCCGACGATGGCCGCAGTTGTCGCTTCGAACTGGAATGCGCCAATGCTCACGCCGAAGTAGATGACGAAGAGCCAGACGACGGCGGGGATTCCTCGCAGGAGATCAACGAGTCCGCGGCAGACGACCCGAAAAACTACTTGGCGTGATCTCAGTCCCAGGACCAGGGGAACGCCGCCGATCGCTCCAATGAGAAGGGACGAGAAGGTGATCAGCAGCGTCAGGGGGACGCCTAATAGAACGGCCTGCAGATGTTCCATGGCTACCGTCCCACGACGGCGCGCAGGAACAATTTCGTGCGCGGGTGCTCGGGGGCGGACATGATTTTGTGTGGGTCGCCCTGTTCGATGATTGCCCCGTCAGCCATAACGACCAAACGGTCTGATACGTCGCGGGCGAAGGCCATCTCATGAGTTACGACGATCATGGTCATGCCATCCTTGGCCAGTTCCTTCATCACAGCCAGAACCTCAAGGCCTACTTCCGGGTCGAGTGCCGACGTAGGTTCGTCGAACAGCATGACCTCCGGATCCATTGCCAATGCCCTGGCAATGGCAATGCGCTGCTGCTGGCCGCCAGAACAGCGAGCCGGATAGGAGTCCGCGAAATCGGCCAGGCCAACCCGGTCCAGCAGGACCCGGGAACGCTTGTCGGCCTCTGCCTTGCTGCGCTTCAGAACCCGCTGCTGGGCAAATGAAACGTTCTGCAGGACCGACATGTGTGGAAAGAGATTGAAATGCTGGAAGACCATCCCGGCCTTGCGCCGAAGGGCTTCGATCTCCTTGAGCGAAGTGCTTTTACCGGCGGAAATGGTTTTCCCGCCGATGGTGATCTCGCCGGCGTCGGGCCGTTCAAGCATGTTGATGCACCGAAGAAGGGTGCTCTTGCCCGCGCCGCTTGGCCCGATCATGGCCGTGACTTCGCCGGCGGCGACGTCCAAATCAACAGAACTGAAGACGACCTTGTCTCCGTAGCTCTTCGAAACTCCTCTGAGGCTAACCATCTGCTTCGGCAGGGTGGAAACAGCCATTGAAACTCCTCTAGTTCGGGATCCGTCAGGGTGTGACGCATGTCTCTTGCCGACCAGCATAACACTCATTACGGTGTGATACCTTACTTGGCTCAAAAGTTTTTTTGATTGAAACATTGGAGAAACATTGGTCCCTAGACTCGTGCGTCTGGGTCGCTCCGAGCCCGGCCACGACGTCCCTAATTACTAGGTTGCAAGCCGGGCTAAGGGAGGCTGCGCTGTGCACGGGCACCTTGGCGTCTGCGTATCCGGTCGCCCGCGGGTGTGCGCGTAGAATTAGGTCTAAAACCTTATTAGTCCTTCAGGAGGAACCGTGGCGACAGCACTGGCGTGGAATGAGAGTTCGGGCGAGGCTGTGCGCACCCAAAGCTTTCGGGAGCAGGCGGTGCGCATCATTCGCTCGCAGATCGTCTCCGGGCGCTTGGAACCCGGTTCCATGCACTCTATAGGCGCCGTTGCCGAACGGCTCAATGTCTCGATAACTCCGGTTCGCGAGGCCTTGCATGACCTCGCGAAGGAGGGCCTCATTGAGATTAAGCGCAACCGAGGATTCCTGGTGCGGAAGCCGTCCAACAAGGAACTCGATGACATTGTCCAGATCCGCGCCATGCTCGAGGTGGCATCGGTCCGCGAGATCACTGAAAGGTCACTCATCACTGATTTCACCCCTGTGCGCCACTTGTCCCGGAGGACCGAGGCGTTTGCCGCAGCGGGACAATGGGAAGAATTTGTGGACACGGACCGTGAATTCCACCTAGCGATTCTTGCGGCACTGGCAAATCCCAAACTCCTCGAAATGGTCGGCTCCCTGAGGGACCAAAGCAGGCTCCTTGGTCTGGGGCAACTGGCCGGCACCGACGTCTTCGTGCAATCAACGAAGGAACACGACCTTCTCCTGGACGCCATGGAAGCCGGCGACGCAGAAAGTGCAGCCGAAATCATGAGCAGTCATATGCGTCACGTGCGTGGCATATGGGCAGGCCGGATCGAAGAGCCCCAGGCAGGCTGAGGGAGTCGGCAGGCATGTAGTGCGTAAATCGGGAAAATACCTCCGCCCCACGCCTGCCCCGGCCCCACATTCCCGCCCGGCCCCCTATATAGAGCCTGATCCTCGCCCCACGGGCCAGTCACGTACATGGCGCTCAGCTCACGGCCCCCAGATTCAAGGCTCTTCAGCGTGAAGCCTCGTACGGCGATCCGCTACTTCCTTCACCGCCGCCGCATGCGGCCGCCAGCCTTCTTGTTGGCTCGGCTCGGCATGGCGGGCCGGACAGTCAGGTATTAAAAGTCACGGTGTGGCCCCCTCAATAACGGGCCTAAGGCCCATAGACGTAACGCCTCTGGCTTGATGAGCTTGCCTCCAGGAAGGGGGCCGTGAGCGAATCGTGCACTCCACCCCTCCACAATCCCGCCCCTTATTCTTTCCGTGCCTTGTCGCGAATATTGGCTTGGTACTGGCGGAACGGCCTAACACCGTTTATGATCGGGTGTAATACCTTACTACGCCGAGGAGACGGTTCGCCCAGAACTGTTGCAACCAGGAGCTGGTCACCACAGTCCCCTCGTCTACGTACAAAGGTCCCCCGACTTGATGGGCGCCGACCGGCGACTATCCCATCGGCCACCGGAGCGTGGTCCTCTAAGACAGGTAAGAAGCTTTGATCACACTGCCAAGACCCTCCCGCTCAGCCACCAGCGTGAAGCGCGGTGAAGCCCGTGCAGCTTAATTTCATTCCGCAAGCAGAAGTCCGCAGTCTCCTTGGCCCCGCCCAGGCGACCGCTGCCATCATGGACGCATTGGTTACGGGACTGGATCCGGCCGCGGATTCTGCCCGCGGGATCGTCCCACTGACCGAGGGGCAGTTTTTGATCATGCCGGCTGAAGCTGCAGGCTACGCCGGCGTAAAGGTGGCTACGGTAGCCCCTAATAATCCCAGCCAGGACCTGCCCCGCATCCAGGCGCTCTACCTGATTTTCGACGCCCAAACACTCACCCCGCAGGCAGTCCTGGACGGGACGGCGCTAACGACCCTCCGCACACCCGCGGTATCCATCGCTGGAATCCTGCCCGTTCTTACCCAGCGTTCCACACCGCTGCGGCTGGCTGTCTTCGGGGCCGGGCAGCAGGGCGTCGGACATGTCGACACCCTCACCGAAGTCATGGAGGGACGCCGGGAAATCGAAAACGTCACCTACATCGTCCGGAACCCCGGTCGGGTCAGCCTGCCGCCATCGGCGGCAGGCGAGGTCGTCGCTCTCGGTTCATCGGCGGCAGCAGAAGCAGTTGCTGCAGCCGATGTCATCGTGTGTGCAACATCGGCCAGCGAACCGCTGTTCGATTCCTCCCTTGTACGGACAGATGTCATCGTCGTTGCAGTGGGTTCCCATGAACCGCACGTCCGGGAGGTCGATGCTGCCTTATGCGGCCGGGCCCAGGTGATCGTGGAAGACGTACCGACCGCTCTGCGCGAATCAGGAGACGTCATCATGGCCATCGCCGAGGGGACCTTGACCGCAGAAGATCTGATCCCCATGAAGGATGTTGCCAATGGGGTTGTACGCCTGGACCCCCTCCGGCCCGTCCTGTTCAAGAGCTCAGGAATGTCCTGGGAGGACCTGGTCATTGCCAAAGCTGTCGTCCAGGCTTCCACAAAGAGCAACGCTGTTGCCCGTTAGGGACGCCTCGTCGTCCCTGAATCGTATTGTGCAGTAAACATCGCCTTTTTCGTAGGCTGTCCTACTGAATCCCGGAAGCGCGCGATCTGCGGCTTTCCCCCGTTCTCTCCCGGTGACCCAGAGGTCAACCCGGATGCTCAGCCGGCTCAGTGCCAACAAAATTCACATTCGAGGAGTACCCCAATGACTAACACAGCAGGGACCAGCGCCAAGCTGGTACAACCCGGAGACCTGGCCGAAGAGGCCGTGGCATTGGTCCGGCGCTGGCTGGCCGAGGGAGCGAAAGTTCCCGTCGACGCGGCTGCTGCGCAGCTGGCCGGTGTTCTGAAGGACCCGCAGGGCCTGGACTTTACGGTCGGCTTCGTTGACGGCGTTATCCGCCCCGAGGACAAGGCCGTCGCTGCCAGGAACCTGAAGGTCCTGGCCCCGAAAGTCCCCTCCTTCCTGCCCTGGTACATGAAGTCCGCCGTCGCCGTAGGCGGCTCCCTCGCACCCGTCGTCCCCCGCGTCGTCATCCCGGTCGCCCGCATGGTACTGCGAGAAATGGTCAGTCACCTGATCGTGGACGCCACCGACGACAGGCTGGGCCGTTCGATTGCCAAGATCAAGAAAGACGGCATCAGGCTCAACGTAAACCTGCTCGGTGAGGCCATCCTCGGCGAGGGTGAAGCGGCACGCCGGCTTGAGGGTACCCGGAAGCTCCTGGCCCGCCCCGACGTCGACTACGTCTCCATCAAGGTCTCATCCACCGTCGCCCCGCACAACCACTGGGCCTTTGACGAAGCCGTCGGCCACATCGTGGAAAAGCTCGCCCCGCTGTACCGGCTCGCGGCCTCGGCCTCCCCGCGGAAGTTCATTAACCTGGACATGGAGGAATACAAAGACCTCGACCTGACCATCGCGGTCTTCACCCGCCTGCTTGAAATGCCCGAGTTCCTCAACCTGGAAGCCGGTATCGTTCTGCAGGCTTACCTGCCCGACGCTTTGGGTGCCATGATCGGCCTGCAGGACTGGGCAGCAGCCCGCACCGCAAACGGGGGCGCACCGATCAAGGTCCGGGTCGTCAAGGGCGCCAACCTGCCCATGGAACTGGTCGATGCAGACCTGCACGGCTGGCCGCTGGCTACTTGGGGCACGAAGCAGGATTCCGACACCTCCTACAAGGCCGTGATCGATTACTCCCTGACGCCCGAAAGGATCCGGAACGTCCGCATCGGTGTTGCCGGGCACAACCTGTTCGACGTCGCCCTAGCCCATCTGCTGGGCAAGGCCCGCGGCATCACCTCCGGCATCGAATTCGAAATGCTCCTGGGCATGGCCACAGGACAGGCCGAGGCCGTCAAACGCGACGTAGGATCCCTGCTGCTCTACACGCCCGTCGTGCACCCGGCGGAGTTCGACGTCGCCATCGCCTACCTGATCCGCCGCCTCGAAGAGGGCGCAAGCCAGGAAAACTTCATGTCCGCCGTGTTCGAACTGGACAAAAACGAAGCCCTGTTCGAACGCGAAAAGCAACGCTTCCTTGCCTCCCTCGCGGCCCTCACCAATACTGTTCCGGGACCCAACCGTGTCCAGGACCGGACCCGATTCGACGCCCAGGCCGCCCTGACCGAGGCCATCTCCCGGGCGGGGCTCGAAGCCGGCGGCGAAGGTTACGGCGGGCCTACGGCCAGCTTCGCCAACACCGCCGACACCGACCCCGACCTGCCGGCCAACCGCAGCTGGGGTCGTTCCATCCTCAACAGGGTACCGTTCTCGGCTCTGGGCGAAGAAACGGCCCACACCTTTGAACTGAACACCCAGGACGAACTCGAAGCCGTCATCGAAACCGCCGTTTCCCGTGGCAAAACCTGGGGTGCCCTTACCGGGGCGGAGCGCGCCGCTGTCCTGCACAGGGCGGGCGTCCGCCTGGAAGCGCGCCGGGCCCAGCTGCTGGAAGTCATGGCATCAGAGTGCGGCAAAACCCTGGACCAGGGCGACCCCGAAGTGTCCGAAGCCATCGACTTCGCCCACTACTACGCCGAACTGGCCAAGGAACTGGACACCGTCGACGGCGCACAGTTCATCCCCTCCAAGCTGACCGTCGTCACTCCCCCATGGAACTTCCCCGTGGCCATCCCTGCCGGCTCCGTCCTCGCGGGCCTGGCCGCCGGCTCCGCCGTCGTCATCAAGCCCGCCCGGCAGGCACGTCGCTGCGGTGCCGTCATGGTCGAGGCCCTCTGGGAAGCATTCGACGAAGCAGGCATTGACCGCGACGTGCTGCAGTACGTCCAGGTAGCCAAGCGGGAACTGGGCACCGCCCTGGTATCCCACCCCGCCGTGGATCGGCTCATCCTCACCGGCGGGTACGAGACGGCCGAACTGTTCCGGTCCTTCCGCAAGGACCTCCCCCTGCTCGCCGAAACCAGCGGCAAGAACGCCATTATCGTCACGCCCAGTGCCGATCTGGACCTCGCAGCGCGCGACGTCGTGCAGTCCGCATTCGGCCACGCCGGGCAGAAATGCTCGGCCGCATCACTGGTCATCCTCGTCGGATCCGTCGCGACATCGCGCCGCTTCAACCAGCAGCTGATCGACGCCGCCCGGTCCCTGAAAGTCGGTTACCCTGTTGACCCACAAACCCAAATGGGACCGGTCATCGAACCGGCCAACGGGAAGCTGTTTGGCGGACTCACCAAACTCGGCGCCGGAGAACAGTGGGTACTCGAACCGCGCAAACTCGATGACAGCGGCAAGCTCTGGAGCCCCGGTGTGCGTACGGGCATCAAGCGCGGCAGCGAATACCACAAAACCGAATACTTCGGACCCATCCTGGGAGTCATGACCGCCGAGACCCTGGAAGAAGCGGTCAGCATCGTCAACGACATCGACTACGGCCTCACCTCCGGCCTGCACTCCCTGGACCCCAAGGAACTGAAGTACTGGCTGGACAACATCCAGGCCGGAAACCTCTACATCAACCGTGGCATCACCGGAGCTATCGTGCGGCGCCAGCCCTTCGGTGGCTGGAAGAAGTCCGCCGTCGGTGCCGGCACCAAGGCCGGCGGTCCCAACTACCTGGTCGGCCTCGGTGAATGGAAGGACACCCCGATTAAGGCTGCCCCCTTGGCCCAGCTCTCCGGACCGGCCCGGCAACTCCTGACCGCAGCTGCTGACGTAGCCAGCGCCGGGAGCATCACTGCCGCTGATGTCACCTGGCTCGAATCCGCGCTGATTTCGGACGCCGAGGCATGGACAAAGGAATTCGGTGCAGCCCGCGACGTCTCGGGCCTGCAGGCCGAGCGGAACATTTTCCGCTACCGCGCCCTGCCGGTAACCGTCCGCTACGAAGCCCCTACCTCCGGACACGGGCTGGCTGAACTGCTGCGCGTCGTCTCGGCCGGTCTGACCGCCTGGAACGGACGCCCCGACCTCAATGCCCTGACGGTCAGCACTCCAGAGCCGCTCACTGATGCCGTCGCACGGGTTCTCAGGGACTCCGGGGTCGTTATGGTCGTCGAAAATACTCCGGCCTGGGCCGGACGGGTCAAGCGTTACGCAGCCCAGACCGGACCGGAATCGGGAGTACGGATCCGCCTGATCGGGGCCGCCGCCCTCGAAACAGCCGAAGCCGCCAACGGAAAGCCCGACGTCGCCATCTATGCCAACAATGTCGTCGCCGCCAGCCGTGTCGAGCTGCTGACCTTCCTGCAGGAACAGGCAGTCTCCATCACAGCGCACCGGTTCGGCACACCAAACGACCTCTCCGGCGCCCTCATCTAGAACAAAGCACCACCAGGGCCGGGTCCGTCCATTGCCACGGCAGTGAACCGACCCGGCCCGCACCCAGGCCGGTTCCCCACCTCGTTATTCGACGCGCCTCGCACGCTTGACAACTGAAAGTCCCACCATGTTGCGAATTTACTTTGCCACCATGCTTCTGCTCGTGACTGTCGGGGTTGTCTTCGCAGTCACCGCCACGTCCACGCTTGGCCTCGGGGCCGGGCTGGTTCTTCTCACCGTGGGTGCAGGTGGCGTTTCTGCCGGAGTCATGACACGGGACACCAAGCAGGCAGCCCGTCACTAGTCCCGGAAAAGGTCGAATCAGTAATGAAGAAGCGTATCCCCCAACAGCATCGTCCCGGCAAGAACTCACACAAGGCCCCTGTAGCCAAACTGGCGAACACTGCCCCCTCACCGGATGGTGGGCCTTGCCTGCCCGAACCGGGGACAGACGCTTTATCACCGAAGGAACCATCATGCCGGCGTACAAGGGCGCGACCGTCGCTTGGACGCTGGTCTCGGATGAGTCCGGCTCAACTAAACCAAAACACGCCCACCCCGTAGTAGGAGCCTCCCTTGACAGTCACTAGCCCTCCCGCCCCTCAAAGCGCCTTCCGGATTCCGAGGCGCGTCCTTGGCGCTGCGGCTGATGGTGGTGGGCCAGCATCGTCTCTCCGCAGCCAGGAGCAGTTACTGGAGGGGTTCCCCGGGGGCCCGGTTGGCTGTGACGACGGCTGCCACTTCTGCGATGGACCGGAAACCGACTAGGCCGCTACCCCTAACGTTCGTCCCTACGCGACCTTGCGTGTCTCTCAACGAGGAAGCATCCGCCATGAAGTCCTACCGATGCGATGACTGGAACCGCCTCCCCGGGGCGAAAGTAGAGATCCACAGGAACGGGCACTTGGTCCGCACCGGAATGGTCGATGCCGTGCTGCCCGACGACACAATCCTGTGGCTGGCCGCGGACCACAACGGCAACCGGGAACTTTCGAATCAGCAGAAGGATATGAAGTCTGGGCTGATGCCAATGACGTGCCGGACGGACTCTACTCGTCGATGCTTTGCCAACAGCCCCCCACGGCGCTGGCGTCCGACGCGGACGACAACCCATGAGTAACGTAAGCCGCTACCCTCAGGCAGCCTTGGGATGAGTTACATCTATAGGAGCAAAGGCACCACGGAACAACGGGCAGAGCGGGACAAACAGAGACTGACCCGCGGCCTCCTCACCTACCGCAAGGCCATAGCCGGCAGATCTGCAAGGCTCACCGCTCTACGCAGCCGGATGGAGCAGGAAATCGCGCAGGCGATCTGGGACGACGTGGCAGTTCGGACAGTCGCGTCCGCAGCAGGCATAACCGTCGCCAGGGCCCGATCCGTCGCGTTGGCATTTGAGGACCTCCCCCACTCCGGCACCGCTGCCGAATCCCACGTCAAGACCCTCCGGGCCCTCGCCGAGCACACAGGCAGGCTCAAAGCCGAACAAGAGGAATTACTGAGACTGCAGGAACCACTCGTTGTCACGGCCCTTGAATCCGGGATCCAGAACACCCCTTGGATAGCTGCCATCTCCGGCCTGACCATCGATCGAGTGAACATCCTCGCCCAGCAAACGCGCCGGAACGCATCCAACTTGGGCCAAGCCGCGGAAGCGCAGACCTAACCGCACACGGATGACCGCGACCACGCCGCAAAATCTAGGAGACGAGAAAAAACAGTGACAATGAAGTCAGCTTCACCCGAGACCACCCAACCCACTCCTCCAGCCCTGGGGTCGCCCGCGTCAGCGGGCCGGCATGCCGGAACGGCGAGGGCTGGCTCAGGGGAGGTTCCCGCGCCCCAGCTGACCAAGTCTGCCGGGCACATCATTGTCGATTCGCTGGTCGCCCATGGCGTCAAGCGCACCTACGTCGTTCCCGGCGAGAGTTTCCTTGACCTCCTGGACGGCCTCCACGATTCGTCCATAGACACGATCGTCTGCAGGCATGAAGGCGGGGCCACCTACATGGCCGAAGCCGACGGCAAGATGAAACAGACGCCGGGAGTCGCGATGGTGACCCGGGGCCCGGGTGCCGCCAATGCCCACGTCGGTCTGCACACTGCCTGGCAGGACTCCACTCCCCTCGTGCTCTTCGTGGGCCTGATCCCGTTCGCTCACAGGGACCGGGAGGCCTTCCAGGAGTTCGACATCAAGGCGTGGTTCGACACTGGCGCCAAACGGGTCATGGTGCTCGACCACGCCGAACGCGCCTCCGAAATCGTCGCTGAAGCAATGTTCTCAGCCATGAACGGTCGGCCCGGGCCTGTCGTCGTCGGTCTTCCCGAAGACGTGATCCGCGAGCACATCAATCCGGAACTGCATCCGGTCATTCCCGTGGCCACCGGCGGAATGACAACCGTAGATTCGGCTGCGGTCGCCGAAGCGCTCATGAAGTCAAGCAAGCCGCTGTTCGTCACCGGTGGCAACGACTGGACCCAGGCGGCAGCAGACCAGCTCACGCAATGGCTGGAAAGGCATCACATCCCTGTAGCCGCAGAATGGCGCACCCAAGGCACGGTCCCCTTCGACTCCCCCTCATACGTCGGACCAATCGGGTACGGCCGGCCCCGCCCCACCTATGACCTGCTGGAAGAAACCGACCTCCTGATGCTCGCCAAGCTGCGCAACATGGGCGAGGCCTGCACCGCGGCCAACCGCTTCATCGTCCATGAATCCGTTGCCCAGGAGTTCGCGCAGAAGTTTGCCGCGAAGATGAAGGACGTGGCGTGAGGCCTATGGATAGCACATGGATGATGCCTTCAGCTGCGCCGTCGACGCTGATTAGGGTGAGTAAGAGGTGAGTACTGAGCGGAACTGGCCTCTTCTGGGCCGCCAACGGTAGTAACCCTGCAGGTCAGCGGCCTGTTGGGTCAGCAGGAGGATTCAAACCGAAGATGCGCCCCTTACTTCCCTCCTGGAATTTGCGACGGCGCGTAAGAGGCATTCGGAGTAAGACTGCAGGTCAGGGCCATTTACTAGCCGTGTGGACGGATTGGAACCGACGCAAATTCCCCAGATCCTGCCCAAAATCTGGTCCTGCGCGTCATGGGCCCCAGAGTAAAACCGCAGGTCAAAGCCACAATCGGAGCCTCCTGTCGGAGTCGAACCGACGACCCCCGCTTTACAAGAGCGGTGCTCTGGCCAACTGAGCTAAGGAGGCGTGCGCCGCAAGGCGCTAGATAAGGTTAGCCCAAGTCCGCCCGCTCGTAAAAACCTCAGGCGGCGGGCAACCCGGAGCAAAAGAAGGACCCGCTTCCGGAATCGATCCGGAAGCAGGTCCTCTGAGTCGAAGGACTTTAGCCCTTCGCGGTGATCGCTGCCTGCAGGAAGTCAGGGAACGGGGTCTGCGCACTGGCACCCTTGCCCCACTGCTGGCCGTCCACAAACACCGTAGGCGTGCCGGTGACGCCGATCGCCGCGGCCTGCTTGGTTGTGAACTTCACGTACGGACGGTAGGTCTTCTCGTCGATGCAGGTGTCAATGTTCTTGGCGCCGATGTCCGTGGCCATGGTCTTGAGCCTGTCGTCGGAAAGACCGGCGGTACCTTCGGCAGGCTGGTTGGCGAACAGCGAGTCCACAAACTCCGCGTACTTCTCCGGGGACTCATTCACAACACACGCGGCAGCGTTGGCTGCACGGGAGGAGTAGTTCGTGGAGGACCGGTTGTCCAGGAACCCGAGTGCCCGGTATTCCACCGAGATTTTGCCCTCGTTGCGCAGCGCCGTCAGCTGCTCGTTGTACTGTGTTTCGAAGTTCTTGCAAACCGGGCAGATGAAGTCAACGTACAGGACCACCTTGACCGGCTTGCCTGCCTCAGCTTCGGCGCCCGGCGCCACAACCGACGCCGGCGCGGTTTTCGGGGGCTCCCCCACGGAGGCTGCGTCAACGGTGGCCGCTTCCAGCTTCGCGACGTCGGTATTGGCCAGCAAGGTGATGCCACCGTTGACGTTGCCGTTGGCCGGCGTCGGCCCCTGGTCAGCGATCGGGGCGTTCTGCCGCATCGTTGTGGTCACCACCAGCCCGACCACCACCAGGATGGCCACCACGGCCACCACAATGCCCCAGCCGATCAGCAGCTTGTTGCGCTTGTCCTTCTTCAGCTGCACCTCACGGATCAGGCGGGCCTTCTCGCGCGCCTCCGAGGTTCGCTCAGCCTTGGACTTGCGTATTTCATTTGCGGGGCTCATGTGTTCCTTGGGTCGATCGACATAGGGGGACCACTCTGTGGCGACTCCACCATTTTAGGGGACAAACCTGAGAGCTTGCGCTTTCAACTATTCCGCCCGAATAACCAACGGACGAATAGCCCCGAAGATTCCATCCTATTAAGGTGGCTTAAAGGCACAAGCAACCCCAGGGGGCCGCAATGCAAACACCCGTCCAAGAAAAACCAACAGCTGTACCTGCAACCGGCGCCGCCGCGACCAGCCACAGCACGGCTGCCACGTACGATTTCATGGTTGTCTCCAACAGGCTACCCGTTGACCGCTGCGCGCCAGGTGAGAGCGGCGACGATGGCTCCGGCTGGCGCCGCTCCCCCGGCGGCCTGGTGACTGCCCTCGCACCCATGATGACCAAGACAGACGGCGCGTGGGTGGGTTGGCACGGCGCCCCTGACGAAACCGTCGAGCCTTTCAGCCACGGCGGCATGGACCTGGTCCCTGTGCAGCTGAGCAACGACGACGTTGAGCTCTACTACGAGGGTTTCTCCAACGCCACCCTGTGGCCCCTCTACCACGACGTCATCGCCCCGCCGGAGTTCCACCGAACCTGGTGGGACGCCTACCGCAGGGTCAACCAAAGGTTCGCCGACGCCGTCGTACGCCATGCCGGCCAGGGCGCCACGGTGTGGGTCCAGGACTACCAGCTGCAGCTGGTGCCGCGGCTGCTGCGCCACGCGCGGCCGGACCTGCGGATCGGGTTCTTCAACCACATCCCCTTCCCCCCGCCGGAAATCTTCGCCCAGCTGCCGTGGCGGCATGCCATCATTGACGGCCTGATGGGTGCAGACCTGGTGGGCTTCCAGCGCCCCAGCGACGCCGGCAACTTCATGCGCTCCGCCCGCCGGTTTCTCGGCGCCAGCGTCAAGCAGCAGCAGGTGCACGTAAAGGGTAAGGACGGCGAGATCACGCACATCGCCAGGGCCCAGGCCTTCCCCATCTCCATCGACGTGGCCCAGATCAGCGAACTGGCCCACAACCCCGAGATCATCGAGCGTGCACGCCAGATCCGCCAGGACCTCGGCAACCCCAAGACCATACTCCTGGGCGTGGACCGGCTCGATTACACCAAGGGCATCCGGCACCGGCTCAAGGCCTTTGAGGAACTCCTGAACGAAGGAAAGCTGACGGTCGGCGACGCAACGCTGATCCAGGTTGCCAGCCCCAGCCGCGAACGGGTTGAGCAGTACCGCCTCCTGCGCGAGGAAATCGAAGGCACCGTCGGCCACATCAACGGCACCTACGACACCATCCAGAACACGGCCGTCCGCTACCTGCACCACAGCTACCCCGTGGAGGAGATGGTGGCGCTGTACCTCGCCGCCGACGTCATGCTCGTCACGGCACTGCGTGACGGCATGAACCTCGTGGCCAAGGAATACGTCACTGCCCGCAAGGACAACGACGGCGCCCTGGTCCTCAGCGAGTTCGCCGGCGCCGCGGACCAGCTTAAGCAGGCGCTGCTGATGAACCCGCACGATATCGACGGTCTCAAGGACACCATCATGCGGGCCGTCGATTTGCCTCCCAAAGACGCCGCCCGCCGCATGCGGTCCATGCGCAAGCAGATCCTGGAGCACGACGTCGACCACTGGTCAGCCGACTTCCTGGCCGCCCTGAACGAGAAAGTTGTCCGCGATGACTCCTGACGCCCGGCCCGCCAAGGGCCCGCTCACCTTGTCCCCCGAACTCCGGCAGGCCGCCCGGCGCATCGCCCAGACGGAGCACCTGCTGGTGGCCATGGACTTCGACGGCACTATTTCCCCTCTGGTTGACCGCGCCGACGACGCCCGCCCGCTTCCGCGCTCGGCCGCCGCTTTCGCCGGGCTCGCCGCCCTTCCACGCACGACGACGGCACTCATCTCGGGACGGGCCCTCGCCAGCCTGCGCGCGGCAGCCTCGCCCCCGGTGGACACGCTGCTGATCGGCAGCCATGGCGCCGAGGCGTGGCTGGGCCCCGGCTCCGCGGAGCTGACACTCGATGAAGCCCAGCGCCTGTTGCTGGCCGAAGTCCGCGGTGTCCTCGAAGAAATCGTTGAGCGGGCACCGGGCACGCTCCTCGAAGACAAGCCCGCAGGCGTAGTCCTGCATACCCGGCTGGCCACGGACGATGTTGCCGAGGACGCGGTGGCTGCGGCCCGTTCCGTTCTCCAGGACCGCAAGGGCGTTTTCCTGAAGAACGGCAAACGCGTCCTGGAAACATCGGTAGTCAACGCCTCCAAGGGCGAGGGCCTGACGTTCCTGCGCCAGATCACCGGGGCCACTGCAGTCCTCTTCGCCGGCGACGACGTCACGGACGAGGACGCCCTGGCACGCCTGGAGTCCGGCGATGTGGGCGTCAAGGTGGGCCTGGACTTCACCCAGGCCGAGTTCCGGGTGGAAGCGCCGGCCCACGTGGCAGAACTTCTCGAAGCACTCCTGCAGGAACGGAGCCTGGTGGTGGCCGAAGAAGAGCCCGGCACTGACTGAACGTCGGGAACATGTCCAACCTCACATGTGACCTCCGTAACATTTGCACCAATACGCCAATCGTCTGACATACTCTTGGTTGTGATGTGGCGCACAGGAACCGTGCGGCGTCACGTGATACTCCTCGGCTTCGGCCGGGGAGTACACGGCTGCAATGCCGTGGATAACTGAATTACATGAACCATTCACAACGGATCGTCCGGCACGTACCTGCCGGTGAAGGGATTGATAACTGTGGCTACAGTTACTTTTGATAACGCTACGCGTCTGTACCCGGGCACAGAGAAGCCCGCTGTTGACAAGCTCAACATTGAAATCGCCGATGGCGAATTTCTGGTCCTCGTAGGACCCTCCGGTTGCGGTAAGTCCACTTCCCTGCGCATGCTCGCAGGCCTTGAGGACGTCAACGCCGGCCGGATTCTTATTGGCGACCGCGATGTCACCGATGTTCCGCCGAAGGACCGCGACATCGCGATGGTTTTCCAGAACTACGCGCTGTACCCGCACATGACGGTTGCAGACAACATGGGCTTCGCGCTGAAGATCGCGGGCGTTTCCAAGGAAGAGCGCGCCGAGCGTGTCCGTGAAGCCGCCAAGCTTCTTGACCTCGAGCCGTACCTGGACCGCAAGCCGAAGGCACTCTCCGGTGGCCAGCGCCAGCGTGTTGCCATGGGCCGCGCCATTGTGCGTAACCCGCAGGTGTTCCTCATGGATGAGCCGCTTTCCAACCTGGACGCCAAGCTCCGTGTCCAGACGCGTACGCAGATCGCATCCCTGACCCGCCGCCTCGGCGTCACCACCGTTTACGTCACCCACGACCAGGTCGAGGCCATGACCATGGGTGACCGCGTGGCTGTGCTGAAGGACGGCCTGCTGATGCAGGTTGACACCCCGCGCAACCTCTACGACAAGCCCAAGAACGTCTTCGTTGCCGGCTTCATCGGCTCCCCCGCCATGAACCTGCTCGAACTGCCCGTGGTCGACGGCGGCGTCCAGTTCGGCGGAACGGTTTACCCCGTGCCGCGCAACATCCTCGAAGAGGCCCACGGCAGCACCGTCACCCTGGGCAGCCGCCCCGAGGACCTTGAGCAGGCCTCTCATGGTGAGGGTCTCCAGGTCGAGGTCGACGTTGTTGAAGAACTCGGTGCCGACGCGTACGTCTACGGCCACACGACGCTGGACGGCAAGGACCACGACATCGTGGCACGCGTCGACGGCCGCCGCCCCCCGCTGAAGGGCGATACCATCTACGTCCGTCCGCAGTCGGGCCACGTGCACCTGTTCGACACCAAGACCGGTCTGCGCCTGGGCGACTAATCCCCAGCTCCGGTGGTTGAGCTTGTCGAAACCCCGGAGAACACTGACAAACCGACGGCGGCCCTCCTCACTGGACGGGCCGCCGTCGGCGTTTAAGCCCTGTTTAGGCAGCCGCCCCTCTGTAGGAAAGAATTGATCCATGACCGACGAAAACAGTGCACAGTGGCACGACGAGCCCACGGACTACGCGCAGGTCGGCAAACTGCCGCGGTTCGAGGCAGCGAGCGCCAAGGATGACAAGGTACTTGCCGCTTCCAGCTCGCTGAACATCACTGCGGCGTCCGCGGATCCCGAACTCCTGGACCTGCCCTGGCACATCGCCCTGGAGGATTGGCCGGCTGAGAACCTGGCAGCGCTCCCCCGCGGCATATCGCGGCATATCGTGCGTTTCGCGCACCTGGGCGGCTCCGTCATCGCCATCAAGGAAACGTCCGAGCATGTGGCCCGCCACGAGTACCACATGCTCCGCAAGCTGGCCCGCCTGGACGTCCCGTGTGTTGTCCCGGTAGCAGTCATCACCGGGCGGACCACCCTGGATGGGCGGCCGCTGAACCCCGTGCTGGTCACCCGCCACCTGAAGTTCTCCATGCCGTACCGGGCCCTGTTCTCCCAGATGCTCCGTAAGGACACTCTGACCCGGCTCATCGACGCCCAGGCCCTGCTGATGGTCCGGCTGCACCTCATCGGCTTCTACTGGGGCGACGTCTCGCTCTCCAATACGCTCTTCCGCCGTGACGCGGGCGCGTTCGCGGCCTACCTAGTGGACGCCGAAACTGGCGAGCTGTATCCGGATCTTTCCACCGGCCAGCGCGAATACGATCTCGAGATTGCCCGGGTCAACATCGCCGGCGAGCTGATGGACCTCCTGGACGGCGGCCTCATCGAGGAGAAGGTGGACCCGGTGGCCACCAGTGAACTCATCATGGAGAGCTACCGGCGCCTGTGGACGGAACTGACCGAGAAGGAATCCTTCGAGATCGGCGAACGCTGGCGCGTGGCCGCCCGGATCCGGAAGCTCAACGAGCTCGGGTTCGACGTCGAGGAATACGCCATCAAGACCACCCAGAACGGCTCCACCATCCAGCTCCAGCCCAAGGTGGTCGACGCCGGACATCACCAGCGCCGGCTGCTGCGGCTGACCGGACTGGACGCCCAGGAAAACCAGGCCCGGCGCCTGCTCAATGACATGGACTCCTTCCGGGCGGACAACAACCCTGAGATGGACGAGGAGTACAGCGCGCACCTCTGGGTCAGCCAGGTCTTCGAACCCATCGTGCGCTCGATCCCCCGAGACCTGTCCCGCAAGCTTGAGCCGGCGGAGGCAGTCCACGAGGTGCTGGAACACCGCTGGTACATGTCCGAGGAGCAGGCCCGCCACATTCCGCTCGCCGAGGCCGTGCAGTCCTACATCGAGTCCGTTCTGCGCCACCGCCGGGACGAGGCCGCCATCATGCTTAACCCGGACACGGCAATGCTGAAGATCCTCGAAGTGGAAACCGAGGAGTCCCGCTATGGTGCCGACGAATCCATCGAAGAGTACCCGGACGTCGACGACTGACGCGGACCATGGGCCTGCCGCGGTGGCAGCACGGTTGTGTTAACACAGCCCCAACTAGGTAGCGGTAACTGTCGTTATGAGCGGTCAAAACGACACTTGCTGCTACCTAGTTTCGCGGCGGGCGGCGGCCTTTAGATGGCTTTCCCCGGATTCAGGATGCCGGCCGGGTCAAAGAGTTCCTTAATCCTGCGCTGGAGCTCCCTGACGGGTTCCGACTGCTCCAGGCCCAACCAGCGCAGTTTGTACTGCCCGATCCCGTGTTCCCCGGTGATGGTGCCGCCCATTTGGAGCGCAGCGTCGATGGATGCGTCCAGGGCAAGGTTCAGCCGGCCCATGGCGTCAGCGTCCACGGCGCTGTCCTGGCGGTCGATCCAGAACGTGGGGTGCAGGTTGCCATCTCCCGCGTGAGCCACCACCTTGAGGCTCACGCCGTGCGTTGCCGCGAGGTCTTCCAGCGCCGCCACGTAATCCACCAGGCGTGAGCGCGGCACAGCCACGTCCTCGCCTACGCGGTATTCGTCGTCCACCTCCACGCCCCGGCTGTTCCGGCGGAGCTCCACGAGCTGCTCGGCTTCCGCCGTGGATTCCGTGCTCACCGTTGCCCCGCCGGCCGCGAGAACGGAACGCACGACGTCGGCCTCCGCCGCTGCCCCGAACCCGTCAGTCTGGATCAGGAGCAGCGAACGCCCACGGGAGCTCAGGTCGGATCCGTGGAGGTCGTCCAGCTGGGCCAGCGTCCCGCCGTCGAGCAGTTCCATGATGGCTGGCTGCACGCGGGCCCGGCCCACCGCCAGGACACCTGCAGCGGCCTGCCTGAAGTCCGGGTAGAACGCGGCGATGGTGTGCACGTCACGGGGCAGGTACTTGAGCCTGACGGTAGCCCCCACCACGATCCCCAGAGTGCCCTCAGAGCCGACAAACAGCCCCGTCAGGTCGTAGCCCGCAACGCCTTTGAACGTCTGGTGGCCGGTGTGGATGAGGGACCCATCGGCCAGCACCACATCCAGCGCCAGCACCGAGTCCCGGGTAACGCCGTACTTGGCGCAGCGCAGTCCCCCGGCATTCGTGGCAATGTTGCCGCCGATCGTGGAGGAACGGAAGCTCGCCGGATCCGGCGCGTACATCAGGCCATGCACTGCGGCGGCCTCGTTGAGGGAGGCGTTGACCACGCCGGGTTCGACGACGGCGGTCTCGTCGTCCGGGTTGAGGTCAAGAATGCGGTTCATCCGTTCCAGGGACAGGACTACGCAATTCCTGCTCGCGTGCGCGCCGCCGGACACGCCTGTTCCGGCTCCGCGGGCCACAACGGCGACGTTGAGGGCCGCACACAGCCTGACTGCGGCCTGCACATCCGCCACAGACCCGGCGAAGACCACCGCTTCGGGGAGCTGGAAGTCCAGGATGGGGGCCTGGTCCACGGCATATCTCGCGAGCAGCTCCTCTTCGGTACTGACCTGCCCTGACCCGAGGGCGCCCACCAGCTCTTCAACCAAGCTGCCCACGCAGTCTCCCGTTCCGTCGTCGTTGTCGTTCTCCCCAGTCTAGGACGGTGGCACCCATCGGCCCGCCATCCCAGGAGCGGCTGTAAGCGTTTCCAGCACCGGCGGATTGTCCGTATCCTACCCATCAGTAGACATATAAATTTTCTGGTGGAAACGTTTGCAGTTTCCCGCAGCTTAGGGTCTAAGCTGTCCTCCATGTCTGTAGATACAGCGTTTACCGCCACCGCCCCACTGATGGGCCGGCTGTCCCTTATCCACGATGCCGACAACGCCCCCGGCTGGTGGCGCTCGGCCGTCATCTACCAGGTGTACCCGCGGTCCTTCCGGGACCTCAACGGCGACGGCATCGGCGATCTCGCCGGGATTACTGCGGAACTTCCGCAACTGGCCGAGCTGGATGTGGACGCCGTCTGGCTGTCCCCCTTCTACAAATCCCCGCAGCGCGATGCCGGCTATGACGTCAGCGATTACTGCGACGTGGATCCGATCTTCGGCACCCTGGGTGACTTCGACGTCATGATTGCCGAGGCCAACCGTCTGGGGCTGCGGGTCATCGTGGACCTGGTTCCCAACCACTGCTCGGACCAGCACGTGGCGTTCCAGGCAGCCCTCACCTCCCCTGCAGGGAGCCCGGAACGCGACATGTTCATCTTCCGGGACGGGACCGGGCCGGAAGGCCACGAACCGCCCAACAACTGGCAGTCCCACTTCGGCGGTCCGGCCTGGACCCGGGTCACGGGGCCGGACGGCCAACCGGACCAGTGGTACCTGCACCTGTTTGATTCCTCCCAGCCGGACTTCAACTGGGACAACCCGGCCGTGCACGCCGAATTTGAGCGGGTGCTCCGTTTCTGGCTGGACCGCGGCGTCTCCGGCTTCCGGGTGGACGTCGCCCACGCTTTGGTCAAGGCCCCTGGCCTGCCGGCCTGGGGCGGCCGGGCCGACGGCGGCAGCTCGGACGGCTTCCCCGGCCACGAGGCTCCGATGTTCGGCCAGCCGGCCCTGCACGACATCTTCCGGGCCTGGCGCCTGATCCTGGACGGGTACGGGCCGGACCGCATTCTGTGTGCCGAAGCCAACGTAGACCCACTCCCCCGCCTCGCCGACTGGGTCCGGTCCGATGAAATGCACCAGGCCTTCAACTTCCCCTACCTGCACGCCGGGCTGGACGTATACCGGATGCGCAGTGCTATTACGGACTCGCTGACTGCCCTGGACGCAGTAGGAGCCCCCAGCACCTGGGTGCTCTCCAACCACGACGTGGTCCGTCATTCCAGCCGCTTTGGTTACAACGGGTCCGGTCCGCGCGATGGCGACGGCATCGGCGCGGCCGATCCGCAGCCGGATACAGCCCTGGGCCGCCGGCGTGCAGCCGCCGCCTCCCTGTTTATGCTGGGACTGCCCGGCGCCGCCTACCTGTACCAGGGTGAGGAGCTTGGGCTGCCGGACGGCATCGATATTCCGGAGCACCTGCGGCAGGATCCCACGTTCGCACGCACCGGAGGGGCCCGGCTGGGCCGCGACGGCTGCCGGGTTCCCCTCCCGTGGCGCAGCACAGAACGGCACCTGGGCTTTGGCTCCGGCCAGGATCCCTGGCTTCCCTTGCCGTCGAGCTTTACGGACCTGGCACGGGACGCACAGGCCGCATCGCCGTCGTCGCATCTTTCCCTGTACCGGAACATGCTGGCGCTGCGCCGCGAACTGGGTTTGGGCCGCGGGTCACTGGCTTGGGCCGAGGACTGGTGCAGCGGTTCGTCCCTGGCGTACCTGAACGGCGATACGCTGGTGCTCATGAACCTCAACCACGAACCGCTGGAGATGCCGGCAGGCAGCGTCCTCGTCCGCAGCGCCGGCTCTGACTCTGAGTTCGGCTCCGGCTCGGGCGCAGCCCGCTTCCTGGCTTCCGGGGAAACGGCGTGGCTGCGGATTGGCGGAGGCGACGCAGAGTAGTGGGACTTGCGGGCATCAAGGACGTTGCCGACCGCGCCGGGCTGTCGATCGCCACTGTGTCGCGGGCGCTCAGCGGCAAAGCGAATGTGTCGGCCAAGAGCCGGCAGCTGGCAAAGGCAGCGGCCGACGAACTGGGCTTCGTCCCGTCCTACCATGCATCCAGCCTGGCCTCAGGCCGTAACCACAACGTGGGGCTGGTGGTCCCGTCCATCCACCGCTGGTACTTTTCATCCGTGGTGGAGGGCGTGTCCGGCACCTTGCTCGACGCGGGCTACGACCTCACCCTGTACAACGTGGGCGACCGGCCGGAACGCCGACGCAGCGTCCTGAACGATTTCCTGCTCCGTAAGCGGCTGGATGCGGTCATCGCCGTTGCTCTGGTCCTGAGCGAGTCCGAAATCAAACAGCTCCTGGCCATCCACCGTCCGATCGTCGGCATCGGCGGCGCCCTGGCCGGCGCGTCCACCATCAGGATTGATGATGCCCGCCTCGCCAGGACAGCCACCGAGCACCTCCTCGGGCTGGGCCACACCCGGATCGCACACATCACCGGCGATGCCGAACTGAACCAGGACTTCAAACTCCCCGGGATACGCCGCGCCGGCTTTGAGGCAGCCATGCACGCTGCCGGGCATGCTGTCCACCCCGAATGGGTAGTGTCCGCGGACTTCACCATCCAGGGCGCCTACGTGAGTGCCCGCAATCTCCTGGCCTCCACGGCCGGGCGGCCTACTGCAGTTTTTGCCGCCTCCGATGAGATGGCGATCGGGGCCATCCTCGCCGCCCGCGATTTCGGCCTGCGCGTGCCGCAGGATCTCTCCGTGGTCGGCATGGACGGGCACGAACTGGGCGAGGTCTTTGGGCTGACCACCATCAACCAGGATGCGCGCGGCCAAGGCGCTTTGGCGGCCCGCATGCTGTTGGAAACGCTCGACGCCGGCGCGAAGCGGCCTGCCAAGGGCACGCCACCGTCAGCAGCGGCCACCGACCGGGAGTACCCTACGGAGTTCCTCGTCCGGAACAGCACGGCCGTCCCGCCGGCCTGACCGTGCCCCTTGGCCCATTCTGAGCTGGGTCCGTCCCAAGAAGCTGCTATTCAGGGCCGGCCGTCAGGCCTACCCCGCCCATGAACCTCACGAAGCGGTCCAGCACCTTCGGCCAGCCGGCAGCATAGTCGGCGCGCGCTGCGGCAGGATCCTCCGCACCTTCCCAGCCGTTGTGGACCAGGCGCAGTTCGGTCCCGGATTCCACGGCCCTGAACGCGACTCGCAGCTCGGTGGACCAGATAGCGGTGGTCCCGGGATGCCAGGACGCGTGGAAGGAAAGCGGCGGCTGCCAGTCATCTATGGAGCCCCAGACCGCGGTCCTGCCGTCGTCAGCCGTTTCCACGATGAGGTTCTCTTCAAACTCAACGTATGATCCTGCCCCGTACACACCGTGTGAATCCAGTGGCCACCACAAGTGCGTGTGATCCGTGAAGCCAGCGAACGCCTGCGCCACCGAACCCGGCACTATGACAGTGCAGATGACAGGTTCGAGGTTCTCTGCGGGCTCAACTGAAGCGGGGAGGGCGTCGTCCGCGTGGCTGAAAAGGTTATCCATGGACGCCAACTCTACGCGGCTCCAGCATTCCCCCAGGTGACGCTCTCGCACTTCCTGCGCATTTCGGGGTGACGCTCTCGCAGTGGTCTGTGTTCGGGGTGCGGTTTCCGACGGCGGCGGGGTGCCTGGGGTGCGCAGCACGCTGCGGGTAGTGGGTGAGCGTGTCCAAATTCACTGCAGGAAGTGGAGAGAGGGGTCCAGTTACTCACTGCAGGGAGTGGGAGCGGGTCCGGGTTTTCGCTGCGGGTACTGCGTGAGTATCCCGGCGGGCGGGTGTTTGTGGTCCTGGGGTGGTGTTTTGGTTTTAGTGGTTAACGTGGGAGAGCCCCCCAACCTGGTGGTTGGGGGGCTCTCGACCGTAATGATGTTCC